>JAAKDF010000011.1 GCA_011754105.1 Serratia symbiotica
ACTCTTCAAGACTTGATATTTTTTGTCCTATAATAAGGACGGGATATCGTCTTGTGGAGTGCCCACACAGATTGTCTGATAAATTGTTAAAGAGCTATAGGTAAGCCGCACCAAGCCTGCAGGCTTAAGGTGACATAGACTACGCTTTCTCTCTGAAGAGTCAAGCTATTATTTTGGTTTTTCCCTTGGTGATCTGGCCACCTAGCAGCGGGGCAAACAGTGCAGCGGTGCAAGCAGGGCAGCGGGCAGCGGGCAGCGGGCAGTACTATATGGCGTTCTCGGCAGGCCTTAATAGCTAAATACAAAAAATTTTAAGCGCGTATTTTTAAGCAAGAGGGGGCGTTGTTAAATAAATCAAACATTTGGCCCTCACGAGGATCAGATCACTCTCCTGCTGTCAAAATAGCGACATCCCGTAGCCAAGAAAAAGTTCAATATCACCAACTGGAAGGCTTATAAAAACACCCTTATCACTCGGAGTTCACTCAATTTCTGGGTGGATGAAACTGCGCTTCACGCTTAGTACTGCCTAGGCAAAAGATTCTTTGCGTAGTCGCCCACAACATTATTCCAATATGGCAATGACCAGCGTCTTGGTGCTGAAAAGGATTTTTAGCCTGACACTTCTCGCCGTCCAGAGCTTCGTCGACTCCATTTTCACAATTATAAAAGTACCGTTGAACTGCCCAGACTATACCTGCATCAGTAAGCGGGCGAAATCCGTCAATGTCCCGTTTAACCCCCCCCACGCGGGGTAAAATTGCGCACCTGTTTATCGACTCTACCTGGCTCAACGTCTTAGTGGAAGGTGGAGTGGATGGTAAAAAACCATGGTCAGGAAAAACGGCAAATCTGGCGAAAACTGCATTTGGCCGTAGATACAGAAATACATGAGGTCATCTGTGCTGCTCTTGCCTTGAGCAATGTTACAGATACGGAAGCCTTACTAGGTCTCATCCGCCAAACGGTACCGTAAAATCAAAGTCGCCTCGGCGGATAGGGCTTACGATAGGCGAGTTAGTCATGATGAGTTAAAGAGCAAGAAGATAATGGTGTTAATACCGCCCAGCAGCGGAGCCAGTTATTTGTCGGCAGACTATGCAGACCGAAATTAAGCGGTAGCGAACCAACGCCTTACCGGAAATAACACACGGAGGAAAAGTATGACGGGCCACCATAGACGTTCGATAGCCGAAATAGCGATGTACAGAGTAAAACAGCTATTTAGTGATCACCTGTCGCTGCAAGATTATAATTTGCAAGTTGCATAGGCTATGGTATGCGAGAAACTGTATGCGTTGCCTGAAAGATGCCCATTCAGGGAACTCTTTTATTCCAAATCTGATGTATTTAACAAAGCCCCTTCACACTCCCACAGATGATTATCTGGACTGACTAACTTGGTTTTAAATATCTACGCTGATAAGCTCAGTATTCAGCTGCTAATTGCTACGATATCGTTATAATACCCGCCCTTTATCCTGTTCTAAGAGAAAATTCCCGCCTTAGCAGATGACAAATCGTTGACATCAGGTTATTTTTCTACGATGTTGGTTTTATTGCCGGAGATACCAGCACAATGTCGGATAATTTTCACATTTTGCTTCTAAACGGCCCCAATCTTAATCTATCGGGGACGCGTGAGCCAGAGAAGTACGGCAGCACAACACTAGCAGAGATTGTTAATGAATTAGAAACTCAGGCGTCCGCACTAGATATAACACTGAGTCATCTGCAATCCAACGCCGAGTCTCTGCTGATCGATCGCATTCATCAGGCACATGGCAACACGGATTTCATTTTGATCAACCCGGCTGCGTTTACACACACCAGTGTGGCGCTACGCGATGCATTGCTGGCGGTGCAGATCCCCTTTATCGAGATCCATCTGTCAAACGTGCACGCTCGTGAGCCTTTCCGACATCACTCTTACCTCTCTGACGTAGCGGTAGGCGTGATCTGCGGGCTGGGTGCAAACGGCTACACTTTTGCTTTACAGGCAGCGGTCAACCGTCTATCAAATACCCACTAAATTGCTACACAAAAAGAGTACGGAATCACACTCATGGATATTCGTAAAATCAAGAAACTGATCGAACTAGTTGAAGAATCAGGCATTTCTCAACTGGAAATCTCTGAAGGCGAAGAATCCGTTCGCATCAGCCGTACCACACTGGCGCAGGCTTACCCAATGATACAGAAGACATACGCACTACCCGCACAGCAACAGCCAGCCCTGGCTGCAACAATAGGCAGCGTGTCAGGTGCAGAACCCCCTGCGGCGATGAGTTTTCATGTCGTTCACTCCCCTATGGTCGGTACCTTCTACCGCACGCCAAGCCCCGACGCGAAAGCCTTTGTGGAAGTTGGCCAGAGCGTGAATGTCGGCGACACGCTGTGCATAGTTGAAGCAATGAAAATGATGAACCAGATTGAGGCGGATAAATCCGGTGTTGTTAAAGCAATTCTGGTGGAAAGCGGCCAGCCGGTTGAATATGACGAGCCACTGGTCGTCATCGAATAACGAGGCGTCCTCATGCTTGATAAAATCATTATCGCCAACCGTGGCGAGATAGCGCTACGTATTTTGCGTGCCTGCAAAGAACTGGGCATACAGACCGTGGCAGTTCACTCCATAGCCGACCGCGATCTGAAACACGTACTACTGGCTGATGAAACCGTGTGTATCGGCCCGGCACCATCGGTAAAAAGTTACTTAAACATCCCAGCTATTATCTCTGCGGCGGAAATCACCGGTGCAGTGGCGATCCACCCTGGCTATGGATTCCTATCCGAGAATGCCGACTTCGCCGAGCAGGTTGAACGCTCAGGATTTATCTTTATTGGCCCAAAAGCAGAAACTATCCGCCTGATGGGCGATAAGGTTTCTGCGATCAGTGCCATGAAGAAAGCCGGGGTACCTTGTGTGCCTGGTTCTGATGGGCCGCTGACCGACGATATGGATAAAAACCATGCCTTTGCCAAACGTATTGGTTACCCGGTGATCATTAAGGCATCCGGCGGTGGTGGCGGCCGTGGCATGCGCGTTGTACACAGCGATAAAAACCTTGAGCAGTCTATTAATATGACGAAAGCGGAAGCTAAAGCGGCTTTCAACAACGACATAGTTTATATAGAAAAATACCTGGAGAACCCACGCCATATTGAAATTCAGGTATTGGCTAACGGCCAGGGCAACGCTATCTATCTAGCTGAGCGTGATTGTTCTATGCAGCGCCGCCACCAGAAGGTGGTAGAAGAGGCACCAGCAACAGGTATTACCAGTGAAATACGCCGTTATATCGGCGAACGTTGCTCGAAAGCCTGCGTGGAAATCGGCTACCGGGGTGCAGGTACTTTTGAGTTTCTGTATGAAAACGGCGAGTTCTATTTCATCGAAATGAACACACGTATTCAAGTTGAGCATCCGGTTACTGAGATGATTACAGGTGTGGATCTAATCAAAGAGCAGTTACGCATTGCTGCCGGTCTGCCTCTATCGATCAAACAACACGAGGTGAAGATCCACGGCCACGCGGTGGAATGCCGTATCAACGCCGAAGATCCAAACACTTTGATGCCAAGCCCCGGCAAGATCACTCGTTTCCATGTGCCAGGTGGTTTCGGCGTGCGTTGGGAGTCTCATATCTACGCTGGCTATACGGTGCCGCCGTACTATGACTCCATGATTGGTAAGCTGATCACTTACGGTGAAAACCGAGATGTGGCAATTTCCCGCATGAAGAATGCGCTGGCCGAGTTGATCATTGATGGCATCAAAAATAACATTAAGTTGCAGCAAAAGATTATGAACGATGAAAACTTCCAGCATGGTGGCACCAACATCCACTATTTAGAGAAAAAGTTAAACCTATAGGGAAATGAAGACAGAAGGCCGGTTAATTGTATCCCCCAAAGTTTGATGGGGGAACGTTAAACGGTGGGTTGGCTTTTTTCTGTATACGATGGATAGTGTTAGACATCCTGTTTTATTCAAGTCAATATATAATAAAAAAGAAATGACACATATCCTAACACCTCGATTTCGATAACGCACTGACAGTACTTCAGGATAGTCAGGATTTTGACGGGCAAAGATAATATTTTTAACTCCGTTAATCTAGCCGTTGAAGAAAGTTGCTTTGGCCGTTGAATTTGACCCACATCTATCTCAAAACCTTGAAGCCAAACGTAAAAACGATTCTAACAAATAAACAATCAAAAGATTCACAGGCGCTTTTAACTGGCCACTCATAGGGAGCGCAACGGCTTTTTTGAACATCACGAGGCTTTGTTGAATAAATCTAATATTTCTGCCGGCACGAGGATCAGATGACTCTCCTTCTGTCAAAATAGCTACATAGCGTGGCTAAGCAAAAGTTTAAGATCACCAACTTGAAGGCTTATAACAACGCCACTATCACACTCGGTTTTCACTCACTTTCTGGGTGAATGAAACGGCACTGTACCCCTGGTACAGCGAGGAAAAACCTTCTCTGCTTGGTCGCCTACAATATTATTACGATATGGCAATAACCAGCGTATTTATTCTGAAACCGATTTGTCGGCATGACACTTCGCGCCCTCCAGGGCTTCGTCGACTCCATTTTCATACTGATTAAAGTGCCGTTGAACTGCCCGTACTACACTTGTATTAGTAAGCTAGCGAAGTACGTCAATGTCCCGTTTAAAAACCCAATGCCGGGTGAAATTGCGCACCTGGCTTTAAAACACGGTCAGGGAAACAGCGGATCTGGCGAAAACTGCATTTAGCTGTAAATATAGAAACACATTAGGGCATCTGTGCTTAACTTTCCTTGAGTAATGTCACAGATACGTAAGCCTTACCAGGTCTTATCCGCTAGACGTACCGTAAAATCAAAGTAGCCTCGGCGGATGGGGCGTACGATAGGCGAGTTAGTCATGATGAGTTAAAGAGCAAGAAGATAATGGTGTTAATACCGCCCAGCAGCGGAGCCAGTTATTTGTCGGCAGACTATGCAGACCGAAATTAAGCGGTAGCGAACCAACGCCTTACCGGAAATAACACACGGAGGAAAAGTATGACGGGCCACCATAGACGTTCGATAGCCGAAATAGCGATGTACAGAGTAAAACAGCTATTTAGTGATCACCTGTCGCTGCGAGATTATAATGCGCAAGTTGCAGAGGATATGGCCATGATATGTGCATTAAACAAGATTACGCTTGCCGGTATGCCCATAAAATCTACGCGTTGCCTGAAAGATGCCCATTCAGGGAATTCTTCATTCCAAATCCAATTTATTCAACAACACCGAGTGCTATAAAGTTAATCCTTTGTGTTGCCAGGCGTAGAGATGCTGTTACCGTTCACTGTGAGAACACCGTTTTACCATGCTTAAACTCAAAGTCATTGTATTGAATGAAAGCAGCATGTGGCAGCAGAATTTTATTAACAATGTGAGTTTGCATGACGATTACAGTGATTGCTTTGACTTAACCATAAAAAGTTCGGTATACTTTTTTTAAACAGTATAATCAGACTTTTCCAGTTAACAACTATTTTGTCCGCCCACAATTATCGCTAATCTGTCTGCTTCAGTTATTCAACCGTAACTGACTTCGCCAAATTACGCGGCTGATCAACATCAGTGCCTTTAATCAATGCTACATGATAAGACAACAATTGCAGCGGTACGGTATAAAAGATTGGTGCTACGATTTCTTCAACGTGCGGCAATGGAATGATGGTCATTCCTTCACTGCTGACAAAGCCAGCATCCTGATCAGCGAATACATACAACCGCCCACCTCGCGTGCGCACTTCTTCAATATTGGATTTCAACTTTTCCAATAGCTCGTTATTCGGTGCAACCACAATCACCGGCATATCAGAATCAATCAAGGACAACGGCCCATGCTTTAATTCACCTGCTGCATAGGCTTCGGCATGGATATAGGAGATCTCTTTCAGCTTCAATGCCCCCTCCATAGCGATCGGGTACTGATCACCACGTCCGAGGAATAACGCATGATGCTTGTCGGAGAAATCTTCCGCTAGCGCTTCGATAATTTTTTCCATTGACAACATTTTCTCGATACGTGTTGGCAGTGCCTGCAAAGCGTGCACGATGTCATGTTCTACGCTTTCCTCCATGTCATTCAGGCGACCCAAACGCACCACTAGCATCAACAACACCGCAAGCTGAGTGGTGAAAGCCTTGGTGGAGGCTACGCAGATTTCAGTGCCAGCCTTGGTCATAAACGCTAGATCTGATTCACGCACCAAAGAAGAACCAGCCACGTTGCACACCGCCAGCGAACCGAGGTAACCCAGCTCTTTAGCATGGCGCAACGCCGCCAGAGTATCGGCGGTTTCACCAGACTGTGATAGCGTGATAATTAAGCTACCTGGTCGCACTACCGATTTTCGGTAGCGGAATTCTGAGGCGATCTCTACATCGCAAGGTATATTTGCCAGCGCTTCAAGCCAGTAACGCGCCACCATGCCAGAGTGATAGGAAGTGCCGCAAGCGATAATCTGCACATGCTGTACCTTTGCCAACAGTTCATCAGTGCGTAAGCCAAACTCGCTCAAATTAATTTGGCCTTGGCTGAAACGCCCTTCCAGGGTGTTTTTCAAAGCCAGCGGCTGTTCATAGATCTCTTTCTGCATGTAGTGACGGTGCGCACCCTTGTCACCGGCGTCATACTGCACCTGGGATTCTATTTCAGGACGTTCTACTGGGTTGCCTTGCTTATCGAAAATGTTGACGGTGCGGCGAGTCATCTCAACCAGATCGCCTTCTTCCAGAAAGATAAAGCGGCGGGTTACCGGTAATAGCGCCAGTTGATCGGAAGCGATAAAGTTTTCACCAACACCAAGCCCAATCACCAAAGGGCTACCGGAGCGCGCACCTACCAGTACGGTTGGATCTCGGTTATCCATCACGACGGTGCCATAGGCACCTCGCAGTTGAGGGATTAATCGCTGAAGCACTTCCAGCAGTGTGCCACCCTGCTTGTGCTCCCAATGAACCAGATGAGCAATCACTTCAGTATCAGTTTCTGAACTGAAGCAGTAGCCACGTTCGATCAGCAACTCACGCAGCGGTTCGTGGTTTTCGATAATACCGTTATGCACCACAGTAATGTAATCAGAAATATGTGGGTGCGCATTCGCTTCAGTCGATTCACCGTGCGTCGCCCAACGGGTGTGTGCAATACCGGTGCCTCCGTGCAGTTCATGTTGTTCTGCGACTTCAGCCAGTTTTTGCACTTTGCCTACGCTGCGCAGGCGGCTGATTTTGCCTTCATTATTTACCACTACCAACCCAGCGGAGTCATAACCACGGTACTCAAGACGGCGTAAACCTTCCAACAGGATTTCTGCAATATCTCGTTGCGCCACTGCACCTACAATTCCACACATCAGATATATTCCTAATTTAAACGCTCTCAGAGACGTACTTTTATGATCTGAAACTGATTTCACTATGCATCCCCGCTGCCTTAGCCATTAGGGATTCAGTATATTTTGAGTTGGTTTCGTTAATAAAACCAACTCAAAATATACTACTTATACCAGCCATACTTCAAGTTGCCTATGCGTGAGCTTTTCTCTCTTAGCCCAGTCACTGACGTGTGTCAGCGCCTGGGGATTAATCAACTTCATCCCTGAAGTTTAGCCTGCGACCCAACGCAAGCGCGGTTTAAATCGTTCGGGAACCGATTTAAACCGCGCTTGCGTTGCTGCCTTCCGGCAACTCAAATTATTTATGGCATAATTTTTTAACCGGGCGCGGCCAACCCCGGATATGCTTCTGCTTAATGCGACTCAGCACCAGTTCGTTTTCGTCAATATCATGGGTGACCGTGGTGCCAGCGGCAATAGTGGAATCTTTGCCGACAGAAACCGGTGCCACTAGTTGGCTATCAGAGCCGATAAATACTCCGTCACCGATAATGGTTTTATGTTTATTAGCGCCATCATAATTGCAGGTGATGGTGCCAGCACCAATATTTACACCATCGCCAATCTCGGCATCACCTAGATAACTCAGATGACAAGCTTTGGAACCTTTACCCAAGTGTGCCTTTTTCATTTCCACGAAATTGCCAACGTGAGCACTAGCAGCCAGTTTAGTGCCAGGCCGTAGGCGAGCAAAAGGCCCCACGGTGCAATTAGCTTCCAGCACCGTATCTTCCAGTAAGCTGTATGGGCTGATCTCGCAATCGTTACTAATCTCGCAGTTTTTTAATACGCAGCCGATACCGATTTTTACCCGATCGCCCAGCTTGACAGTGCCTTCAATAATCACATTAGCATCAATAGATATATCGCGACCATAGACAAGTTCACCGCGCAGATCAAAACGTGCTGGATCCAGCAGCATAACGCCAGCTAGCAGCAGCTTTTCAGCTTGTTTTGACTGTAATACCCGCTCTAGTGCCGCTAGCTGCAAGCAGTTGTTAACACCTTCTACTTCGCTTGGGTTCATTGGATGTACCGCCTCTATTTTTTTGCCGTCCGCATGGGCCAATGCGATGATATCTGTGATGTAATATTCAGCCTGCTCATTATCGTTTTTGAGCATATCCAGCCAGCAAATAAGATCGCGCCCTTTGGCCACTAGAATGCCGGTATTTATTTCGTTGTTCTGAAGTTGCGTCTCGCTTGCGTCTTTATGTTCAACAATGGCCACCACCTCGCCATTCTCGCGCACAATACGTCCGTATCCGACTGGGTCGTCCAGTCTCACTGTCAGCAGACTTATGCCGCCCTGCGGCTTTGCAGCTAGCAGCCGGGTGAGAGTCTCAACAGAGATCAACGGTACGTCGCCGTATAGTATCAGCACGTCTTCATTATCGGAAAAATATGGCGCAGCCTGTTGCATCGCGTGCCCAGTACCTAACTGTTCAACCTGTAGTACCCAGTTCAGCGCTCCATCAGATAAGGTGCTTTTCAACTGATCGCAACCATGGCCGTACACTAGATGGATATTTTGTGCACCCAACTTCAGCGCTGTATTAATGACGTATTGCACCATTGGCTTGCCCGCCAACGGATGTAACACCTTAGGAAGATCGGAATACATGCGTGTTCCTTTGCCTGCGGCGAGTATAACTACACTCATTGCACTTTTCGACATAAGTAACCTGATAACTTTATTTTGATAGGCAAAAGTAAAACCGTTTATTAAAAAGATTACTACATATTTTTTTACACGAACTTTACACGAATCGGACGAAGGCATTGGTTTATCACAAGCGCTACCTATTTTTTGCGGAGGTGTAATTTCTGCCGATCATCGATCATATTCTTACTAATATAAAAGGTCATACGCCACAATAATTGCCGGTCTGAAATGCTTATTTCAAAGCAAGCAACCTAAATAGGTCGCTTGCTTTCTTAATTTTTAGTGCATATTAGGCCCCGAAAATTACATCGCTTCTCTGGTTAACTCGATAACACGCAGTTTTGCGATCGCTCTTGCCAGTTCAGCGGATGCCTGAGCATAATCTACGTCACCGTGAGAGTTACGAATATGATCTTCAGCTTTATACTTAGCCTCTAGCGCTCTTGCTTCGTCTAGGTCAGTTCCACGGATAGCCGTATCAGCTAACACGGAAACTACACTCGGCTGTACCTCAAGTACACCACCTGACAGGTAAATAAACTCTTCTTCACCGTGTTGGTTAACAATATGTACCATGCCAGGTTTGATGGCAGTCAGCAGCGGCGCATGGCCAGGGAAGATCCCTAGTTCACCTTCACTGCCTGTCACCTGAATCTTTTGCACCAAGCCGGAAAAAATCTGCTTTTCCGCGCTTACGACATCCAGATGGTAAGTCATAGCCAAATCACTCTCCTCTCAATGCGTTATAGTTTCTTGGCTTTTTCCACTGCTTCTTTAATGGTGCCAACCATGTAAAACGCCTGTTCTGGCAGGTTGTCATAATCGCCATCCATAATGCCTTTGAAACCACGGATAGTGTCTTTCAACGATACAAATTTTCCCGGATAACCGGTGAAAATCTCTGCCACGAAGAACGGCTGAGACAGGAAACGCTGGATTTTACGTGCACGGGATACCACCAGCTTATCTTCTTCAGACAGCTCGTCCATACCCAAGATGGCAATGATATCTTTCAGTTCCTGATAACGTTGCAAAATGGACTGCACGCCACGCGCCACATCGTAGTGCTCCTGACCAACAACCAGCGGATCTAACTGACGGCTAGTGGAGTCCAGTGGGTCAACAGCCGGGTAAATACCCAGAGAAGCAATGTCACGACTCAGAACCACGGTTGCATCCAAGTGCGCAAAAGTGGTAGCTGGTGATGGGTCAGTCAGATCATCGGCTGGAACGTAAACAGCCTGTACAGAGGTGATGGAACCGGTCTTGGTAGAGGTAATCCGTTCTTGAAGAACCCCCATTTCTTCTGCCAACGTTGGCTGATAACCTACCGCAGATGGCATACGGCCCAAAAGTGCGGAAACTTCGGTACCGGCCAGGGTGTAACGGTATATATTATCGACGAACAACAGAACGTCGCGTCCTTCGTCACGGAATTTCTCTGCTATGGTCAACCCGGTTAGTGCCACGCGCAGGCGGTTACCCGGAGGCTCATTCATCTGACCGTAAACCAGCGATACTTTGTCTAGTACGTTAGAATCCTTCATTTCGTGGTAGAAGTCATTACCCTCACGCGTACGCTCGCCCACGCCTGCAAACACGGAATAACCGGAATGTTCAATCGCGATGTTACGGATAAGTTCCATCATGTTTACGGTTTTACCCACACCTGCACCGCCGAATAGACCGACTTTACCGCCCTTAGCAAACGGACAAATCAGATCCATTACTTTTATACCGCTTTCCAGTAGCTCCTGAGAGCTAGACAACTCTTCGTAGCTTGGCGCAGGACGGTGAATAGCCCAACGCTCTTTTTCGCCAATCTCGCCTTTCATGTCGATGGGCTCGCCCAATACGTTCATGATACGGCCTAAGGTGGCTTTACCCACTGGCACTTCAATCGGGTGTTCCAGGTTTTTTACTTTCAAGCCGCGACGCAGACCGTCAGAGGTCCCCATTGCGATACAGCGAACAACACCACTACCTAGCTGCTGCTGAACTTCCAGAACTAGTTTGTCGGTATCGTTGTCAACCTCAAGGGCATCATACACTTTTGGTACGGCATCCTGAGGGAACTCGACGTCCAGTACGGCGCCGATTACCTGGATAATCTTTCCAGTAACCATCTTGAATCCTCTACGTAATTCGTTTACCTGACATATTTCAAATTGTAGGCGTGGTGGCTGCTTTCCCGAAATCTGCACTATCTATTGTAATAACCTGGTTAAACTGCGGAGGCTCCCGAAACGATCTCCGTGAGTTCCTGAGTGATGCTGGCCTGACGAGCCTTGTTGTATACCAACTGCAGCTCTTTGATCAGGCTGCCGCCGTTATCAGTTGCGGCTTTCATTGCGACCATTCGTGCAGCCTGCTCGCTGGCCAAATTTTCCACGACGCACTGATAAGCCTGCGATTCCACATAACGGCTTAGCAAGGTATCAAGCAACACTTTTGGCTCAGGTTCATATAGGTAATCCCAAGGTATTTTTTTCAGTTCTGCATCATCAGCAGGCGTTAACGGTAACAACTGAATGACTTGCGGCTCTTGGGACATCGTATTTATAAATTTGTTGCTGACAATATACAGTTTGTCTAAACGACCTGCGTCGTAGGCTTGTAGCATAACTTTTACCGGACCAATAAGATCCAACAGGGAAGGTTTATCCCCCATACCGGTAACTTGGGCAACGGTGTTGCCGCCTACGGAACCAAAAAAAGAGGCCGCTTTAGAGCCAATCAGCGCCAAATCGGTTTCAACGCCTTTTTCAGACCAATCTTTCATCTCCATCAGCAGCTTTTTAAACAGGTTGATGTTCAAGCTGCCACAGAGACCTCGGTCAGTAGACACTACCAGATATCCGACGCGCTTAACGTCACGCTCGTTCAGATATGGGTGCTGGTACTCCAGATTCCCTGATACAAGGTGGCAAATTACTTTGCGTACGGTCTCTGCATAAGGACGGCTAGCCACCATGCGTTCTTGCGATTTCCGCATTTTGGAGGCTGCGACCATTTCCATCGCTTTAGTGATTTTTTGCGTATTTTTCACGCTTCCGATCTTACTATGTATCTTTTTTATGCTGGCCATATCTGCTTCTCCTAACTACCAGACGGCCTGCTGTCTTTAAACAGCAAGACCGTTCGACGTTACCAGAACTGGGTTTTCTTGAAGGTATCGAGGATGCCTTTAAGCTTGCCTTCGATCTCATCATTAAAGTTGCCAGTTTGGTTGATTTGCTCCAGCAGTTCAGCATACTCGCAGTCAGCGTAAGCAACCAACGCGGCTTCAAAGCTCACAACCTTCGCGACTGCGACGTCGTTTAGGTAGCCACGTTCTGCAGCAAACAGTACCAGAGACTGTTGTGCAATCGACATCGGCGCATACTGTTTCTGTTTGAGCAGTTCGGTCACTTTCTGGCCGTGGCTCAGTTGGTTGCGAGTTGTATCATCCAGATCTGAAGCAAACTGTGAGAAGGCTGCTAATTCACGATACTGTGCCAGAGCAGTACGGATACCACCAGACAGCTTTTTCATCATTTTAGTCTGTGCTGCACCACCCACACGGGATACCGATATACCTGGGTTGACTGCTGGACGAATGCCGGAGTTAAATAGGTTGGATTCCAGGAATATCTGACCATCGGTGATCGAAATTACGTTGGTTGGAACAAATGCTGAAACGTCACCCGCCTGAGTTTCAATGATCGGTAGGGCGGTCAGTGAACCGGTTTTGCCTTTGACTTCACCTTTCGTGAAGGCTTCAACATATTCAGCGTTAACGCGTGCAGCGCGCTCTAGTAAACGCGAGTGGAGATAGAATACATCGCCTGGGTAGGCTTCACGGCCTGGTGGGCGACGAAGCAACAGGGATATCTGACGGTAAGCAACGGCCTGTTTAGACAGATCATCGTACACGATTAGCGCATCTTCACCGCGATCACGGAAATATTCACCCATCGTGCAACCAGCATAGGGTGCCAGATATTGCAGTGCAGCAGATTCAGACGCAGTAGCAACCACAACGATAGTGTTGGCCAGTGCGCCGTGCTCTTCCAGTTTGCGCACTACGTTAGCGATGGTGGACGCTTTCTGACCGATAGCTACGTAAACACATTTAATACTGGAGTCACGTTGATTGATTATCGTATCGACCACCAATGCAGTTTTACCTGTCTGGCGGTCACCGATAACCAGTTCACGCTGGCCACGGCCAACGGGGATCATGGCATCTACAGATTTGTAGCCAGTCTGAACCGGCTGGTCAACGGATTGACGCTCAATAACGCCAGGAGCGATGACTTCAACCGGTGAGAAGCCGTCGTTTTCAACCGGGCCTTTAACGTCAATAGGTACGCCCAAGGTGTTAACAACTCGACCCAGCAGGCCACGGCCAACCGGAACCTCCAAAATACGGCCTGTACATTTTACCTTCATGCCTTCGGCCAGATCCGCATACGGTCCCATAACCACGGCACCGACGGAGTCGCGCTCTAGGTTCAATGCTATTGCGTAACGGCTACCTGGCAGTGCGATCATTTCGCCCTGCATAACTTTATCCAGACCCTGTACGCGGATAATCCCATCGCTGACGGAAACGATAGTACCTTCATTGTGAGCTTCGCTCACTACATTGAACTGAGCAATGCGTTGCTTAATCAGTTCGCTGATTTCTGTGGAATTTAGTTGCATGATCCAGTCTCCTTAAGACTACAAGAAGTCTGTCAGGCGTTCAAGACGGCCGCGTACGCTACCATCAATCACTATATCTCCAGCATGGACAATAATGCCAGCTAGTACAGACTTATCAATTTTGCAATTCAGCTTTACTGTGCGTTTTAGACGTTTTCCCATCGCAGCGATAATTTTATCCTGCTGTTCGTCGCTCAGTGCACTCGCAGAGATCACATCTACTTCGATAATAGATTCTAGCGAAGCGCGCAGTTTGATGAACTGCTGCAACACTACAGGAAGAACCTGTAAACGTCTATTTTCGGCCATTATATGGATAAAGTTCTGGCCATATTTGTCGAGTTTATCGCCACAAATAGCGATGAAAATATTGGATATCGTCTCCGCTGCAACCGCGCCAGACAGCAGTTCAGAAATCTGTTCATTACGAGTGATAAGAGCCGAAAATGCCAGCATTTTCTGCCAGCGATTTAGACTTTGGTGCTCAATGGCAAAGTCGAAAGCTGCTTTGCCGTAGGGGCGAGCTACAGTGACACATTCAGACATCAGACTCTCCCTCCTTACAGTTCAGCGACCAGTTTATCAATGATGTCGCTATTAGCAGCTTCATCCACAGAACGTTCTATGATTTTTTCGGCACCAGCGATTGCTAGCATTGCGACTTGCTTACGCAACTCTTCACGAGCGCGCTTACATTCAGCTTTAATTTTAGCCTGAGCTTGCGCCACAATTTTGTTACGTTCCTGCTCAGCTTCGGCTTTTGCTTCATCTATGATCTGAGCTTTGCGTTTGTTTGCGTACTCAATGAGCTCCTGAGCTTCTGCTTTAGCAGTTTTCAAATGATCAGCCGCATTAGCTTGCGCTAAGGCCAGATCTTTTTTCGCACGCTCTGCTAAAGCGAGACCATCAGCAATTTCTTTCTGACGCTTCTCAATGGCGGCCATAATCGGCGGCCACACATACTTCATACAGAACCAAACAAACATAACAAACGCAATGGCCTGGCCGAGGATTGTTGCGTTAAGATTCACAGCACAATGCCTCTTTAAAAGTTAATAGTGTGGTTATCAGTGTAGATAACGTCTCTACTTCGTGATGGCAAACATCACGTAAAGACCCAGACCAACAGCAATCATTGGGATAGCGTCAACTAGACCCATAACGATAAAGAACTGTGTACGCAGCAGAGGTATCAAATCAGGCTGACGAGCCGCACCTTCCAAGAATTTCCCCCCCAGGATGCCGATACCGATCGCAGCACCGATTGCCGCTAACCCCATCATCACAGCGGCAGCCATGTACAGCAGGTCCGTACTTAGGTTTTCCATGACATTCTCCAGTTTATTTCAGTTAAAAAAGTGCATGTGTTTTAAAAAATTAGTGTTCTTCGGATGCCATCGACAGATAGACGATTGTCAGAACCATGAAAATAAAAGCTTGAAGCGTAATGATCAGGATGTGGAATATAGCCCAAGGCAAGCTCAAAGCCCACTGTGACCACCACGGCAACAGACCAGCAATCAGGATGAAGATTAGCTCACCCGCATACATGTTGCCGAAGAGTCGCAGCCCCAGTGAAACTGGCTTAGAAAGTAGGCTGACACCTTCAATAATCAGGTTTATCGGAATGAATATAGGGTGGTTAAACGGCTGCATGGTTAATTCTTTAACAAATTTACCAACGCCTTTTATGTTGATGCTATAAAACAGAATTAGGATAAACACGCCCAGTGCCATCGATAGGCTTACGTTCACATCAGCAGTAGGAACTACACGCAGCGCAGGCAAACCGAGATAACGCTCGCCAATGGTTGGCAGCAGATCTATCGGCAACAAGTCCATTAGGTTCATCAGGAATACCCAGACAAACACTGCCAACGCCAACGGCGCAATAACCTTGCTTTTCCCATGATACATATCGCGAACGCTGCTATCGACAAATCCGACTACCAATTCCACAGCTGTTTGCAGCTTACCCGGTATACCGCTAGTAGCATTTTTTGCTACTTTGCGGAATATCACCAGAAAGAGAATCCCTAGGACAACGGAGAAAAACATCGAATCGATATTAATCGACCAGTACCCTGTACCAACCCGAAGTTGCGTCAGGTGGTGACCGATATACTCCTGTGGAGTAAAGACTTCTCCTACAGACATAATGCCTCTTACTCTTGTTTAGTTAAGTTCGGTAACTGTTAATCGTGGCAGGTGCTACTATCTGCACCAATAACACCGCTAAATAGGCCAAGCCAAGCGGTAAAGCCGCTATCTTGAACACCCCAAGCACAACGATCAAAAAAATAGTGCTTGCGACCTTTAGTCCTTCACCGATGGCGAAGGACTAAGCAATCCTACCAGACACCGGCATCTGCATCTGATGGCACAAGGCAAACAGCATAAACATTACGCTCGGTAACCAGGCAGCAAGGCCATTAACCAGTGCCGAAACGCTCCTCCAGGATTTTTCAGCAAGAAAAATTACTGATCAGAACAAACGTCATCAACTGAAAAAACAGCAGGTTGAGTACGATTTTTCCGTTGTAACCGGGAACAGACATGATGTTTGTTTTCTCCGTAGCTGAGTGGCGCATACAATTTTTTTTATTGTTCTGAGTCAAGCAGCAAAAAACTTGCAAATTATACGGCGGACACACACGAATTCAATAGATATGTAGAGAAATATTTACCCTACTGCTATTTCAGGCTTTTTTTACAAAAATGGATGAGGAAATAGGTATAGTTTGTTTATCTGATTATTCCTAGATTAAAGTAGGAAATGAGTGACCGATCACAACAATACCCTTTTATGACTTATGTATGCTGGTTAACTAACCTTCTATATAGCAATTTAACCATTAATAATATCATCAATAAAAACTTTTATTGACAACCAGCAAGATATTACCATAATGGAAATTGGCATAATAGCAAGGTGCGATATTGATCCTATAGTTACTAGCGTAACTATTATCATAAAAATTATTTTATTATAGCTAATTATTCTAATTTTTAGTGTTAAAAAGTAAAATAACTAATAATTTCTATTATCTGACCTATTTCATGGTTATCTTAGCCTTTAATTTCCTAATTCTGTTGGTTTGATAAAAAGAAATATCAGTTTGCCTTAAGAATAACCAAATGGCGAACGCCAGCTAGTTCAGTTACTTGTAACTGCACTACGGATTCAAGGTTGATGCAGTCCAGAAACTGCGCCGGTTCTGAATATGGATATACACCTTTCAGTGCATAGAAACACCCTCGCCATTTGACCGGAAGATGATGGCACCAAGACAGAATGTCTTGAACCGAGGCGAAATCACGGCTGATGACGCCGTCAAACCGCGTTTTAGCTACGAATTCCTCAACGCTGCTCTAAACCAGCTCAATATTGTATAGCCCTTAGCTCATGCTGTACCTGGCGCAGGAAGCGCACACGCTTTCCCAGGCTGTCCAGTAATGTGAAATACGCGTCCGGGCGAACAATCGCCAGTGGAATACCCGGAAAGCCAGGGCCAGTTCCTACATCGATAAAGCGTGAACCTTGTAGATGCGAGTTGATAACGACGCTGTCAAGGATATGGCGCACCAGCATTTGCTGAGCATCGCGCACCGAAGTTAGGTTATAAACTTTGTTCTATTTGTTCAGCATGACAATGTAGCCCAATAACTTCTGTTTTTGCTGTTCGGGAAAATTAATATCAACTGCTAAAATCAATGAGTTTAACTTTTTTTGCACGACGTTTACCTCTGATAGTCGTTGAAATACCAGCGACTCTGAGTTTGGCATGACGAAACAACAATAATAATTCTAGCTAGGAATAATGTCAGTGGTCGCTTGCTTATCTAATAAAAAACGGCCATTCAAATACGCATTTTATGCGCTTCGGCGTAGTAACCCTTGTTTCTTTAACCAAATTAGCAAAATTGATATCGCCGCTGGAGTGATCCCAGAGATACGCGAAGCTTGGCCAATGGAGTTCGGTTTGTGATCATTTAGCTTGGCGATCACTTCGTTTGACAGGCCGGACACTTGACAGTAATCGAAATCCAATGGCAGAACAGTATTTTCATTGCGCTGTTGTTTCTCAATCTCTTCCTGCTGACGAGCGATATAGCCTTGGTATTTGACCTGGATCTCAATTTGCTCGGCAGCCTGGGTATCTTCCAGTACTGGCGAAAAAGCAGCCACACTAGTCAGCAACGAGTAATCCATTTCAGGACGGCGCAACAGTTCTTCGCCGTTTGCTTTACGTGATAATGGTGTCTTCAGCAACAGGTTAACCTGCTCGACATTCTCGGCATGCGGATGCATCCAGATGTCACGTAAACGCTGACGTTCCTGTTCAATGTGTTCCAGCTTCTCGCAGTAGCGCGCCCAGCGCAAATCGCCCACTAGGCCCAATTCACGGCCTTTCTCGGTTAGGCGCAAATCGGCGTTGTCTTCGCGCAGCATAAGGCGATATTCAGCTCGTGATGTAAACATGCGGTATGGTTCTTTAGTACCCAGTGTGCTGAGATCGTCCACAAGTACGCCAAGGTAGGACTGATTGCGGCGCGGTGCCCAACCTTCATCTTGATTGGCGTAGCGTCCAGCGTTCAGACCGGCCAACAACCCTTGAGCGGCGGCTTCCTCATAACCAGTAGTGCCGTTGATCTGGCCTGCAAAAAACAGCCCCTGGATAAATTTGCTCTCCAATGTTGGTTTTAGATCACGGGGATCAAAGAAATCGTACTCGATAGCATAGCCTGGGCGAACGATGCGGGCGTTCTGCATCCCTTCCATTGAACGGACTATCTGCATCTGCACGTCAAATGGCAGGCTGGTGGAAATGCCGTTTGGATAAACCTCATTACTGGTTAAACCTTCCAGCTCAAGGAAAATCTGGTGTGTATTACGATCGGCGAAGCGCATCACTTTATCTTCAATCGATGGGCAGTAACGTGGGCCAATCCCTTCGATAATCCCGGAGTAAACCGGGCTACGATCGAAATTGTTGCGGATAACCTCATGGGTTTTTTCATTGGTATGAGTGATGTAGCACGTCCTCTGCTCTGGATGCTGGCTGGCTTTACCCATAAACGAGAATACCGGCACCGGCGTATCACCCTGCTGTGGCATCAAGACACTGAAGTCAATAGTGCGTGCATCAATACGCGGCGGTGTGCCAGTTTTTAGCCGATTGACGCGTAGCGGCAGTTCCCGAAGGCGTTGCGACAACGAAATAGCCGGAGGATCTCCAGCACGCCCGCCTTTATAATTCTTCAAGCCGATATGGATCTTACCGTCAAGGAAGGTACCTACAGTCAGCACTACCGCTTTTGCACGGAATTTCAACCCCATCTGGGTTACTGCACCCACAGCATGATAGTTTTCCACGATAAGATCGTCGACCGGTTGTTGGAAGATCATCAAGCTAAGCTGGTTCTCTAACGCGGTGCGTATGGCCTGACGGTACAACACACGATCCGCCTGAGCGCGGGTAGCTCGTACTGCTGGGCCTTTACTCGCGTTTAGTATCCTAAACTGAATACCAGCATGATCGATTGCAGTGGCCATCAATCCGCCTAGTGCGTCAATTTCCTTCACCAAATGCCCTTTACCAATACCGCCAATCGCAGGGTTACAAGACATTTGTCCCAGCGTATCGATGTTGTGTGTTAGTAACAGAGTTTGACGTCCCATGCGTGCCGCCGCCATGGCGGCTTCGGTACCTGCATGTCCACCACCAATGATGATTACGTCAAATTGATTGGGATAAAACATATAACTGCACCTCAGTGTATTGCGAAAGATCGTGTTTGCCCTGAAGTGGAAGATTCTACTAAAGTTTAGACGATTGACCAAGTGCCCAGGATCATCGGTAATTAAAACAAAATATTTTATTTAAAGATTTTTTATTATATTTCTTATTACGATCGTAATCTTCTGTGAGTAAGTGATTATTCCTTTTTCATATCAGTAAATTAAAGTTAATCATTAACTGTGGATGATCAGTGATCCTGACAAAGATAAGCTGGGATCTAAATAGCATTTTATGTACAACAAGTTAAGAAATGTACGGTAGTTATTGGGATAACTACTGCTTTTACCCTGCTTTTAAGCTTATTTATACACAATTTTTGCGTGATATTTAAGCAAACTAGAGTAAATGAATCCAGTTTTTTACCCATTTCTCTGCTGGATATTATGAAATTTCGTGTTTAGTCACTTTGATCTCAAATCGGTTGACGATCCTTGTTGCACATCTGGCGATCAGAATATTGGCGATCTGTTTAATCGCCCTACAAAAGGTATCGTATTCAGAGCTGCCTAATCTAACTGCGCCAAATTGCATGTTAGAAAGATACGGCTGCTGGTTAGCAATCTGTTCTAATAGTAGTTGTAAGTTATGCGGCAGTTTCCCGGCTCCGTAGGCGGAAGAAACCACTATCCAGCGGCTGAACAGGGGCAATTCATATAGCTCTGGGCCGTGCAAGGTCTCAGTAGAAAAAGCTGCTTTTCCAGCTTCTTAGCCAAATGTTTAGCCACGTATTTGGCACTGCAAGGTGTACCACCACTGATTAGAGTAATGTCTGCCATGAATCAATGATCCCGCCCTTTTTAAAAGTGGCTGCATTGTACGTTGTAAAATGACTTGGATCTGCCTGTAGATAATACGGGTATAATGATTGACTACTTATGGTGGAATGGTACATGTGATGGGATTCTGCAAGGAGCTCAGCGTTTCAGTAGAGTAGGTCTCATCAATCTTTTAGATCTTGTTGATAAGTACCTGGGCGTTGTTGAATAAATAGAACATTTATCACGTCACCAGAATCAGATGATTCTCCTTATATCAAAATAGCGAGATGGCGTTGTCCATCAACAGTTTAAGATCACTAACTGGTTGGCTTACAACAACGCCCTTATCACTCGGGGTTCACTCACTTTCTGGGTGGATGAAACGGCACTTTACCCCTGGTACTGCGAGGCAAAACCTTCTCTGCCTGGTCGCCCACAACATTTTTATACCAGCCAACGGATCGTTTAGTTGATCATTAAATGATCAGCATTAGCCACATGGGCTGGTTTTTTTGTTGGTAGATCCAAGCTAAAAATTTACTTTTTGCCTTCCACCCATTTGCCGTCCACATAGAAGGCAGACCAGCCGGTCGCATTGCCGTCTTTCTCCGAAGTAACATATTGCTGTTTAGTCTTGCGTTTAAAACGCACTAGCGTTTTATTACCCGCACTATCGGCTACTGGCGCATCCGTCAGATAACGGAGTTTCTCCGCTAGGCGATCCTTAAAGCGAACTAGTTCTTCCACCAGCGGCGCGCGGGTTTCACGCGATTTAGGGAAGGTGTTAGCCGCTAGGAATATGCCAGCTGCCCCATCGCGCAGGACGAAGTAAGCGTCAGATTTCTCGCACGGTATTTCCGGCAATGGAACGGGATCCTCCTTCGGTGGTGCAACATCGCCGTTTCTCAGGACCTTACGGGTATTTTTGCAGTTATTATTAGTACAACCCATGTACTTACCAAAACGCCCCATTTTTAGGTGCATTTCAGAACCACACCTGTCGCACTCAACCACCGGGCCATCATAACCTTTGAGGCGGAACTCTCCCTCTTCAATCTCATAACCATTACACGACTGGTTGTTGCCACAGACATGCAGCTTACGTTGATTGTCGATCAAGTAGCTGTCCATCGCTATTCCGCATTTATGGCAACGGCCACGGGCACGTAACGCGTTGGTTTCCGCTTCATCCCCTTCGAGAATATTGAGTACTTCTGCTTCCGGCACTAAGTTTATGGTGGTTTTGCAGCGTTCCTTCGGTGGCAGCCTATAACCGGAGCAACCGAGGAACACGCCGGTACTGGCAGTTTTGATACCCATTTTGCGGCTACAGGTTGGGCAGTCAATGTTTGTCATCACCATTTGGTTCTGGCGCATGCCACCCTCTTCTGGTACTTTCTCTGCTGTTTCTAACTGTTCGCTGAAATCGGCGAAAAATTTATCCAGTATCACTTTCCACTCGGCGTGATTATTAGCAACCTGATCCAACCCATATTCCATGCGGGCGGTGAAATCATAATTCATCAATCCACAGAAGTTCTCTAATAACCGGTCAGTTACGATCTCGCCCATTTTATCCGCGTAAAAACGGCCGCTTTCTACCCGCACATAGCCACGATCCTGAATGGTAGAAATGATCGACGCGTAGGTCGACGGACGACCAATGCCACGTTTTTCCAGTTCTTTGACCAATGAGGCTTCGCTGTAACGCGCTGGCGGTTTGGTAAAGTGTTGGCTTGGAATCAATTTTTGCAGATCCAACTCGCTGCCAACTTCAATAAACGGCAGTGTACGGTCTTCATCGCCCTTGCGCAGCGCAGGCAGTACCTTAGTCCAACCATCGAAGCGCAGAGTGCGACCCTTAGCGCGTAGCTGGTAATCACCCGCCTTAACCGCCAACGTGGTGGAATCATACTGCGCCGGCGTCATCTGACAGGCGACAAATTGACGCCAGATCAACTGATACAGCTTCTGCGCATCTGCTTCCATATCTTTCAACTGCTCGCTAGTCGCGTCGACGTCTGAAGGACGGATAGCCTCATGTGCTTCCTGTGAATTTTCCTTGCTGCTGTACTGATTCGGTTCTTTTGGCAGATACTTAGTACCAAAATTGTCACCGATGTAGCCACGCACCATGGTGAGTGCATCTTTGCTCAGGTTGGTGGAATCAGTTCGCATATAGGTAATGTACCCTGATTCATATAACCGCTGAGCCATAATCATGGTTTTCTTCACACCAAATCCCAGGCGAGTGCTAGCGGCTTGTTGTAAGGTGGAAGTAATGAACGGTGCGCCAGGCTTGCTGCTGGTTGGTTTGTCTTCACGATCTAATACGGTATATCGTGCCTGCTCCAGCAGCTTGATAGCGGCGTGGGTTTCTTGGTGATTGACCGGCTTGAAGGGTTTATCATGGGCATGTGTCACTGCTATCTGTAACGCAGTGTTACTCTCCGCCAACAGATCAGCGTGCAGTTCCCAGTATTCTTCGGGTACGAATGCCTTGATATCGCGCTCACGTTCAACCACTAATCGCACAGCTACCGACTGAACTCGCCCGGCAGACAAGCCTCGGGCGATTTTCTTCCACAGCAGTGGAGAGATCATGTAACCTACTACGCGATCCATAAAGCGGCGCGCCTGCTGTGCATTGACGCGGTTAATATTCAATTCGCCAGGATGTTTGAATGCCTGCTGGATCGCGTTTTTAGTGATTTCGTTAAACACCACACGGCTAAAACGCTTGTCGTCCCCACCTATCACTTCTCGTAGATGCCAGGCAATGGCTTCCCCTTCACGATCAAGGTCGGTGGCGAGATAAATATGCTCGGCTTTTTCCGCTAACGATTTTAATTCAGCAACTACTTTTTCTTTACCAGGCAGGATTTCATAATACGCTTTCCAGCCGTGGTAAGGATCGACTCCCATACGATTAACCAGCGCCGTCTTCTCATCTTTCTTAACTTTCTTTTTGGCTTGCTCTATGGCTAAATCAGTGCTTTTTTTGCTTGCTAAGCCACTGGTGGGCAAATCACGGATATGGCCAACGCTGGACTTCACCACATAGCCATTTCCTAAATATTTATTAATAGTTTTGACTTTTGCCGGGGACTCAACTATTACAAGAGCTTTACCCATATTTACCTTTACCTAAATTTATAATTTCTAGCTAGAAGAAAGCCTTTTATCTCGCCATACAACAGCAATCGTGTCTCTTTTTTATATTGCGGAAATCAAGAAAGAGATCAACATATTTTTGGCCGTATGGTTGTACAAAATTTAATCATCATGTAAATAAAAATCCTACCCAATGCCGCAAAATAACACACTGTACCTTATAAAAAGCGCATTAATTTCTTACGGCAGATTCTTTTAGACCAGGCTCGGTTGCCTAAGAAAAACCCACAGAAGTATTTAGAACCTATCCCACCAAGCTAACTTTTGCCATCTTGGCCCTGGGCAATGCTCACTATACTCACATCTTCATTTAAGCTACGTGTGTTTCTCGCTGTCCGTGTCCAAACTGAATGTAACAATATACGCCTGATGGAATAGGCTATTAACTGTAATAGGCTCTTAATATGTTTAAATATCATCCCTGCGGCTTTTCTCAGAAATAAAAAATGGGCAAGCTACCAGAATGAATTTAATAATCACATTCAAAACGGTTTTTTATCCCATCATTGCCACTATCACAGTATTAGACGATCTACACGCTAGGCGACACTAGCGGTGAAGCGATCCACCAGGAGTTTGCGGCGCGTATAGCGTACAGATATCACTTTGTAGCTATCGATCTCTGCAATCAGGAGATCGTCGCTGGTGCCGATCGCATTGATAATTACTTTCTCTTTTGCCTGGGTGCCTAACCAGTGTTCACCAGCGGAAAAGCTGACGATATCAAACGATGTTTGCTGCTGGTGCACGAACTGTTTTAACAGTTCATGAGTCTTGTTTAGATTCGATCGGAACTTCTCGCGGCCCTATTCGCTATTCTCACCAAACAGCGTCAGCGTGCGTTTGAATTGCCCATCTGTATATAGCTCAATGTTGATATCGTTCTTTTTCAACAAGCGGTGGAAGTTTGGGATTTGCGCTAACACTCCGATTGAACCGATTACAGCAAAGGGGGCCTCTACAATGCGATCAGCCACACGGGCCATTATATAACTCCCAATGGCCGCCACCTTAGCGACTGCTACCTTCATGCGGATCACACCGTTACGCAAGGGTTCTAACTGAGAAGCCGCCAGACCATAGCCATGCACAAAACTGCGAGGGCTTTCTAGACTTAGTAGAATTTCATCTTGCGTGGAAGCTACCGCAAGCACCGCCGAGATCTCCTAAAGCAGCGGGTAAAGAAAAGCGTGCGACATGGTCCTGCTAAATACCAATATAAAGATAAATACGCAGCGAAGTAACTTCATGAGCATTCATGCTACCTTTAAAATTCAGCAAGTACAGGAGTGGATTTGTCACCTCGATAGCACCGGAAGAGAAGGTTTTGCCTCGCAGTACCAGGCGTGAAGTGCCGTTTTATTTACCCAGAAAGTGAGTGAACAACGAGTTATAAGGGCGTTGTTGTAAACCATCCAGTATCGGCCGTGAAGCGGCACCAACTGAGCACCGAAACGGTGCTCAGTTGGTGCTATTAGGACGTACCTAGAGCAAATTACAGGCGGTTCAGACATAGATTTCCGCAATGGGTAGCCTACCAGATTATATCTTGACCCTGGATTTGCTACATACTACGCCAGGACAATACCAACAGGTTGTAGACGAGCTGACAGCACAGATCCCCCGGCTTTGGGAGATATCTCGCTGATGATTGAGCTGTCGATGACCATGTGGCTGAAAGTGATACACGTCAACCTCAACGTTACCGTAATGCTAACGCAGGTTCTACTACCACTGCTAATAAGATTATCACACGCCGGGTCGCTGGTGTTTACTAGTTCCAGCGTAGGCAGTACCGGTCGCGCTAACTAGGGGGCTGGGGGCTTATGCGGTGTCCAAATTCGCAACTGAAGGTATCAACTGAAGGTATCTTCATGCAGGTACTGGCAGACGAGTACAGGAGCCGTAATCTTCTGGTAAACTGCATCAATCCAGGAGGGAATCGCAGCAAAATGCGTGATACCGCCTTCCCACACGGAGACAGCAAAGAGCTGAAAACACCCGCCGATATCATGCCACTGTACCTCTATATGAGGGGGGATGACAGCCGTTTTAAAACTGGTATGACTTTTGATGCCCAACCGCATCGCAAACCGGGTTCCATTGTATAATAAAGGTACGATGACTTGGCTGAAGAACACCACAAGTAGATATTATCAGGAACTGGCGGATGTCTTGCCGATAATGAAGTTGCTTAAAAATTACCGGCGCTTGCTTGGTCTGCCAGATTTGCTACCTGGCGCATTGCGGTGACTGCTGCTACCGGTTACCTGGATATGACGTTTGACAGCACGGCGGATCTGATTGGCTTTTATGCGGCGGCGTTCACGCTCTACTGGCATTTTGCTGACCTTTTCCGGGTTCAGGCCAACCAGCGCGCGTAGATAGTTAATCGCATTCAGATCCAGCTCAGCCCAACCGCCACGCGGTAGCCCTTTGGGCAATGCAATATCGCCGTAGCGTACACGGATTAGTCGGCTGACCTGTACGCCAACCGCTTCCCAGAGACGACGTACCTCACGGTTGCGGCCTTCGGTAAGGGTGACGTTATACCACTGGTTCAAACCTTTACCCCCTTGAAAGTCGATGGTATGGAAGGCAGCTGGGCCATCTTCCAACTGTACGCCCTTCTTTAACTGCTTCACGTTGTCATCGTCGATCTGACCAAACACGCGCACCGCGTATTCGCGTTCAACTTCTCGGCTTGGGTGCATCAGGCTGTTAGCTAACTCACCATCGGTGGTGAACAACAACAGGCCGGAGGTGTTGACATCCAGACGCCCTACTGCCACCCAACGTGAACCACGCAGCTTAGGCAGGCGGTCGAACACTGTTGTACGGCCTTCGGGATCGCTGTGGGTGCAAATCTCGCCTTCCGGCTTATAATAGGCCAATACACGGCAAACTGCCTCTTCAGAAGATTCCTTGACCGAGACAACATGACCATCCAGACGAATTTTCATCGCAGTGTTTACCTCAACGCGATCACCTAATTTGGCTATCTTGCCATCGACACTTACGCGGCCAGCTTTAATCATAGCTTCAATTACACGACGTGAACCGTGACCCACGCGCGCTAAAACTTTCTGTAACTTCTCGCTCATTGAGCAACCTCTAGTGTTGCCTTCACAGGCATCAGCGTATGTAATTTTCCACTAGTTAAGGCTATAATTGCCACAACCATATAATATATAAATATTTTAAAAAAAACTCACACATAACACATAATTCAAATTGGTTAATTATTCTACACTAACTGCAGGACCAATGATTCTGAAATTTTTGTATGTTTTCCAGGAAACATATTAGCTGCCTAAAACTGGCTCAAGTCACTCAAAGACACTTAATCCACGTACCATTTTTATCTAAACTCTCATACTTCAAGTTTCTTGTGCATTAGCTCTTCTCGCTGGCTCCTGAAACTTACCGGTTTCAGCGCGCCTGAGGATGATTAATCCTCATCATCCCTGGGGTTCCAGCCTGCAGCTCAGCTCAAGCGATGTTTAAATTGGTTACCAACCAGATTTTTACTGCGTTTCGCCTTTTCGGCTCTTAGCCGAATGAAACAAAATATTAAGGTGTTAATTAATTTAATCACCGATCATGATAATTAACGCAACAAACTTTTATCTCAGCAAAAAAGCGTAAGATCGCCGGCCCCTTCTCGCACCACTTCAGGCGTCGCTTCAGTCATGTCAACCACTGTGGTTGGTTGTTGGCCTAGGAAGCCGCCGTAAACTACTAGATCCACCTGTTTACCCAGATGATCGCTGATCTCTTGCGGATCGGACTCAGCAAAATTGTTGCCTGGCAGCATCAGTGTGGTAGACATCATGGGTTCATTCAGTGCTGCCAACAGTGCCAACGCGATCGGATTGGATGGCACGCGCAGACCAATGGTATTGCGCCTATCGTTCATCAGGAGGCGCAATACCATTGGTCGCTTTAAGGATAAAGGTATAGCCGCACGGCGTATTGTTTTTTATCAGACGATACGCGATGCTATCTACATATGAAGAATGTGGCAGATGCGTTTGACATCGCCGTCGTATCCTCCAGCATGCAGCCCAGTACCTAGCCGGAATAGGTAGGATATACGATTGCGCCACCTTTGCGCAGCACATCCATCGTTAAATTCATTAGACGCGGCTGAGGGCTATCCAGGTGAATATAAAAAAGCTGACTAATGACTTGCTCCTAAGATAATGCATGTGGGGCATTGGCCGAGTTAAATCATACTGTTTGACCAGTCTCGCCATACCGGTTCGACACCACCTGGCAGCCATAGCTTACGGCCTAGCTCAACCCACGCACATGGCTGATGAAAATCAGAGCCTTGCGATGCCAATAATCGATAATCCTGGGCATATTTCGCCAGTTGCGAACGCTCATGCGGTGCTTGCTGACATTGCGCGACTTCCATTGCATCACCACCTTGCTCGGCGAAATACGCCAACAGGCGTTTTAGCCACTTCGCCGTCAGATTATAGCGGCCTGGGTGCGCTATCACTGCCTGCCCACCGGATTGATGAATTACATCAATGGTTCGTTCTATGCTACACCACTGTGGCGCAACATAGCCGGTTTTGCCATTGGCGAGGTATTTATTGAATACCTGCGCCATATTGTCAGCCACGCCGATTTGCACCAAATAACGAGCAAAATGTCCCCTGGTTACCGCCCCACCAGCAGCTAACCGTTGTGCGCCAGCATAACCATCTTGAATGCTTGCTTTCTCTAGCCGTAGGCCGATTTCCTGCGCCCGTAGTGTGCGCCGCACGCTCTGTTTAGCCAACAAGTGCACCATGGCTGTAGACGCGGTATCGATACCCAATCCGACAATATGGATCTCGTGGTTTTGCCACAGCGTCGAGATTTCTACCCCATTAACCAATTGCAGCGGCAATGCCAGCTCGGCGATAAATGCAACAGCGGCAGCCAACCCAGCGGTGGTGTCATGATCGGTTATCGCCAATACGCTGACGCGCATCTCCACCGCCCGCTGCACCAATTGTGCCGGTGTTAGGTAGCCATCAGAGGCGGTAGTGTGGCTGTGAAGATCATATAGGATAAAAGCAGAGGGCTGAGGGTTGCTATCTCTCAAAACAAAGTATCCGGTAATGGCTTGTTTTTCTATCATACACGCTATCGTTATCAAGACGGAAATCTATTCTTCCACTGGCCTATGCCATGATGATGAGTTGAACGACCAAACGTTATGCAAAAGAGGTTTGACTTCATCCTAATGAAATAGTTAACTATTTCATTAGGATGAAAATCACCAGAGAGTACTAAAATGATAAAGCCAATGACTTCTATTTTTCGCGGGTGGCACACCTCCCTTTTACGGGCCGGGTAATCGCGCATAGCTGTCATCCGAAAATGCAGATTTCCAAAGCTCGCGCTGATGCGGGCTTTTTTATGGGCAGCATTTGATTGGAACAACCTAATGATAAACCAGAGACCACAGCTCAAACTACTGAAGGTGCAAGCCAGCTACCGGGGCGATTCCACCACTGTTTTTCACCAGTTGTGTGGCGCACGTCCGGCCACACTGCTGCTAGAATCGGCTGAAGTCACTAGCAAACAGAACTTGCAAAGTCTGCTAGTAATCGACAGCGCCTTACGTATAACTGCGCAGGGCCGTAACGTGACAGTGCAAGCGCTGACGGCCAACGGTGCAGCCTTGCTACCGCTACTGGATGAAGCACTGCCGAGCGAGGTGCTTATTCAGGCTTGCCCCAACTGCCGCGCATTGACCTTCCCGCAGATCGATACGGTGCAGGATGAAGATGCCCGCCTGCGTTCGTTATCGGTATTTGATGCTCTGCGCACCCTGCTGACACTGGTAGACTCCCCGGCAGATGAGCGCGAAGCCGTGATGCTGGGTGGCCTGTTCTCCTACGATCTAGTTGCCGGTTTCGAAGATTTGCCAGAGCTGCGCCAGGATCAACGCTGCCCGGATTTTTGCTTTTACCTGGTGGAAACGTTGCTGGTGTTAGATCACCAGCACATTTCTGCCCACTTACAAGCCAGCGTGTTCACCACAGACCATATAGAAGAGCAACGTTTGCAACAACGACTGGAACAGTTTCAGGCTCAATTAACGCACGCGCAGCAGCCGATTCCGCACCAGAGGCTAGAGAACATACAACTAGGCTGCAACCAAACCGATGAAGAATACTGCGCGCTAGTCAGCGGGTTACAGGAAGCAATTCGCCAAGGCGAAATCTTCCAGGTGGTGCCATCGCGCCGTTTCTCTCTGCCCTGCCCGACACCGCTGGCGGCTTATAAGACGCTGAAGGATAACAACCCCAGCCCGTACATGTTTTTTATGCAGGATCATGAATTCACTCTGTTCGGCGCTTCACCGGAAAGCGCGCTGAAATACAGTGCCAGTACCCGCCAGCTTGAGATCTACCCGATCGCTGGCACCCGCCCGCGTGGATACCGGGCCGACGGCTCGCTAGATTTGGATCTCGATAGCCGAATTGAGTTGGAAATGCGGACCGATGATAAGGAAATGTCCGAACACTTGATGCTGGTTGATCTGGCGCGCAATGATATGGCTCGCATCTGCCGAGTGGGTAGCCGCTATATGGCAGACCTGACCCAGGTTGATCGCTACTCGTTCGTTATGCATCTGGTATCGCGGGTTGTCGGCACACTGCGCACCGATCTTGACGCGCTACATGCTTATCAAGCCTGTATGAACATGGGCACCTTGAGTGGCGCGCCGAAAGTGCGCGCGATGCAACTGATCGCTGCATCCGAAGGTTCACGACGTGGTAGCTACGGCGGTGCGGTAGGCTATTTCACCGCCAACGGCGATCTGGACACTTGTATTGTCATTCGTTCCGCCTATGTTGAAGATGGCATTGCTACGGTGCAAGCGGGGGCTGGTGTAGTACTGGCTTCTGTTCCTCAGGCAGAAGCTGATGAGACTCGTAACAAGGCCCGTGCAGTGTTACGCGCCATCGCCAGTGCGCATCACGCCAGAGAGGTGTTCTAATGGCCGATATCTTACTGCTCGATAATATTGATTCCTTTACTTACAATCTGGTCGATCAATTGCGCTCCAACGGCCATCAGGTGGTGATTTACCGCAATCATATTGCTGCTGAGTTGATTATCCAGCGCTTGCAGCAGACGGAACAGCCCGTGCTGATGCTATCGCCAGGGCCAGGCACGCCTGCCGATGCTGGATGCATGCCAGAATTGCTGAAATGCCTACGCGGCAAACTGCCAATTGTTGGCATCTGCCTCGGCCACCAGGCTATTGTGGAAGCCTACGGCGGCCATATTGTTCAGGCGGACGAGATTTTACATGGCAAAGCGTCGGCGATTAGCCACGATAATGAGGGCATGTTCGCTGGCATAGCCAATCCATTGTCGGTAGCGCGTTATCACTCGCTAGTTGGCAGCAATATCCCTGCCGAACTCACTATCAACGCACGTTTTGGTGAAATGGTGATGGCGGTGCGTAATGATCGACATCGCGTATGTGGTTTCCAGTTTCACCCTGAATCGATCCTGACTATGCAGGGCGCACGCCTGCTTCAGCAGACCTTGGCTTGGGCGCTGGCGAAGTAATAAGGAAAACAACGATGCAACTTATTTTAGAAAAACTGTACCGCGCCGAGTCGATGAACCAACAGGAAAGCCAGCAACTATTCAGCTCTATCTTGCGTGGCAAGTTGGAGCCAAGCCAGTTGGCCGCAGCGTTGATCAGCATGAAGATCCGCGGCGAACACCCAGACGAGATCGCCGGCGCCGCCAGAGCTATGCTGGCTGACGCTCAGTCATTCCCGCGCCCGAATTATCCTTTTGCTGATATTGTCGGCACTGGTGGCGATGGCACTAATAGCATCAATATTTCTACTGCCAGTGCCTTTGTCGCGGCGGCCTGCGGAGCAAAAATCGCCAAGCACGGTAACCGCAGCGTTTCCAGCCATTCCGGCTCTTCCGATTTGCTAGCAGCATTCGGCATCCGTCTAGATCTGCATGCGCAAGAGGCGCGTAAAGCGCTAGACGATCTCGGTATTTGCTTCCTGTTCGCACCACAGTACCACAGCGGTTTTCGCCATGCGATGCTAGTTCGACAGCAATTAAAGACTAGCACATTATTCAACGTGCTAGGGCCATTGATTAACCCGGCACGACCGCCACTGGCGTTAATCGGTGTCTACAGCCCAGATCTGGTGCTACCAATCGCCGAAACCTTGCGTATGTTGGGCTATAAACGTGCGGCAGTGGTGCATGGCGGTGGTATGGATGAAGTGGCGATCCACACCACCACCCAAGTTGCTGAACTCAAAGACGGTGACATTGCCCGCTACCTACTGACGCCGCAATCTTTCGGGCTGAAAAGTCACCCACTAGAAGCGTTACTTGGCAGCACACCGGAAGAGAACCGTGACATTGTAAAGCGGTTATTACAAGGTACAGGCGACCTGGCGCATGCCACAGCAGTAGCCGCTAACGTCGCGTTGCTGTTAAAGTTATTCGGGCATGAAGACCTGCGCCAAAATGCGCAACGAGCATTGGATGTGATTCACAGCGGGCAGGCTTATGCGCGTGTTACCGCACTGGCTGCAAGAGGATAAATAATGCAGGAAACCATACTAAGCAAGATTGTTGGTGACAAGGCACAATGGGTTGTAGCACGACAGCAAAAACAGCCGCTGACCAACTTCCAGCATAAAATTGTGCCGAGTGAGCGTAACTTCTATCAGGCGCTGCAAGGAACCAGACCAGCATTTATTCTGGAATGTAAGAAAGCTTCACCTTCCAAAGGACTGATCCGCGAAAACTTCGATCCTGTGGACATCGCCTTAGCCTATAAGGATTTTGCTTCTGCCATTTCGGTGCTGACCGATGAGAAATACTTCCAAGGTCGTGTCGATTTTCTGCCATTGGTTAGCAAAAAGGTAACGCAGCCAGTATTGTGTAAAGATTTTATTATCGACCCTTACCAGATCTATCTGGCACGCTTCTACCAGGCTGATGCCGTTCTATTGATGCTATCGGTGCTGAGTGACGAGCAGTACCGCCAGTTGGCGGCGGTGGCTCATCGCCTCAAGATGGGCGTATTGACTGAAGTGATCAGCGAAGAAGAGCTGCAACGGGCGATGGCACTGGGAGCACAGGTGGTTGGCATTAATAACCGCGATCTGCGCGACTTAAGCATTGACCTTGGACGCACCCGCCAACTGGCACCGCGTGTACTACCTGGGGTAACGATAATCAGTGAGTCTGGTATCAAACAATACAGCCAGATCCGCGAATTGAGCCACTATGCTCACGGTTTTCTGATCGGTAGTGCACTAATGGCGGAAACCAATCTGCGCGCCGCCGTACGCCGAGTCATTATGGGGGACAACAAAGTTTGTGGTTTAACGCGCCCCCAAGATGCCGCCGCCGCTTACCAGGCCGGTGCTATCTATGGCGGTTTGATTTTTGTTAGTCGTTCAGCGCGCTACGTGGCGGCCAACCGCGCCCGCGAAGTGATTTCAGGCGGACCGCTGAAATATGTTGGCGTTTTCTGTGATGAGCAGGTGACGACTGTGGCGCAAACTGCCGAATACCTTAGCCTGCAAGCAGTACAGTTGCATGGATTTGAAGACCAGGCTTATATCAACTCCCTACGACTTCTTCTACCTGATTGCTGTCAAATCTGGAAGGCACTGAGCGTAAAAGATTTGTTACCGGCGCGCGATCTTCAGCAGGTCGATCGCTTTTTGCTGGATAATGGTGCTGGAGGCACCGGCCATTGCTTTGATTGGTCGGTATTGCAGGGGAAAGATCTCAGTAATGTCATGCTGGCTGGCGGCTTGGGCGCGGACAACTGCATCGAGGCTGCCAAACTCGGCGGAGCTGGTTTGGACTTTAACTCCGGGGTCGAAATCCAGCCTGGAATTAAAGATGCAATCAGTTTAACTACGGTATTCCAGACCCTGCGCGCCTACTGAATGAGAATATCATTAACGGATAAGAACAGGAATTATAATGACGCTGCTCAACCCCTACTTCGGTGAATTTGGTGGTCAATACGTACCGCAAATCTTGATGCCAGCCTTAAAACATCTGGAAGAAGCCTTCGTCAGCGCCCAACGCGACCCTGAGTTTCAGGATGAATTCATCGATTTATTAAAGAACTACGCTGGACGTCCAACAGCGCTGACGCTGTGTAAAAGCCTCACTTCTGGCAGTAAAACTAAACTTTACCTAAAACGTGAGGATCTGCTGCACGGCGGTTCGCACAAAACCAACCAGGTGTTAGGTCAGGCGCTGCTGGCCAAGCGGATGGGCAAAACAGAAATCATAGCAGAAACCGGTGCTGGCCAGCATGGCGTAGCTTCGTCTCTGGCCTGCGCACTACTAGGCCTAAAGTGCCGTATCTATATGGGGGCCAAAGACATTGAACGTCAGTCGCCGAATTTATTCCGCATGCGTTTGATGGGTGCAGAGGTGCTCCCTGTGCACAGCGGATCTGCTACCCTGAAAGATGCATGTAATGAAGCGCTGCGAGACTGGTCGGGTAGCTATGAGAAAGCGCACTATATGCTGGGAACCGCTGCGGGGCCTCATCCCTACCCGACTATAGTGCGTGAATTCCAACGCATGATCGGCGAAGAAACCAAAGCGCAAATGCTAGAGCGCGAAGGCCGGCTGCCGGACGCAGTGCTGGCTTGCGTCGGTGGCGGCTCCAATGCCATCGGCATGTTTGCTGACTTTATCGACGACGCCAGCGTGGCTCTAATCGGTGTGGAACCCGCCGGGCTGGGGATTGAAACCGGCCAGCACGGCGCACCGCTAAAGCACGGCTATGTCGGCATTTACTTTGGTATGAAAGCACCGATGATGCAGACCTCAGATGGTCAGATTGAGGAGTCTTACTCAATCTCGGCTGGGTTAGATTTTCCTTCTGTCGGGCCACAGCATGCTTATCTGAACAATATTGGCCGTGCGCATTACGTCTCGATCACCGATGATGAAGCGTTGGACGCGTTCAAGGCACTGTCGCTCCGTGAAGGCATTATTCCAGCTCTTGAATCTTCTCACGCACTGGCTCAGGCGATGAAAATGATCCATGAAACACCGCAGAAAGAGCAGATTCTGGTGGTCAATCTGTCCGGCCGCGGCGATAAGGATATATTTACAATTCACGACATTCTGAAAGCACGGGGAGAAATCTGATGGAGCGTTATCAGACACTATTTAAACACCTAGAAAGTAATAAGGAAGGTGCGTTCGTGCCGTTTGTCACGCTGGGCGATCCTAACCCGGCGCTATCATTACAGATTATCGATACACTGATCGAATCCGGAGCAGATGCGTTAGAACTAGGCATCCCCTTCTCCGATCCACTAGCCGATGGCCCAGTGATTCAGGGCGCTTCGCTGCGTGCGTTTGCGGTCGGCGTCACACCAAACCAGTGTTTCGAACTACTGACGGAGATTCGCCAGAAACATCCGTCCCTTCCGATCGGGCTGCTGATGTACGCCAATCTAGTGTTCCATAATGGAATTGATGTGTTTTATCAACGCTGTGCTGATGTGGACGTCGACTCAGTGCTGATTGCTGATGTGCCGTTTGAAGAATCGGCACCATTCCGTGCCGCCGCAGCAAGGCACAGAATTGCGCCGATATTTATCTGCCCGCCAAACGCCGATGACGATTTGCTGCGTAAAATTTCTTCCCATGGTCGTGGCTACACTTACCTACTGTCGCGTGCTGGCGTCACTGGCACTGAAAGTCGCTCCCAACTGCCACAGCATAATCTGATCAATTTGATCAACAAGCTGCGAGAATACCACGCGGCACCGCCGCTCCAGGGCTTTGGTATCTCCGACCCTACCCAAGTAAAGAGTGCATTGCGGTCCGGTGCAGTCGGCACGATTTCTGGTTCGGCGATCGTTAAGATTATCGCGCAGAATCATGCTAATCCGATAGAGATTCTGGCTAAGGTGGCGAATTTTGTCAGCGCTATGAAAGCTGCCACTCGGTTATAACATACCGCTGCGGGCGCAGTAGATACAGCCCGCTGATCACCTATATTTTGTTCATTTTTACATCTTGAATGGCTTTGTTAAATACATCGGATTTGGAATAAATAGTTCCTTGAATGTGCATCATCTTGTTTAATGCACAGATCATGGCCATAGCCTCTACAGCTTGCTAAGCATAACCTCGCAGCGACATGTGACCACCAAAAACGTCAATGGTAGCCTATCATACTTTTCCACCGTGTGTTGTTTCCGTTAAGGCGCTGGTTTTCCACCGCTTGATTTCGGTCTGCATAGTCTGACGACCAATAACGGGCTCCGCTTTAGGGCGGTAAGTCGATAACAAAGTGCACAATTTTACCCAGCGTTGGGGTTTTAAACGGGACATTGATAGATTTTTTCCGTTTACTGATGCAGGTGTAGTCCGGGCATTTCAACGGCACTTTAATCAGTATGAAAATGTAGTCGAAGAAGCCCTGGAGAGCGCTAAGTGTCAGGTTAAAAATCCGTTTCAGCATCAATGCGCTGGTCATTGCCATATTTGAATAATGTTGTAGGCGACCACTCAGAGAAGGTGTTGCCTAGCAGTACCAGGCGTGAAGTGACGTTTCATCCAACCATAAAGTGAGTAAATCCCGAGTAATAAAGGCGTTGCTGTAAGCCTTCCAGTTGGTGATCTTGAACTTTTGCTTGGCCACGCCATGTTGCTATTTTGACCGAAGGAGAGTTATCTGATTTTCGTGCGGGCCAAATGTTCGATTTATTCAACAAAGCTGTTACACCGTGGAGATAAGGCGTCTGGCATAATTTTTATCTGGTGTTTTCTGGATAATTTTTGCATCTGAAGTCGTTTATGTCAGGGGATGGGTGCTATGATCGGCATAACTCAATCTGGTTATGAGGAGTTGTTATTTTTAGCGATTGATCAGACCTCTCAAACCGGATTTAGTTTCTTCAGTGATCTACTATTTGGCGCAGGTATTTAGGGTAGTGCGGAAATTTTAGCAACCTGTGTACCCGTTTTTAGGTAGTCTCAATCAGGCAACGATTATGACCGCGACAGCGCAGCAATTTCAGCTTTTTAAAGACAGTATCAAAACCATTCCGGATTACCCCAAGCAGGGCATTTTGTTCCGTGATGTTACCAGCCTTCTGGAAAACCCCCTGGCTTATGCCGCAAGCATTGAACTGCTGTCTGAGCATTATCGTACAGCAAATGTAACTAAAGTAGTTGGTACCGAATCGCGTGGTTTCCTGTTCGGCGCGCCTGTTGCTCTAGCATTGGGTGTCGGGTTTGTGCCGGTGCGCAAACATGGCAAACTGCCGCGAACCACCCTCAGTGAAAGCTACGAGCTGGAGTACAGCACTAATCAGTTGGAAATCCATACCGATGCCATTTCCGCAGGTGACAAGGTACTGGTGATTGACGACCTGTTAGCGACCGGCGGAACCGTTGCTGCTACCGTCAAGCTTATTCGCCGTCTGGATGGAGAAGTAAAAAATTCGGCTTTTGTGATTAACCTGCCAGATCTGGGCGGTGAATTGCGTTTGAACACACTGGGTATCAAATGTTACAGCTTGATCAATTTCGCTGGTCATTAATCTGTATTACCCCATTACCACAACAGCCTCGCGGATCGATGTGGGGCTGTGTTAGCATAGTTCTCCAGATCACTCGACTTCTTTGGTATTAATGAGCTATCAGGTTCTTGCCCGTAAGTGGCGTCCTCAAACGTTTGCAGATGTTGTCGGGCAAGAACATGTCCTGACTGCACTGGCTAACGGCCTTTCGCTGGGGCGCATTCATCATGCCTATTTGTTCTCAGGCACGCGTGGTGTGGGTAAGACCACTATTGCGCGCCTGCTGGCTAAAGGGCTGAATTGTGAAGCTTGCATCACTGCTACGCCGTGCGGTCAATGCACTAACTGCCGTGAGATTGAGCAGGGGCATTTTTTCGATCTGATCGAGATCGACGCCGCGTCCAAAACCAAAGTGGAGGATACCCGTGATCTGCTGGATAACGCCCAGTACGCGCCAGCCCGTGGTCGCTTCAAAATTTACCTGATCGACGAAGTACACATGCTCTCACGCCACAGTTTTAACGCCTTGTTGAAAACACTGGAAGAGCCGCCTGCGCACGTCAAGTTCCTGCTGGCTACCACCGATCCGCAGAAATTACCTGTCACTATTCTTTCCCGCTGCTTACAGTTCCATCTCAAAGCGCTGGATATCGAACAGATCCGCAATCAGCTACAAAGCGTTCTGATTGCGGAGAAAATCACTAGCAATGCCCGTGCGTTACAATTGTTGGCGCGCGCTGCTGATGGCAGTATGCGCGATGCGCTCAGCCTAACAGACCAGGCGATCGCTATGGGGCATGGGCAGGTTACTGCTTCCACCGTCAGCCAAATGCTCGGTACGCTTGATGACGAACAGCCATTAGCGATCCTAGAAGCGCTAGCCAGCGCTGACGGTGAGAAGGTAATGGCGCAGGTTGCGCAGTCCTCAGCGCGAGGCGTGGACTGGGAAAGCCTGCTGGTGGAGACGCTAGCACTGTTGCATCGCATTGCAATGGTGCAATTGCTGCCTGCGATGTTTGATAACCAGTACGCCGCCCTTGAACATAGGTTGAGTGAGCTAGCACGCACCTTGCCGCCCGCAGACGTGCAACTTTATTACCAGACACTGCTGGTGGGGCGTAAAGAGCTGGCCTACGCGCCAGATCGCCGCATGGGGGTTGAAATGACCCTGCTGCGTGCGCTAGCGTTCCACCCCAAAGCGCTAATCGCTGAGCTGCAAAGCGAGCCCGTGCAGATAAGGCAGCCAATGCAAGAGCCACAATCTCAGGATGTACCACCGCCATTAGGCCAAGGTGCTGTACCGCAAAATAACCAACAGCCGAATTTACCTGATGCCACCACCAAGTTGTTAAAAGCGCGTAGTCAACTGCGGCAGAAGGGAACATCCACAGCAAAAAAGCGTGAACCTGCAGCGCTAGGAAGAGCGCGGTCGGCAAGCTCAGCGCTGGAGCGATTGGCTTCTGTGACTGAGCGGAGTCAGCTGCTTCAGGCAGAAAAAATGGTGCCTGGAAAACCAGTCAAGCCAGAAGCCTACCGCTGGCGCGCTTCAGGCGAACCAGCGGTAGCGCCGACGGTGCTGATGACGCCCAAGGAGCTACGCACAGCGCTGGAGCATGAGAAAACTCCGGAACTGTCGGCCAAGCTGGTGTTGGAGTCGCTTGAGCGTGATGCCTGGGCAGCGGAAATTGCTAAGCTGAAGCTGCCAAATTTGGTGCAGCAGTTGACGTTGAATGCCTTTAAGAAGCAACAGGAAGCGGGCAACATTTGTCTTCACCTGCGGTCTGCGCAATGTCACCTGAATTCGTCCTCGGCGCAGAAGATACTGGCTGACGCGCTCAGCGAACTATATGGCCGCCCGGTCGAACTGAGCGTGGTGGTAGATGATAATTCGGCGGAACGGACTCCGCTGGAATGGCGGCAAGCCATTTATGAAGAAAAACTGGCGCAGGTTCGCCAGTCCATCGTTGCGGATACCCATATTCAGACGCTGCGCCGCTTTTTTGACGCGGAACTGGATGAAGACAGTATTCGCCCTATTTAAACGTAAACGCTGCGTACTGTGTGCAGTCTAAGTGACGAGAGACGACTATGTTTGGTAAAGGCGGTTTGGGCAATCTGATGAAGCAAGCCCAACAAATACAGGAAAAAATGCAGCAAATGCAGGAAGAGGTCGCCAAATTAGAAACGACGGGGGAATCTGGCGCAGGTCTGGTGAAAGTGACCATCAACGGTGCGCATAACTGCCTTCGTGTGGAGATCGATCCAAGCCTGATGGAAGACGACAAAGAAATGCTAGAAGACCTGATCGCCGCTGCCTTTAACGATGCAGCGCGCCGTATTGAAGAAACCCAGAAAGAGAAGATGGCGTCCGTGTCCAATGGCATGCAGTTGCCGCCTGGCTTCAAGATGCCGTTCTGATGCAAACCAGCCCGCTGCTTAAATTATTGATGGAGGCGCTGCGCTGCCTGCCTGGCGTGGTCCTAAAATCAGCGCAGCGCATGGAGTTCCAACTGCTACAACGCGATCGTAGCGGCGGTATGCTTCTGGGGCAGAAGCAGTGATGAGTGTCATGTCGGAAATAGGCCACTGTGCCGACTGCCGTATTTCCACCGAGCAATATATTTGCACCATTTGCGCCAATCCACGCCGTCAGCAAAATGGCCAGATTTGCGTGGTGGAGACTCTGGCTGATATTCACGCCATTGAACAGACTAGACAGTTAGCCGGACGCTACTTTGTGTTGATGGGGCGCCTGTCACCGCTGGATGTTATCAGCCCTAGTGATAGTTGCCTTGATCGTTTGGGGCAACGGATGGAGAAGGAACGCATTACTGAAATCATCCGTGCCACCAACCAAACAGTGGAAAGAGTAGACCACCGCCAACTACATCGCCGAGATGTGCGGACAATATGGCGTGCCAGCTAGCCGCATCGCTCACGGCGTGCCGGTAGGTGGCAATTAGGATCGTCGATGGCACCATCGCTGTCGCATTCTCTGCGCCGGTTATCATGCTATCAGGTTCCCCTGATATAGCCATTCGGCTCCGTCAGCTATTATGCAAAAATTTCCCGCTAGTCGCTTGAAAAACATTGCCCTGATCCCCACTTAATACACACTATTGTGTGCTTTTGCTAATCATTGTCTTTTGAGGTAATCAATGAATATGAAAGGTCAAGAAACCCGTGGGTTCCAGTCTGAAGTAAAGCAACTGCTTAATTTGATGATTAATTCTCTGTACTCTAATAAAGAGATTTTTTTGCGCGAGTTGATCTCTAACGCCTCGGATGCTGCTGACAAACTGCGTTTCCACGCATTATCCGCGCCTGAGCTGTATGAAGGTGATGGTAAACTACGTGTGCGCCTATCTTTTGATAAAGAGCAGCGTACACTGACCCTCTCTGATAACGGCATTGGCATGAGCCGTGAAGAAGTTATCGAGAACCTTGGCACCATTGCCAAATCAGGCACTAAGTCTTTCCTTGATTCTATCGTTTCCGACCAGGCTAAAGACAGCCAACTAATTGGTCAGTTTGGTGTCGGTTTCTATTCCGCGTTCATTGTGGCAGACAAAGTGACAGTGCGTAGCCGTTCCGCAGGTGCCCCCGCCGATGAAGGCGTGTTCTGGGAGTCCACAGGGGAGGGCGACTACACTATCGCTGACATTACTAAAGAGACCCACGGCACTGATGTCACTCTGCATCTGCGTGAAGGTAAAGATGAGTATCTTGACGCCTGGCGTTTGCGATCGGTGATCGGCAAATACTCCGATCACATCGCGCTGCCGGTGGAAATTGAGAGCAAAAACGAAGCAGACGGCACCATCACTTGGGAAAAGATCAACAAGGCGCAGGCTCTGTGGAAGCGTAACAAGGCTGATATCACCGATGAAGAGTACAAAGAGTTTTACAAGCATATCGCACATGACTTCACTGATCCTTCGATCTGGAGTCTTAACCGGGTGGAAGGCAAGCAGGAGTATACCAGCCTGCTGTATATCCCAGCTCAGGCACCGTGGGATATGTGGAATCGCGATCATAAACATGGCCTGAAGCTGTACGTCCAGCGTGTGTTTATCATGGACGATGCTGAACAGTTTATGCCGAACTACCTGCGCTTCGTACGCGGCCTGATAGACTCCAATGATCTGCCACTAAATGTATCGCGTGAAATTCTGCAAGATAGCCGCATAACCCAAAGCCTGCGTGGCGCACTGACCAAGCGTGTACTTCAGATGCTGGAAAAACTGGCAAAGGACGATACTGAAAGCTATCAGAAATTCTGGCAACAGTTCGGACTAGTAATGAAGGAAGGACCAGCGGAAGACAACGGCAATCAAGAAGCGATCGCCAAGCTGCTGCGTTTCGCATCTACCCACAGCGATAGCTTGGCGCAAACCGTATCGTTGGAAGAATACGTTGGCCGTATGGTGGAAGGTCAAGATAAAATTTACTACATCACTGCTGATAGCTATGCCGCCGCCAAGAGTAGCCCACATCTAGAGCTGTTCCGCAAGAAAGGCATCGAAGTATTGCTATTATCCGACCGCATCGATGAATGGATGATGAGCTATCTGACAGAGTACGATGGCAAGCCGTTCCAGTCAGTGAGCAAAGCCGATGAATCGCTGGACAAACTGGCGGACGATACTGAGAAGCAAAAGGCCGCCGAGCAGCAACTGGAATCCTTTATAGATCGGGTAAAGACGTTGCTGGGTGACCGTGTGAAGGACGTACGCCTGACGCATCGCCTGACCGACACCCCAGCAGTGGTCATTACCGGTGCCGACGAGATGAGTACTCAAATGGCTAAGATGTTCGCTGCGGCGGGTCAGCAAGCGCCAGAAGTAAAATACATTTTTGAGCTGAATCCTGAGCATACCTTGGTTAAACATGCCTCCGATATGGCTGATAACGAACAATTCGCTGAATGGATCAATCTGTTGCTAGATCAAGCTTTGTTAGCAGAACGCGGTGCGCTGGAGGACCCAAACCAGTTCATCCGCCGAATAAATAAATTGCTCTCCGTATAATACAGAAACTATGCGCCCCTTACTGAAACGTTTGGGGCTATTGCCTGTTTTCTCTGCATTTCTCCTCTTTTACCTGAATTGTTCCTTATGATTTATAATTGATTTTTTGCGTAATCTTGAGCCACTACCCCTTGAAATGATATGGTGGCATGTTTTTGCCATTTTTTTAAAAACTCAATACACAAAAGATTTCAAATTGAAGCTAAGCGGCAAGCACGCACAGCCTCAGGTAAGTGACTTGGTTGAGTGTGCGCTGCCAAAATGCGGCGGCTTGAAAGATGAAGGGAATAATAGCAAGGAATTTACGCAATGCGTATCATTCTGTTGGGCGCTCCGGGCGCTGGTAAAGGTACTCAGGCTCAGTTCATCATGGATGAATACGGTATTCCGCAGATTTCTACTGGGGATATGTTGCGCGCCGCCGTAAAGACGGGCAGTGAATTGGGCAAGCAGGCGAAAGATATTATGGACGCCGGCAAATTAGTGACTGATGAGTTGGTCATTGCTCTCGTTAAAGAACGAATCACTCAGGAAGATTGCCACAACGGTTTCCTGCTGGACGGTTACCCACGTACTATTGCACAGGCTGATGCGATGAAAGAAGCCGATATCAACGTGGATTATGTGTTGGAATTTGATGTGCCAGACGAACTGATTGTAGATCGCATCATTGGTCGTCGCATGCATGTGCCATCTGGCCGCGTATATCACGTGAAGTTCAATCCACCACAAGTAGCAGGCAAAGACGATGTAACCTGCGAAGAACTGACCATGCGCAAGGACGATCAGGAAGAAACCGTACGAAAACGTCTGGTGGAATATCACCAAATGACCGAACCACTGATTTTCTACTACAACAAAGAAGCGGAAGCAGGCAACATCGAATACCGTAAAATAGACGGTACTAACAAGGTTAGTGAAGTAAGCGCCGAGTTGGCGACCATTCTCGGATGATCGATTTTATTACTTGCATAGTGCCAGACATCAGGTCTGGCGTTTTTTTTGCTATTCTTCTACCGAATTGTGATCGCCTCAGCTTGTGGCGTACGCGCCATTTAATATCCGGCCGCAAATGGCGTATAACTACCTGCATTTTCATCAGCAGCAGGAAACTGGATATGTTCGGATAAACTAATTTTCTGGCAGAGGGCCACCGCGCACCAGATTGTGCAGCTGGCAATGAGCATCATCAGCCACTCGGTTAATCTATCCAATTGATGGATAGTAACAGCGCGATCATAGCCTCCGGCAACTCGTCGAACCTATTTCAGCGCTACAAATGGGCGAGGCTGGCGCTGACGGGAAACCGAGTGGTGGAAATCGACAACGTCACCCCCGAGCACGTGCCCCCCGGCATCAATTGTGCGGCGAGAAGGGCACTTCTTAGGTATATTCGGGCTGCAGAATTGCACTACGCCGCAGATGGTGGCACAGCTCGATGCAGCGCTGCGCCACGACGGCGAACTGATGGAGCAGGTTACCGGCCGTAAGATTATCCGCCAGCCTGGGCACCGTGGCGGCCGGGGAAATGGGCGCGGCATTGTTCGGCATGCTTGAAGCCCGGCTTCGGCCGGGCATTGAGATCGTGATTGACACCCTGCGGCTGGAAAAGGCCGTGCGCGGTGCCGATCTGGTGATTACCGGCGAAGGTCGGCTAGACAGCCAGTCGATCCATAGCAAAACGCCGGTGGCCTTAGCGCAGGCGGACAAGCGCCAAGGCCACCGGCGCATAGTCACACTGGAGGAATCGCTGGCTGGTGCGTGCGCACAATCTAGAGGTCACGGCGCGCAACGTGGCGGATGGCGCAGGGATGTTAGGCCGAATAGCTTCGTTATGAACGGTGCCTGTTACTGATATCTGTTCCGACGAAGAGCTTTCCCGTTACAATAGATCGCATGAGTGGCTGCTAACATCCCGACCCAGAATTGGATTCCGGCCGGAAAGATAAAGAGGAGAACTGAGATGAAGCAAGAGAAACACGGCGTATTGCTGGTAAACCTAGGGACACCAGATGCGCCAACCTCATCGGCGGTAAAATGTTACCTAAAAGAATTCCTCAGTGATGGCCGCGTAGTTGACACCTCACCGTTGCTTTGGTGGGTTATCCTTAACGGCGCGATCTTACCGTGGCGATCGCCGCGCGTCGCCAAGTTGTATCAGTCGATCTGGATGGAAGAAGGTTCGCCGCTATTGGTCTACAGCCGTCGTCAACAGCGAGCGCTGGCCGAGCGTATACCGAATATTCCCGTCGAGTTGGGCATGAGTTATGGTTCGCCAAGCTTGGCGGAAGCGATTAGTAAGCTGCTGGCTCAAGACATCACTAACCTGGTGGTGCTGCCGCTATACCCGCAATACTCCTGCTCGACCAGTGCAGCGGTATGGGACGGTGTGGCTCGCGTCCTTAAGGGCTATCCCTGTTTACCGTCGATCAGGTTTATCCGCGATTACGCTACACACCCGGCCTATATCTTTGGGCTACAGCAAAGCGTTGAACGCTCATTGGCTGAACATGGTCAACCAGATCGCCTCATACTTTCATTCCACGGTATCCCCGAGCGCTATGCACGTCTGGGGGATGATTACCCGCAGAACTGTGAAGATACGCATTGTGCGCTGACTGCCACGCTGCCGTTATCGCCTGAACGGGTAATGATGACCTACCAATCGCGCTTTGGCCGTGAGCCATGGCTGACGCCATATACTGACGAAACGCTGCAAATACTTCCAGCACAGGGCGTGAAGCATATTCAATTGATCTGCCCAGGTTTCTCGGCGGACTGTTTGGAAACGTTGGAGGAGATCAAAGAGCAAAACCGTGAGATATTCCTCAAGGCTGGCGGCGAGAAGTTTGAGTATATTTCTGCGCTGAATGACGAACCGGCACATATTGATATGATGCAGCAATTGGTGATGGAGTGTACTTAAAGCCTATCCTAGTGGGTGTATATTGTTGCAGTCTATTTGGATCAGGACAGCGCGCAATCCTCGCAGCATACATGGTGTATGTGATGATTGTGGTCACTTCCCAGGGCCCAAATGGCAAATAAAATATCCTTTATGGGATAGATTCTTAGTCATCATTATGTTAGGTGTTGGGTCTATCACTACATCAGGCAGGAATACGCTAATATTTTAATTTCTGACTGCTAACGGCCCAATAATCATTTATGACTTTGGGTTGTGCTAAAAGTAAAAGATCTCGCAAGGCGAATCTTACTTATCATCAATGTCGGTATTAGGCCGTACCTATCAATGGCCCATGAGTGCCGTTGGTAGTTTATTTGAGCGTGCAGTAAGGCGCAGGTAATGAGGTTAGGTGGCCTAATAAGCAGCGCGTCAACTAGGGGTACCTGCACCTTCCGCCTTTATTATCGGCTTTTGGGTCTGCGAAGCCGCCATGTTAGATGACCTAGATCGGGCAATTGCCAACTTTCTCTTCTTCGCTCAGCCTATCTAATCTGAGCGATGTTCAGCAGGCTATTGGCAGATCTCCAGCTAGCCTATCATCCATCACTTGATTGGCACCGCGATCAAAAATATAAGCTACTTCATCGTTGTAATGTGCACGGGCAATAATCTCAATGTTTGGACGTCTATGACGATCCGAGGCGACGATCTCGCCAGCCTCATAGCCATTATTGATGGATATCAGCAACCAGCGAGCGCAGTCGAATCGTGCTAGATCCATTTCCCCTCAGGATTGGCGGCATTGCCATATACCGCCTTGGTGCCCTGTTCACGCAGCGCCTCAACGCGCGTGAGCGAGTTTTTAACCACGACCATCGGGAGAATGCCTGTCTCGGCCAGTTTGCTTCCTAGCATGCTACCGACGCGGCCATAGCCGACCACCAGCGAATGGTTGCATATCTCGACCGGGATTTGTTTCTCTTCTTCCACCGCTTATTCCAGGCTCTGTTCTGCTATAAACTCGGTTTTGGCCAGATAGTGCTCTAGCAGAGTGAACAACAGCGGATTGAACATAATCGACAGGATAGCCACCGGCTGCGTCCATGCTCCGACATTATCCCCAGCGTAATGCCTAAACCGGCTAGGATAAAAGCGAACTAGCCGATCTATTCCAGGCTAGTGGAGATAGTGATTGCAGTGCGTTTGGAGTGGCCGAACAGCCTCACCAGCAGGAATGCCGCGGCAAATTTGCCCGAACACAATAATCGCCAGCTTTGCGAATACGTCCAGCGTCTCGTTTAACAGGATCATTGGGTCAAACAGCATGCCGAACGAGAAAAAGAACAGAACTGCGAATGCATCACGCAGCGACAGCGTATCGTGGGCTGCACGATGGCTCAGCTCCAATTCTTTCAATACCATGCCAGCGGAAAACGCACCTTACAAAAAGGAAGCATCAAACAGCTTCACTGCACCGTAGGCAATACCAAGCGCCAGTGCCAAGTACTTGCCAGGGTTGTTAGTAGCTAACGCAAACCGGTGCTGGCGAGTTTTGCCAATATTTAAGGTAGACGGCGACCGAACACGATCATTAAGGGAATAAAAGCGATGACTTTGCCAATAGTGATCGCCAGTTACATCAGCAGTCAACTGCTGGGGGGATTGCCGTTGTCTATAATGTTGCCAAAAGCTGCCAACAGTAACAATGTTAGCACCATTGCTAAGTCACCAGCCGATAGCAAGTTGCCCATGCTGGCTGTTTATTAACTGCCGTTCTTCCAGTGTGCGCAATAACACCACGGTGCTGGCGGTGGACAGGCAGCGACCGAATACCAGGCCTGGAGAGTAAATCTCAACCAAGCAGCGTAGACAGACCGCTGCCTAGCAGCATTGCAACCGCAATCTGTACCATGGCACCGTGGATGGCGCTAGATTTTACAGCTAGGAGGTTTTTAAGCAAAAAATGCAGACCCACACCGAAAATCAACAGGATCACACCGATTTCCGCCAGTTCCGGTACTAATTCCGATCCTAAGGGGATCGCCAGAGTGTTAGTCGGCTTACAGTCGTTTGCCGAAGGTCGTGATCTAAAATTTGAGTTACTAACTCAGGTGCATATTCATAAAATAGCCTTCCTGCCGATCGATAGCCCGGTGATCGTTACCGAGGCCTAATGGCTGAAATCGATAAAGCGCTATCCTTTTAAATTACAGAGCTTGCGGAACGCTTCATTTAATCTGATCTAGCAGGTGAGCTGCCTAATCCGTAGCAACCAAACCAATGCCACGGCGAGATAGTGATCTATGATCGTCGGTTGTTCACCAAAGGCTATGGCGCAAGGTTGTTGGCGGCGCTACAGGTGTTCCCTATTGAGCAGTGTGCGCTGCCGGAATCTGACAAAGCACATTATCGGCGTTGAAATCTGCCGCAGCAGCGCGGTGCAGAAAGAGAAAAAACGCCTCTACAAGCGTTAGGTAACCTAAACAAAAACGATGGGCGCAAAATGCCCATAATTATTGGAGTGGGATCCCAATCAAGAAACGTGCTGGAGGAACTCCTGTAAACGCACGCTAGGTGAGTGGTTGATCAAATCGTGGGGATGACCGTCCTGCGCAATTCGTCCTTGGTCGATGAAGATCAGACGCGATGCTACTTTTTTGGCAAAGCCCATTTCGTGGGTGACGATCACCATGGTCATTCCTTCTTCTGCCAGATCCTGCATAACCTTCAGCACTTCATGGCGTAGTTCTGGATCTAGCGCGGAGGTTGGCTCATCAAACAGAATCATTTTCGGCTTTACCGCCAGTGCGCGGGCGATTGCCACGCGCTGCTGTTGTCCACCGGACAACTCAGATGGGTAATGATGGGCTCGTTCGGCCAAACCTACTTTGGCTAGCAGCTCACGTGCTAGCTTATCTGCTGATAACTTCTTCAAACGACGTACGCGGATCGGGCCGAAGGAGACGTTTTCCAACGCTGTCAAGTGAGGGAACAGGTAGAACTGCTGGAATACCATGCCGGCTTCTTTGCGGATCTGACGATCGTCCACCTTGGGATCGTTAGCCTTCAGGCCATCGACGATCAGCTCACCGCTGGTGATAGCTTCCAATTTATTGATGCAACGCAGCAGAGTAGATTTACCGGAGCCAGAAGGCCCAATAATCACCACCACTTCGCCCTGGTTAATCTTCAGATTGATATCATGCAGCACCTGGGTTGAACCAAAGTGCTTGGAGACGTTGTTAAATTCAATCACAGGATTTTCATCCTTCTTTCCAGATGCCGTAGCATGAAGCTCAGTACCAAAGTAATAATCAGATAAATAACTGCCACAGCGCTCCAAATTTCCAGTGCGCGGAAGTTACCGGCAATAATTTCCTGACCTTGACGGGTCAGTTCCGCTACTCCGATCACGATGAATAGCGAGGTATCTTTAATACTGATGATCCATTGGTTGCCCAGCGGTGGCAGCATGCGGCGCAACGCCAGTGGCATAATAATATAGCGGATGGTTTCACACCGCGACAGGCCGAGTGCCAGACCGGCTTCACGGAAGCCGTTATGGATTGACAACACCGCGCCACGGGTGATTTCTGCAATATAGGCCCCAGAGTTGATCATGATGGTGACCACTGCGGCGCTGAACGGATCGATGCGCAAGTCGCTAAGGGCCATCGGCAGGGCAAAGTAGATAAACATCACTTGTACTACGATCGGCGTACCACGGATTATCTCGATAAACACCAAGGCGATATCATTGACGATCCAACTGCCATAGGTGCGGGCAATGCCGGCGACAAGACCAATAATCAGCCCACCAATCAAACCGAGAGCAGAAATCCACAGGGTCATTTTTGCGCCTTCTAACAGAATGGGGATAGCTGGCCAGATGGCGCTCCAATCGAATTGCATGGTAATTCTCCCGGTGAACTCAAAACATAAAAATTAGACGCAACAAAAGTCGGGGGCTAAGTGATTCCCCCCTGTTTTTAGATGAATAATGCTACTGCCTGGATTACTTAGGCTCAGTACTGAACCATTTTTTGTAGATTTCGTTGTAGGTGCCGTTATCGCGCAGGGTTTTTAGCGTGCCGTTCACTTTTATACGCAACTCATCGTTACCCTTCGGAAAGGTGATGCCATACTGCTGAGCTTCCAGCGAGTCGCCCACGGTTTTAAACCTACCAGCACCTGCGGTATTGATGAAGTACAAGATATTGGGCATATCGTGCAGCACAGCATCAGCGCGCTTGGTGCCCAATTCCATATAGGCGTTATCGATGTTAGGGAACTGACGTAGATGCGTAGTGTTGATGTGTTGCTTGGCGTAGTCCACCGAACCGGTGCCGCTTTTTACCGCGACCACTTTGCCGTTCAGATCGTCGATACCTTTTACCGTGGTGTTGTCGGCGTTGACCATGACCAGTAGACCGCTGGTATAGTAACCATCAGAGAACTCGACAGCTTTCTTGCGTTTGTCTGTAATGGTGATGCCTGCCAGAGCTAGATCAATGTTCTTGGTTTGTATGGCAGGGATGATACCGCCGAAGTCCATGGGTTTCAGGGTATAATTCAGCTTCAGCTCTTTTGCCACAGCCGCCCATAGATCGATATCGAAACCCACATAATTCTCGCCTTGCTTGAATTCAAAGGGAACGAAGGCGGTATCTACAGCGACAACCAGTTTATCTGCTGCGTGAGAACTTACGGCAAATGCTAGGGAAAGTGCAGCCAAAGAGAGATTAAATACTGATTTCATATGAAGAATTCCTATACAGGTTGCGGGTTACCCATTTTTATAATGCAGTCGTTGCTATGAAAAAAAGCGTGCTATTTCTGCAAATTTTAAAAAAATAGGTTATAACCAAAAAAGAGGCCTGAGACGCAGACTGTTATTTTTATGCACAAAAGAAAGGCGCCAAAATGAGTCATTAGAGATTATTTTGGTGCGCTGGTTTATCATTAACAGAGAATCGGGTATGAAACAATCAATTGATAACATTTTTGTTGCAATATTGATAACTAGATATAACTTTTTCACTATCCATGAGGTGGCTGGTGCACTGAGGAGAAAAACTGGTTAACGCTGATACACCAAATAATCGTGGTGTCTCCATTTCTAGAATTCCGTTATAATATCAACTTCGGTATCCCGTAAGTGAGTGCGTGGAAGTTCAAAACAAAAGTAAAAAACTAAAGGTTAACTAAAGGTTAAAGATCCTGACGACATACCACGTAGTTCGTGGTGGTGTTGTAGAGTTTATCCCTATCTTGCTTACTCCACTCTGATAACCAGTATGTGAAGGAGTAGTAAGTGGCGTAAAAATCCACGCTACTGTAATTCGTAAGGTCGCCACACTCACTCTACAAGACTAACCATGACGCAGCGATTGCATCGACGGTGGTTAGAGTGTTGCCATTTAACTCCTGCACCATCGCGAGTCTGTAGCCAGACTGGCTTGCTGCAGTCTCTCTTTGCATCAGCCCAAGTCATGTCTATCTGTTTGTCGTTGATAAACCAGCTTTTCAGCATGAAGTTGTAAGCCTGATAAGCCTGATACGACAGTGTCACGCCAAGCTGAGGCAGCGAGGGTATCTAAGCCTGCACATGCACGGCCCCTGCCGTTGGCAGGGCCGACTTCATATTGTCCCATATTCGGTAAATCCTTCCAGCCTGTCAGACGTCTATATCTGTTGATATTCAGCTTCAGAAAATCACGCTAGTATTCTACGCCAATTCCTACCAGCGCGTGTTATTGGGATAAATTATAATCGCTAAAGACATTGCCGCCTAGCCTGTATTCGAGTGAAAAGTGGCGGAATCTCACCCCGATATTTGATTGGGTTCAATCATTAGTACGGTGTAGGCGGCGTTGTTGAATAAATTGAACATTTAGCCGGCACTAGGATCAGATGACTTTCTTTCTTTCAAAATAGCGACATTGCTTAGCCCAGCAAAAGTTCAAGATCACCAACTAGAAGGCTTACAACAACGCCATTTTTAATCAGGGTTCACTCATTTTATGGGTGGATGAAATGGTACTTTACGCCTACTACTGCGAGGAAAAACCTTCTCTGCGTGGTCGACCACAACATTATTCCAATATGACATGTCAATTACCAGCATATTGATGATGAAACGGATTTTCGGCCTGATACTTCGCGCCCTCCAGGTCTTCGTCGACTCCATTCTCATACTGATTAAAGTGCCGTTGAACTGCCAAGACTACACCTGAATCAGTAAGCGGGCGCAGTCCTTCAATATCCCGTTTAAGACCCCAACGCCGTGTGAAATTGCGCAACTTGTTATAAAACATGGTCAGGGGAAACGGCGGCTCTGGCAAAAACGGCATTTAGCCTTAGATACAGAAACACATAAGGTCATCTGTGCTGACCTTTCCTTTAGCAATGTCACCGATACGGAAGCCTTCCCAGGTCTTATCCGCCAAACGTACCGTAAAATCAAAGTCGCCTCGGCGGATAGGGCTTACGATAGGCGAGTGAGTCATGATGCGTTAAGGCGCAAGAAGATCAAGAAGTTAATACCGCCCAGAAGCTGAGCCAGTTATTGTTCAGCAGACTATGCAGACCGAAATCAATCGGTGAAAAACTAGCGCCCTTACCGGAGAGAAAATAAGGAGGAAAAGTATGACAGGCTACCACCGACGTTCGATAGCCGAAACAGCGATGTACAGAGTACAACAGCTATTTGGTGGTCACCTTTCGCTGCGAGATTATTATAATGAGCAAGTTGCAGAGGATATAGCCATGATCTGTGCATTAAACCAAGATAAAGCTCGACGGTATGCCAGAAATTGTACGCGGTTCCTGAAAGATGCCCATTTAGGGAACTCTTTATTCCAAATCAAATTTATTCAATAAAGTCCATTTATCTTCGTGTTATTTAGCGCTATTGATAAACGGTGACTACGTAAAAAAAAGCCATTGTTTTCTTTCCACCAAAGCAAAAATGAGGAGAACGAGGCGTGAAGAGATAGAAACGCGATCGCTTGAGAAGGGCGCATTCAAGAGGCGCATTCAAGAATTTATCAGGCAGGTATTTATGGCATTCCAGAGAGTATTGTCCCTACTAATTATCAGTGGATGCCTGGTCTAAATTGCTGAGAGGTTGGCCATAAGCCATGGCAGACAGAGCTATGACGGAATAGCCTTTCTTTGTCAAAAAAGGAAAGAACCTCCTCCGCGTGGTGGAGGAGGTTCTTTCCTGCTGGCTAACTAACATTGCCAGAGTTGCAACAGAATTCTCGCGTGCATGCCGCTAAAGACGAAGCCTACAGAATAAGGCATAGGTAATGCTCATCGATTCCGACAGCTTCGCTATCAGACGCAACCCTTACGATCGCTAGATCGGGATTATCTAATTTCAAGAGAGCGTGTGCTATCTGATAATGCTACCGATGCCAATGCCGCTTACCACTAGTAATTCATGTGGGGCATGTTCTACAGGCTGCAGAAGGGTGCTTCAGTATCAATATGGCCCTACTCTTTTTCACTCTCTTCCAGTGAGTGGGCAACCGGGAAGAACGCATTGGCAATAACGATAGGGAAAAACGGCGGAGATAGAGCCGACATCACTGCGGTTAGAACGCAGTAGTGTCCTTGAAAAGGCCTACTTTCAGATCGTTGGCAGTGTAAATAACCTGACCATCGACCAGAACTTCACCATCGGCCACACCCATAATCAGCTTACGGGTAATCACGCGTTTAAAGTTAATGCGATAAGTGACCTTTTTTGCCGTCGGCAGAATCTGTCCAGCAAATTTAACCTCACCTACACCGAGCGCGCGTCCTTTGCCTTCACCACCAAGCCATCCGAGATAAAAGCCAACCAACTGCCACATCGCGTCAAGACCCAGACAGCCAGGCATTACAGGATCACCAATGAAATGGCAACCAAAAAACCATAACTCTGGATTGATATCTAGTTCCGCTTCTACATAGCCTTTGTTGTGGCTGCCACCGTCTTCGATCATTTTCATCACACGGTCAAGCATTAACATGTTACCTGCTGGTAACGGTGGGCCACCAACGCCAAACAGTTCCCCACGGCCGGATGCTTCGAGGTCTTCTTTCGTATAGAAGTTGCGTTTATCTACCATGTTCTCAATAAGCCTTATTGTAATGAATGGCGTAGTTTAGCTAACAGGTGTACGCTTAACAAATCAGATCAGCCGTGCTTAAACCAAACTTAGCCAACGAAGTAGCCACGGCCAACAGCGGCGTTCCTGCGGATTCACTTTCGAAATTCGTTGCTGAATGGCTGCTAATAGATTTGGTTGCTGTTCATCAGAGTAGGCGTAACCTGTAAGTAATGGCAACGCCTCTGCAACGGTATTGACGGCCCACAAATGGAATTGTTGCTCACGCGCTGCATTAACCACGTCTTCACTTAGACACAAATGGCGCACATTGGTAGCTGGTAGAATCACGCCTTGCTTACCAGTTAAGCCACGGCGTAGACAAACTTCAAAGAAGCCTTCAACTTTTTCATTAACGCCACCGATTGGTTGCACGTTGCCGAATTGGTCGACGGAGCCGGTAACCGCAATCTGCTGTTTGATAGGTTGCTGAGACAGAGCGCTAATCAAGGCACACAGCTCGGCCAGTGAGGCACTGTCGCCATCCACTTCGCCATAAGATTGCTCAAATACGATAGATGCGGAGAAAGGCAGTGGATGGTCTAGTTCCAGTTCGGAAATCAGGAATGCCTGCATAATCATCATGCCTTTGGCATGCAGATTACCTCCCAGTTCAGCTTTACGCTCAACATCAGTGAATTCGCCATCACCGAGGTGCACGACGCAGCTTATACGTGACGGTTCGCCGAAACTGCGTGGATGTCCTGGATAATCTAATATAGAAAGCCCGTTAATCTGGCCAACTGTTTCGCCTTCTGTTTCGATCAGGATTTGGCCCAACTCAATCTCACGCTGCATGTGTTCCGCGAGATAACTTTCACGCCACTCGCGTGCACTCTGCGCAGACTTGAAGGCTTTGGCTGTAATGACGTTTTCTTTGGTATATAGAGCAGCCTCTGCAAGCTGCTGACTAATCCACAGTGAGGACAATGGCAGAATGCCTTGATCACCGCTGTAGCGCACTGCGTGAGTCATCAATAGTGGCCAAGCGTCACCAGCCAACGTCGGCAACTGCTGCTCTACGATCACGCTGTTAACGTAGCCACACCACTGTGACATGTCGCCGATCTCATTGAGTTGCAGATAATCTTCATATTCTCCGTAGATTGCTTGCTTACTAAGCTCAGGTTCGATATCGTGAAAATCAGCTAGCCCGTGACGATCACCTACCACGATCAAACGCAGTTCCAGCGGGATAGGCGGAATGATAATCGGCAATGGGCGCTTTTCATCCGGGGAAACCCAGTGAAACTGTCGCTGGATAATCATCTGCTTCAGCCTCAACCATAGCAGTGGTTGAGCCAATAATGAACGGACAGAAAGGATCAGAACACCGTCATTGGCCTGATGCACTAGACCCGGCTGTAGGCTGATCTCATAATTATGGAATCGGACACAGCCAAAAAGTTGTTCCGGCTCTACCCAATCTTGGAATACGCAGCTGCCGCTTTTGGCGAAAGATTCATCTCCGTGACTGGCCGCTTCAACGCTGACCTTACTGCCATGAATTACATAATGAATGCCTTTGCTGGCGGTTTTCTGTGGGTGGAGTTGCTGCACTGCACGAGCAATCAGCTCCAGATGTTCTCGTATTTCTTGCGCTTTCAGCAGCATAAAACGCAGTGGTGACTGCGAACGGCAAAATAGCGCCAGCGCATTTTCTAGCCGGGGTTGAATAGCCGCAAAGGGCACGGGTGCCAACTGAGATGAGGTATCAAATAACGCCTGATAAGGCGTTATGTCCGGCAATAGGGATTGCCATTTAAGTCGGTTTTTAGTCAAAGTGTTAGATGCAATCGTTAAAAATGGAAAGAGCGATTATACAAGAATAACGGCAGCTTGATATATGCAGAGTAGTTGTTGGTAAAATGGATTTTTACATCTTTTGTTTGCTGCTGCTCAATGTATTGCCGTATTATTGATATCTGCGCTCCACCGCAACCAGCTCAACATCAAAGTCAGCACATACGCTAGAAAAGTAGCAGCGTAGCTTTTCTATGGCACCCTGATCAAATATTTTTATCGATACTTGGCAACGAATACCAAGTAAACATGCATAAGGAAAATGCAGTTTCTTCCTCGGCGAATATTGGTTTCTTTTTTTATATACTAAAGTATAATAGTGATAATGAAACAACTTCAAGTCTTCAAACTTCAGTTAAGACTAAATAATCATCAGGATCTTGATATGCGGCTTTTCGCAGGGTCTTAATGAGAAACATAAGACGGGAAATAAATTTATTCCCTATACTTCCCTATACGAAAATGGCATCAATGGCTCATTGGATAGAAATCCAATCCTAAAACAAAATATCTTAAAGAATCTCCATCGCAGACGTTGCAGCAGTTACTGAAAGATTTGGAGCCAGGCTACAATAATTGCTTCCAGCAGCGTGCAGCATTCCTCTGTTTAAAAAAACGCGGGCAGAATGATGCATTGCGCTACCCACAAGGTGTGAAACTCAATCAAGCCGATAGTCGTATATCGTTGCCAAAGTTGGCATGGTTGCGCTACATCAACAGTCGCGAAATTATAGGTGAAGTAAAAATGTCACCCCGTCAGCGAGTCATGTGGCAAATGGTACGTCAGCATACAGACAGAATACGAAGTTACTAAACCTGTTTATAACTCAGCGTCAATGGTCTAGGAGTGAATTCCGGAGCCACCAAACTAGCTACGTTTTTAGATGGTACGGTATACACACCCGTAAACAGCTTCAAAAACAAGCCAGCGCAAGCTGGCAATGCTTTAGCGTCAGTTAAGCAGAA
>JAAKDF010000012.1 GCA_011754105.1 Serratia symbiotica
CAATGTACAGAGTAAAAAAGCTATTTGGTGGTAACTTTTCTTTGCAAGATTATGATGTGCAAGTTGCAGAGGCTATGAACATGATCTATGCATTAAACAATATGACGCTCGCCCGTATACCAGAAAGTGTGCGCGGTGCCTGAAAGATGCACATTCACGGGACTCTTTATTCTAAATCCAATTTATTCAACAACGCCCGTTGGGTGTTCAAAGGCGACCATTACACCGGTCACGAGGAATATGGCACGCAGAACTTCGGAGTTGCTTAGCTCAGGAGACTTCGCATTCATCCCGGCTCCTTGATTTTAAATTAGTCACTGGTGGCAAGCATACCAGAACTGCCGCACGGCTGGCGCACATAACTTGCAAGAAACCACCCTAGCCGCAAAGAGCCTAATCGGTTAACATTAAAGGACCTTTTTATTTAACAGAAAGCAAGTTCTTACTATGGCTCAAGTCGCGAAAAAATTATTGGTGACGTGCGCGCTACCTTACTCAAATGGTTCCATCCATCTCGGCCACATGCTCGAGCACATACAGGCAGATATCTGGGTTCGTTACCAACGAATATGCGGCCACGAGGTTTATTTCATCTGTGCAGACGATGCGCACGGCACGCCAATCATGCTGAAAGCACAGCAATTGAGCATTAAGCCGGAAACAATGATCGCGGAAATGAGCCAAGAACACCAACAGGATTTCGCTGGTTTTAACATCAGCTATGACAACTATCATTCAACCCATAGTGATGAAAACCGTGAGCTGTCGAACCTGATTTACACTCGCCTGAAGGGAAAAGGCTTCATCAAAAAGCGCACCATCTCCCAGTTGTACGATCCAGAGAAAGGCATGTTCCTGCCTGACCGTTTCGTGAAAGGCAACTGCCCAATATGCAAAGCAGCAGATCAATACGGCGATAACTGCGAAGTTTGCAGCGCAACCTATAGCCCGACCGAACTGCTCGAGCCAAAATCTGTGGTTTCCGGTGCTAGGCCAGTGATGCGTGATTCCGAGCATTTCTTCTTCGACTTGCCTGGGTTCAGCGTAATGCTAAAAGCATGGATCCGTTCTGGTGCACTGCAAGAGCAGGTGGCGAACAAAATGCAGGAGTGGTTCGAGTCTGGTCTACAGCAGTGGGACATCTCCCGCGATGCGCCTTACTTCGGCTTCGAAATCCCAGATGCACCGGGCAAATATTTCTATGTCTGGCTGGACGCGCCTATCGGTTACATGGGGTCTTTCAAAAATTTGTGCGACAAGCGCAGTGATGTCGATTTCGACGAGTTCTGGTGTAAAGACGCCAGCACCGAGCTTTATCACTTTATCGGCAAAGACATCGTTTATTTCCATAGCCTCTTCTGGCCAGCGATGCTAGAAGGTAGCCACTTTCGCAAACCAACTAACCTCTTTGTGCACGGTTACGTAACTGTGGACGGTGCAAAAATGTCTAAATCACGCGGTACCTTTATTAAAGCTGGGACTTATCTACAGCATCTGGATGCTGACTGCTTACGTTATTATTACGCCGCTAAGCTGTCTTCCCGCATCGACGATATCGACCTAAATCTGGAAGATTTCGTACAGCGTGTGAATACCGATATTGTCAACAAGGTGGTCAACCTGGCGTCCCGCAACGCCGGCTTTATCAGCAAGCGTTTTGGCGGTCAATTGGCCGATAAACTGGCCGATCCTGCGCTCTATCACACCGTCATCGCTGCGGCAGAGCATATTGGTGACGCCTACGCTAGCCGCGAATTCAGCCGTGCGATCCGCGAAATCATGGCGCTGGCTGATCTGGCCAACCGCTATGTGGATATGCAAGCGCCGTGGGTAGTGGCAAAGGAAGCAGGCCGCGATACCGACCTACAGGCCATCTGCTCAATGGGGATCAACCTGTTCCGCGTGCTGATGACATATCTGAAGCCGGTGCTGCCAATGTTGGCTACGCGCAGCGAATCCTTTCTCAACACCGAACTGCGCTGGGATACGTTTCAGCAGCCGCTCCTAGGACATCAGATCAACGTGTTCAGCACCTTGTTTAAGCGTATCGATCTCAACCAGGTAAACTACATGATCAACGCCTCGAAAGAAGATATAACCTTTGCCTAACTGGTGGGCACCCCGTTAGCTGATAATTCTATTCAGAGTACCATAACCTTTGATTATTTTGCCAAGGTAGATATGCGCATCGCGCTGATCACCTGCGCCGAGTTTGTCGCAGGCTCTGACAAACTGTTGAAACTGCAACTGGATCTAGGGGGCGAATCACGCCAGATCTTTTCAGGCATCCGTGCTACCTATCCAGACCCGCAAGCACTAGAAGGCCGTTTAACCATCATGGTAGCCAACCTAGCACCCTGCAAAATGCGCTTTGGCATCTCCGAAGGCATGGTTATGTTAGCTGGTTTAGGGGAAAAAGAAATCTTCCTGCTCAGCCCAGACAGCGGCGCCCAACCTGGCATGCCAGTTAAATAACTATGCTATTGCCTGTTGCAAGGGCCAAGCATGCTTGGCATTTTCGTCCACCGTGGTTGGCCCTCGGTCACATGTGATGCTGCCGTTCATTACCCGCTACCTTAGTGAGCGCATAGCGAGAATTCATGGTGTGGGCGGATGGCATTACTCATAGGCTAAATTTTACGATAAATAGGCTTTATTAAATAAATCGAATTTGGAATAGAAACGCGTACATTTTCTGGCATACCAGCGAGCGTCATCTTTTTTAATGCACAGATCATAGCTATAGCTCTGCAATTTGCTTATTGTAATCTACAGCGACAGGTGACCACCAAATAGCTGTTTTACTCTGTACATCGCTGTTTCGGCTATCGAACGTCGGTGTGGTAGCCTGTCATACTTTTACTCCGTGTGTTGTCTCAGGTAACGTGCTGGTTCGCCCTCGCTTGATTTCGGTCTGCATAGTCTGCCGACCAATAACGGGCTCCTCTTCTAGGCAGTAAGTCGATAACGAGGTGCGCAATTTCACCCGGCGTTGGGTTTTTTAATGGGACATTGACGGACTTTGCCCGCTTACTCATGCAGGTGTAGTCCGGGCAGTTTAACTGAACTTTCATCAATGTGAAAGTAGAGTCGACTAAGCCCTGGAGGTCGCGAAGTATCAGGCCAAAAATTCGTTTTAGCATCAATACGCTGGTCATTGCCATATTGGAATAATGTTATGGGCGATCACGCAGAGAAGGTTTTGCCTCGCAGTACCAGGCGTGAAGTGCCGTTTCATCCACCCAGAAAGTGAGTTAACTCCGAGTGATAAGGGCGTTGTTGTAAGCCTTCCAGTTGGTGATCTTGAATTTTTGCTTGGCCCCGCAATGTCGATATTTTGACAGAAGGAGAGTCATATCATCCTCGTGCCGGCCAAATATTCGATTTATTTAACAACTCCGTGTGGAGGAGCTAATAACTCTACAATGGCTGTGCTATATTCGTCTAGATAGGGGAATATTCCGCGAACCTACACTCCATCGCTATCTTGGCATACGGTGAAACAGACGTTCTAAGAGAAAGAAACTGTGCAACAATCATTACTGTGAGCTAGTACGCCGTTTTACGCCGAGATGGGCAATGGATATCTCGGCTACATGCCTGATATGCTCGCATATGTGTTAAAGGTGCTAGACAATGTCGCTGCGAATACCGCGCTACCGTTCTCAGTTAGGGAACATGCGGCCTTTGCCGCTGCTAACTTGTTAGTAAGCGACTATGCTGATGAATTATGAGTACAAATCCATCAATTGCGATGACTATGAAAGCCTGAAACTCGCCTGCCAGCATCACTTCATTCTGAAGCTAGAGTTACGCGACGGAGAAAAACTAGAAAGCAAAGCCAACAAACTGAAATTTACCAATGGTATCAAGTACCTGACTATCGATCAGGATGGCAATGCCCTCAGTTTAATTCTGGATTACATCCTCAGATTTTCACTCACCCGAAAATAGGTACTGTTATCATCAGCCTATCGGACTGACAACGACAGTAACTTCATGCCAACCGCGTGGCAGCAGCACGTTTATGCATGTCATCATTGCGCCTTAACGTTATGATTCTTATCCCAATGCAGTCGCCACGTTTGTTCTTTCTCTGGCACCCTACCATCTTCGCAGACAAATGCGCCCAGAGCAGCGATCAGCTGCTCATCATAATAGATAAGGGGGATGCGTTCACGTAGCCAAGGGGGAACACCCAACTCTTGCCACAGCTTTTTAATCGGCAGCGAACGGGCGCGCCCGACGATGCTGACGCTACCCTGTGCGCTGAAACGGACGCTGACCTGCTGTGCGTGATGTGGGGAGCGCAGATGCATTTTCCCTTTACCACTGATTAAGTGGCCTAACCCATCGGGCAACGTTAAGGGCGCGGTTCGTGACCAATTCAGACGAATGTCGCGTATGTTCGTCATCAGCGGCAGTAAATATAACCTACCATGGAAGCGGCGAATTTGATAGGTTCCCAGTTGCAACCGGGGTGCAGCGTCTACACGGCTGAGCGCTACTTCATCCCACAGGTGCTGTAATTGCTCACGCGAAGGCAGGGTGACATCTTGGAGTGCAATCCAACGGCGCAACAGGGCAAAACGACATGCCGGTGAACATCCCAGTAGACCCTCGATCACAAGTGAGTTGTCTTCTGCCAACAAAGTGCGCAACTGGTCAGCCAACAGCTCGTCCAATAATTGTTCTTGTTCCGCACATAGGCTAGCGCTGCGGGCGACCGACGATGTAAAGTGAGGCCAGCGCTCGTTCAGTAGCGGCAGCACTTGCAACCGCAGAAAATTGCGGTCAAAACGCGGATTTTCATTGCTGTCGTCGTCTATCCAGGATAACTGGTGCTGCTGTGCATAATCCTCGAGCTGCAGGCGAGAAAAGCCAAGCAGTGGCCGTAATAATACATGGTTAGACAGTCTGCCACACGCCGCCATCGCCGATAACCCGGCTGGGCCGCTACCGCGTTTGAGCGCTAACAGAAAGGTTTCGCTTTGATCGTCAAGATGCTGGGCGGTAATGAGGATCTCATCGGCTTTCAGCATTGCGTTAAAGGCGTTATAACGTGCTGTGCGCGCCGCTGCTTCGATGCCACCCATACGGGCATCCACTTGAACCCGTTGCACCGTCATCGGCACCTGCCAGGCGGAGCATTGCCGCCCACAGTGATCCTCCCAGGTATCAGCAAAAGCACTCAAGCCATGATTCACATGCACTGCTCGGAGCTCAAATTTTGGATGCTGCTCGCGCAACTGCGCCAGCAAGTGCAACAACACCGTGGAATCCAGCCCGCCGCTGAACGCCAACAGCAATTGCCAATGCTCACCCAGTTGGTGTGCGACCTGAGCCGCTAATTGATTGGTTTCCATTGATAAGATTTATCACTTCTATACTTAAAACGGTCAGTTCTGAAGAACACTTGGATCCTGAGTTGGCTTATGCAACCCTGCAACATATAGAAGTCAGAATAGTTCTATACTTCACTCCCCACTAAAGCCAGAATATCACCGTAAACATGCTGGATGGCCGTGTATTCCTAGCCAATGATGGAAGAAGGACACACTTGACATAGTGCTAACATCCTTCCATATTAGAAAGCTTTGCCCTGCTCATTGTAGGCTTAGCACATACCCCATTAGGCGTACATTGTTGCAGCCAGTTTGTATACGTACAGCGCGAAATAACTGGAGTTTACATGGAGTACATGAGCATTGTGAGCACTGCCGAAGGCCAAAATGGCAAATAAAATAGCCTAATGGGGTAGAAGCCCTTGAGCCTGTTGCAGATGTACCACATCCACCAGCAACAGGCTCAAGGGTGGCTTAGCGCAGCAGCGCATCCTATCAAAACGCCGCCTTAGAATAAACTCAGCAGTAGCCGTAACTCATCAGTCGCTGGTAGCGACGGCTCAGCAGTTCTTCGTTGCTCAGACCATCGAGATCTTTCAGATCAGCCAACAACTGCGCTTTTATCGCGGCAGCCATCGACGACACGTCGCGGTAAGCGGAACCTAGCGGTTCGGGGATCACTGAATCGATTAGCTTCAGCTTTTTTAGACGCGCTGCAGTGATACCCATTGCTTCTGCGGCCAATGGTGCTTTGTCGGCGCTCTTCCACAGGATCGATGCGCAACCTTCCGGTGAGATCACCGAGTAGGTGCTGTATTGCAACATGTTCACTTTATCGCCCACACCGATCGCCAGCGCGCCGCCGGAACCGCCTTCACCGATCACCGTGCAAATCACCGGCACATTCAAACGCGACATCTCGCGCAGATTGCGCGCGATAGCTTCAGACTGTCCGCGCTCCTCCGCACCCACACCCGGATAAGCACCCGGTGTGTCGATAAATGTAATAATCGGCAGCTTAAAGCGGGAAGCCATTTCCATCAGGCGCAGCGCCTTACGGTAGCCTTCGGGTGCCGACATGCCAAAATTACGGCGAATTTTCTCTTTGGTTTCGCGACCTTTCTGATGACCAATAATCATCACCGGGCGGCCATCCAGGCGAGCAATGCCACCAACTATCGCTTTATCATCAGCATAGGCGCGGTCGCCTGCTAACTCTTCGAAGTTGCTAAATATATGTTTGATATAATCTAGGGTATAAGGACGGCGCGGGTGTCTTGCCAGTAGTGCGATCTGCCAAGCACCAAGATTGGCAAAAATCTTACGCGTCAGTTCAACGCTCTTTTGACGCAGGCGTTGAACCTCTTCGTCCAGATTTATATCAAATTTTTTGTCTTGACGGCTGACTGCTGTCAGCGAGTCAATCTTCGCTTCCAGCTCTGCAATCGGCTGTTCAAAATCAAGAAAATTCAGACTCATAACATTCCTATTTTAGTCAAATTCCAGTTCCACCTGCTCATTGCCTACTAAAGTCCGCAAATCTATCAACAAGCGGTCAGTGGGAGTCACACGCCAGGCTGCGCCAAAACGCAGCCTGGCCTGAGCATCTTCTCGCTGATAGTAGAGGTGCACTGGAATTGTCCCCGATCGATGGGGTTCCAATGACTGGCGGAGACGGTTCAAAAGCTGGTCATCAATTTGCCTGTCCGTCAGTGAGATAGCAAGCCCACGCGCGTATTTTTCACGAGCTTCACTGATGTCCATTACCTCGCGAGCCATCATTTTAAGCCCGCCGCTAAAATCATCAAAGCTAACCTGCCCAGTGGCGATCAGGATACGGTCTTTTTCCAGCAAATGTTGGTATTTTTCTAGTGCCTCGGTGAATAGCATTACCTCCAGACGGCCTGAACGGTCATCCAGCGTACAAATACCGATGCGGTTGCCGCGCTTGGTGACCATCACTCGAGCGGCAACCACCAGACCAACAGCGGTAGTCATCTTGCCCCGATCCGTCGGATGCATATCTTTCAAACGCTGACCACCAGCATAGCATTCGATTTCCTTCAGATACTGAGTTATCGAGTGGCCAGTGAGGTATAGCCCTAACGTCTCCCGCTCACCGGCCAGCACCACCTGCTCCTGCCAGCGTGTCACATTGGCGTAGGATTGCTCCACTTGCTCAGGTGCTCCCGACAGAACACCAAACATGTCTACCTGGCCTATGGCTTCAGCTTTGGCATGCTGATCGGCTGCCTTCAACGCATTGCCTAATGAGTTCATCAGCGCAGCACGGTGCGGCCCCAAGCGATCTAACGCCCCAGACATGATCAACTTTTCCAGAATGCGACGGTTCAGCTTCTTAATGTCGGAACGTGCACAAAGATCAAACAAATCTTTAAAGTAGCCCTGCTCGCCACTCTTACGCGCTTCAATAATAGCTTCGATCGGCCCCTCACCCACACCTTTAATCGCGCCAATGCCATAGACGATTTCACCCTCATTGTTGACGTGGAAACGGTACTGCCCGCTGTTTATGTCCGGCGGCAGGATCTTCAGCCCCATGCGCCAACATTCATCCACCAGCCCCACCACCTTGTCGGTATTATCCATATCGGCGGTCATTACTGCCGCCATAAACTCGGCCGGATAGTGTGCTTTCAGCCATAGCGTTTGGTAAGACACTAATGCGTAGGCGGCAGAGTGAGATTTATTGAAACCGTAACCGGCGAATTTTTCTACCAGATCGAAAATCCTGACCGACAATTCACCGTCGATGCCACGTAACTTAGCACCATCTTCAAAACCACCACGCTGCTTGGCCATTTCGACCGGGTTCTTCTTACCCATCGCACGGCGCAGCATGTCCGCGCCACCCAGTGTATAACCAGTCAGTACCTGAGCTATCTGCATCACTTGTTCTTGATACAGAATGATACCGTAGGTCGGTTCCAACACTGGCTTGAGCGACTCATGCTGCCACTGAATATCCGGGTAGGAGATCTCTTCACGCCCGTGTTTACGGTCAATGAAGTTATCGACCATACCCGATTGCAGCGGACCAGGGCGGAACAGTGCTACCAATGCGATCATGTCTTCGAAACAGTCGGGTTTCAGGCGTTTAATCAGGTCTTTCATGCCGCGCGATTCAAGCTGGAACACCGCAGTGGTTTCTGAGCGCTGCAACATGTCAAAGCTTTTCTTATCATTCAGCGGGATGGCAGCGATGTCGATCGGCGGCTCACCGCTCTTGGCACGCCGTGCGTTGATCATCTCCAGTGCCCAGTCGATGATGCTCAAAGTACGCAAGCCAAGGAAGTCAAACTTTACCAGCCCGGCATATTCTACGTCGTTTTTATCAAACTGGGTCACAGGGTGGTGGCCTTCGGCATCGCAGTAAAGCGGCGCAAAGTCGGTAATTTTGGTCGGTGCGATTACCACGCCGCCAGAGTGTTTGCCGGCGTTTCGCGTCACCCCTTCCAGCTTGCGCGCCATGTCGATCAGCGCTTTGACTTCTTCATCGGCTTCATAAATTTCAAGTAGTTGCGGTTCGGCGACAAACGCCTTCTCCAGCGTCATGCCCGGATCAGGCGGCACCAATTTAGCAATGCGATCAACGAAGCCATACGGATGACCCAGCACGCGGCCCACATCGCGGATCACCGCTTTAGCCGCCATGGTGCCAAAAGTGATAATCTGTGAGACTGCTTCACGACCATACATTTTTGACACATGATCGATCACTAGATCGCGCTTTTCCATGCAGAAATCGACGTCAAAGTCTGGCATCGAAACGCGTTCCGGGTTGAGGAAACGTTCGAACAGTAGGTCAAATTCCAGCGGATCAAGGTCGGTGATTTTCAGCGCGTAGGCCACCAGTGAACCAGCACCAGAACCACGTCCTGGCCCTACCGGGACGTGGTTCTGCTTCGACCACTGGATGAACTCCATGACGATCAAAAAGTAACCAGGGAATCCCATCTGGTTGATCACTTTCAACTCAACATCCAGACGCTCGTCATATTCCGGGCGACGCTGGGCGCGCACTTCAGGATCTGTGAAAAGGAACGTGAGGCGCTCTTCCAGACCTTCCTTCGACTTGAGCACCAGAAAATCCTCGGTGGTCATATCGCCAGTCGGGAACTGCGGCAGAAAGTATTCACCCAAGCGAATGGTAACGTTACAACGTTTGGCGATCTCGACGCTGTTAAGCAGCGCTTCCGGGATATCGGCGAACAGTTCGCACATGTCGTTTTCACTGCGCATATATTGCTGTGGGCTGTAGTTGCGCGGGCGCTTGGGATCATCTAGCGTAAAGCCTTCGTGGATGGCTACGCGAATTTCATGGGCATCGAAGTCGTCTGCTTCCAGAAAACGCACGTCATTGGTGGCCACCACCGGCAAACCACGCTCAGTGGCTAACGCCACAGCAGCGTGCAGATAGCTTTCTTCATCTGGACGGCCGGTGCGGATCAGTTCCAGGTAATAACAATCGGAAAAATACTGCTGGTAGAAATCCAGACACTGCTCAACCTGCGGTTGGTTGCCGCGCAGAAGGAATTTGCCGACGTCGCTGTGCCGCGCGCCTGACAGCAGCAGCAGCCCTTCACGGTGTTCGATCAGCCAGTCGCGATCGATAATGGGCCCAGCAGCACCGTAACCGCGCTGATAGGTGCGGGAAATCAGCAGTGTCAAATTCTGGTAGCCTGCGCTGTTGGTGGCCAATACCGTGAGCTGTGCCAACTCATCGCCCAACACGTCGCTTTGCACATGGAGATCCGCACCGATAATCGGTTTAATCCCCGCCCCATGCGCACTACCGTAGAACTTCACCAGACCGCACAAGTTGGTAAAGTCGGTGATTGCCAAAGCAGGCATGGCTAAGGCAGCAGCTCTCTTCACCAAAGGCCTAATCTTTGCTAATCCATCAATCATCGAGTAGTCACTGTGAACACGCAAGTGAATGAAACGGGGTTGGGACATATCCAGATACCTGAATGAAGTGGCTCGGCATACCGAGCCAAGGTTAACGCTTCCGTATTGCAGCTTATAGTTCTAGCGCCCTTCTCACCGGAGCAAAACTGCGGCGGTGGTATTCGATCAACCCTATAGCACAGCTAGTTGCTCCAGATTGAAGGCGGTCGGGTAGCCCTTACTGCGCAAGAAGTAGCTAGGGAACATCCGATCTAACTCAATTATTTCCAGATCGCGTGTGACCTTAGTAAGAATCGATGCCGCGCTGATTTCGGCCACGCAGCTGTCGCCCTCCACCACCGCCTGCGAGCGCATCGGTAATGTTGGGAAGCGGTTACCGTAGATCAGCACCATATCTGGTACAATAGGCAACCCAGCGAACGCCATCTGTATCGCCAGCATAGTAGCGTGCAGAATATTCAACTGGTCAATCTCTTTCGACTCAGCACGCCCCAGTCTCCAGAATAATGCCTTGGTGATAATTTCCTCATACAGTACCAGGCGGTGCTTTTCATTGAACTTTTTCGAGTCTGCTAAGCCGCCGAGATCGGCTATGCCTGATCGAGGATCACCGCGGCGGTCACCACGGCACCAACCAGCGGGCCACGACCCACCCCATCTACACCGGCAATCAGCAGTGCAGCGGGATAGATAAAAGGTTTAATCATGCTAATGCCCCTTCCAACACAGCCTGAGCGGCCTGTTCATCAGCACCACAGCGGATACTTTGGTGCAAGGTCAGGAATGCCAGCTTCAGTTTTTTACTCTGCGAACTATCTTCCAGCAACGGCATCAGCGCTGCCGCTAGCTTGTACGGCACGCAATCATTTTGCAGTAGCTCGGTAACAATTTCCCGGCCTGCCAACAAGTTGGGTAGTGATACATAAGGAGTCTTCACCAGCCGTTGCGCTAGCCAAAAGGTAAACGACTTCATGCGGTAACCCACCACCATCGGACACTTGGCTAGCATGCACTCCAGCGCAGCAGTTCCCGATGCCAACAACGCCGCGTTGCTGGCTATCATCGCTTCGCGCCCCTGCCCGTTCAGCAGATGTACAGTCAGATCCGGAGCTACCTCAGCCTTGATGCATTCGAATTGCTCGCGCCGCTTGGCGTTGACCAACGGCACCACCACTTCCAGATCTGGATAGTGGCTACGCAACCGTTGCGCTGTTTTCAGGAAATCAGCGCTCAGCATCTCGACTTCTGCTCTACGGCTGCCGGGCAACAGCGCTAGACAACTCACCTGTAGGTCAATACCCAACGCAACACGCGCTGCCAGTCGATCCGGCTGTAGTGGCATAGCATCCGCCATGGTGTGGCCGATAAACCGGCACGCAACGTTGAAACGGTCATAAAACGCTTTTTCGAAAGGGAGAGAGGCCAGCACCAAATCAGTGGCTTTGCCAATTTTGAAAACGCGCTTCTGACGCCAAGCCCAGACCGATGGGCTGACATAGTGGATAGTGCGAATGCCGCGCTGCTTAAGACGTCCTTCCAGCGTGATGTTGAATTCCGGCGCATCGATGCCGACAAATACATCCGGCTTTAGGTCGCTGAAGCGGCGGGTCAAATCCTTGCGGAGTTTTAGTAGGCGTGGCAAACACTCCATTACTTCTACCACGCCCATTACCTCCAGTTCTTCCATGTCATACCAGGCTTCACAGCCTTCGGCCTGCATGAGTGGGCCAGCGACGCCAACAAAACGCGAGTTGGGTACCTGTGCCTTGAGCGCGCGGATTAGTCCGGTACCGAGAATATCACCGGAGGTTTCTCCGACGACTAATCCAATAGTCAGTGGGCGCTTTGGCATAGGTCAGCGAATGATACCACGGGTCGACCGGGTAAAAAAATCGAGGAACGGCTGTACTACTAGCTGCTCTTTGGCCAGAGCTTCGATTTCTGCCTTCGCTTGTTCCAGCGTTTTCTCACGCCGATAAAGGATCTTGTAAGCGTTACGGATCGTCTGCATTTGATCCTTATCAAAACCTCGGCGTTTCAGGCCAATAGCGTTAACGCCGATCGGCTTAGCATGGTTACCCTGGGCGATGACGAAAGGAGGCACATCCTGAGCAACACCGGAACATCCCCCCACCATCCCATGAGCGCCAATAATACAGAATTGATGGATCGCCGTCATACCGCCTATAATGGCATAGTTATCGACCTCTACATGCCCCGCCAACGTGGCGTTGTTAGCCAGCACACAGGCGTTACCGACCACACAATCATGTGCAATGTGCACGTTAACCATCAGCAGGTTATCATTACCTACTTTAGTCATGCCAGTTCCGTGCGCAGTACCGCGATGGATAGTGACACTTTCGCGGATGCAATTGCTGTCACCCACTTCAACGCGCGTTGGTTCGCCTGAGTATTTCAAATCTTGATTTACTTCACCAATGGAGGCGAACTGATAGATCTGGTTATCACGGCCAATTTTGGTTATGCCGTTCACTACAACATGAGATTTCAGTACCGTGCCAATTCCGATTTCCACCTGAGAGCCGACATAGCAGAAGGCACCAATATATGCACCGGCACCAATAACAGCGCCTTCCTCGACTATCCCACTGGGGTGGATAAAGGCAGTTTCGTCAATCACGAATTAAGCCTCCCGGCTGCGGGCACACATCATAGTTGCTTCGCAGACAATTTTACTATCAACCATTGCCACTCCCTTAAAACGCGTCAAACCACTGCGAGTTTTCTCAAAGGTAACTTCCATAATCATCTGATCGCCAGGCACTACCGGACGCTTGAAGCGCGCTTCGTCAATACCGGCGAAATAGTAAAGCTCGGTCGCCTCCAGTTTACCGACGCTTTTAAACGCTAAGATGCCCGTGGCTTGTGCCATGGCTTCCAAAATCAATACACCTGGGAAAATCGGTTTTCCAGGGAAATGTCCTTGGAAAAACGGCTCATTCACAGATACGTTCTTCACCGCACGGAGGAACTTATGCTCCTCAAAATCGAGGACGCGATCAACCAGTAAGAACGGGTAACGGTGAGGAAGCAGTTCCAAAATTTCTGCAATATTCAGAGTATGAATGTCAGTAATCAAAATACTCTTCCTGTCTTTAAAACTGATGACATTAACAGCACGGCCTGCGCTGACCCCAGAAGAGATCATCGTACGGGACGCAAAATTAGCAACTCTTTACACTTTTGGTAGCATGACTAATGCATTTCGTATAGTACTCAGCATGGTGGGCAAGTAGGTGATTAGACCCTTCATCTGAAAAACTGGATTTTTGTTAGCTGCCTTCGCTCACTTTAGTCACATAAAAGCCTATGCTCCATCTGAGGCTTTCCCTGCACCTTCACTATTCAAACCATTTTATGACTGATTTGTCGCTCAGTTACCGCCATAATGCAACGTACTATTTATCAGGTATCTTCTTTTTCAACTTTTTGTTCGATAGCTTTTAAGCGCTTGCTAATATCATCGATATTCATCACCAGCGCAGTAGTTTTACGCCAAACCTTGTTGGGTTGTAATGGAATGCCCGATGAGTATACCCCAGGTTCAGTGATAGGTCGCATGACCATTCCCATTCCAGTGACCACTACCTTATCAGTAATCTCTATGTGGCCATTGAGCACGCTGGCACCGCCGATCTGGCAATAACGACCTATTTTCAAGCTGCCTGCCATGATCACACCGCCAGCAACGGCAGTATTGTCGCCAATCACTACATTGTGTGCAATCTGGCATTGGTTGTCGATGATAACACCGTTCCCAATCAGGGTGTTATCCAACGCACCTCGGTCAATAGTGGTGCAAGCGCCAATCTCTACACGATCACCAATGATTACCGTACCCAACTGCGGGATCTTGATCCAGTTACCGTGTTCGTTGGCATAGCCAAAGCCATCAGCACCGATCACTGTACCGGACTGGATCAAACAATGCTGGCCGATCTCGACCTCATGATAAATAGTGACGTTAGCCCATAGGCGCGTACCCGCGCCTATACGTGCACATTTGCCGATAAAGCAGCCTGGGCCAATGACCACGTGATCGCCAAGTACTGCACCTTGCTCGATTACCGCATTCGGCCCAATGGCGACATGCTGACCTAGAGTTGCTGTAGACGAAATCACTGCGCTTGGCGCGATTTCCTGTAAGGGAAGTGGGGTGGTATCCATTAACTGCGCCATGTACGCATAAGTTAGGTAAGGGTTTTTAACCACCAGAGCTGCAGAGCGGCAGTGGGGTAAATCTGCCTCGGTAAGCACCACAGCGCTCGCCTGGCAGGAGGCCAGTTTTTCTTGATAGCGATTATTTGACAAAAACGTGATTTGGCCAGTTTGTGCCGAATGCATTGAGGAAATGCCGATGATGACGAGTTCGCCATCACCGTGCAATTGTGCATTTAACTGCTGCGCTAAATCAGCCAGTCGAATTGAAAACATATTGTTATTTAACTTGTTTCATCACGACATCCGTGATGTCTTTAGAAGAACTTACGTAGGCAACAGCATTAGCGTTGATCACTACGTCATAGCCCTCTTTGCTGGCAACAGATTTCACCACATCCTGAATACGGCTAATGATTTTGTTACGCTCTTCTATCTGACGGCGGCGGTTATCCTGCTCGAAAGCCTGTGCTTTTCGAGAGAACTGCTCGCGCTGCGTCATCACTTCTTTTTCCAACTTGCTGCGCTCGCTGGCTTTCATGGTAGCACCATCCATCTGTAAACGCTGCATTTTGGTCTGAAGGCTATGCTCAATGTTCTGGAGTTCTCCCGCACGGCCTTTAAACTCATTTTCCAGTTGTTTATCCACGGTCTCACGTGCTGGCAACTGTTGGAAAATGCTGGAAAAGTTAACGACAGCGATTTTATCTTCTGCCTGAACACCCGCTGAAGCAGCCATTGCTAAACCAAGGCCTGCGGCACAAAACCACTTTTTCACTATAGACTCCTTACTATTTACAAGTGTGTGTCAAATGACACCGAAGTACACAATCTGCTAGACTTATCCTGCTAAACATAATGAGATGCAACTCTCCGCTCACGGATGCCTGGCATTTGCGATTCTTGAAATACCTATCATACTGCACGTTGCCTGTACGTTAGCTTTCCTCGCTTACAGCAGTCAGTGACTGGTGTAAGTTCCCGTGGATTAATAAACCTTATTCCTTAGGTTTAGCCTGCGGACAAGCACAGGTACTGCTTAGATCGGTTCTCGACTGACCTGTCACTGCGTTGTTGCCTCCTGCAACTCGAATTATTTAGGGTGTAACTTCTTTTTTGGCATGAGGCGAGAAACTCTTTACCAGGTTTTGCCAATGTTAAACTGGAACTGTTCATACTTGTCGCGATTATGTTTTTTTAGCGGTTTAGCATAAGAGAAAACCAAAGGCCCCAGCGGTGACATCCATTGCAACGCGACACCGAAAGAAGCACGAATATTGCTTGCCTTGTTGTAATAAGGCACATAATACTTAAGATTATCAGCGGTATTCTGCCATTTGGTATCCCACACCGTACCCGTATCCAAGAACAGAGAGGTACGCACAGATTTGGCATATTTCTCACTAATAAATGGTGTTGGGGTAATCAATTCTATGCTGGCGAGCACCATGGCATTACCGCCTACGGCATCATCTGAATTACAAATCTTTGTCTTGTCGGCACAGCTATGCGATTGGGAATTATAGTATTCCGCCTTCGGGCCAATAGTGTTGGCCTGAAAGCCGCGCAAGGTACTCGAACCGCCTGCATAGAAATTTTCATAGAACGGTGTTTCCTTGCCACCCAAACCATCGGAATAACCCAGACGGCCACGCCCCAATAACACCCAGGTGTGATCATTGTTGATAGGCACATACTGCACGATATCCAAGATTGCTTTGTAGTATTTGTTGTCCGAGCCAGGAATAGTGATCTTGCCGTTTAACGTGGTGCGGTTACCTGAAGTCGGGAAGTAGCCGCGATCCAGATCATTGTGAGTCCAGCCCAAATTTAAGGTAAAGTCGTCGGCTGAGTAGCTGGCGCGATCGGCAGTGTTCGGCTCTATCCCCACTGACTTCAAGTAGTGCCACATGGCGATTTGAGGCTGCATGTTCGACAGAGCGTTATGCACATAGCCCAGACTGCTACGAAACGAGTTGTTTTCGCTGATCGGGAAACCGAGGGTGCCATCAACCCCATAACTCTTATTAGTATAATCAGAAAGATCGGCGTTATCCGCTTTAAAGTTGTTGTAGAAAAACCGTCCACCCAAGCTCACGCCATCCATAGTGAAGTATGGGTCAGTGAACGACAGTTCAGTATAAGTTTGGTAATTGTTCTTAGATCCATTGATGCCAACGGAATAACCGGTACCCTGCCAATTATCCTGCTGCATGCCCATTTTGAAGCTGACACCGCTTTCTGTGCCATAGCCAATGCCGAAGTTGAAACTACCAGTGTTACGCTCTTTCACTTTGTAGATGACGTCAACTTGATCGGCGCTATTCGGCACACGCTGGGTTTCCACATCAACCGTCTCGAAATAACCCAGACGATTTAGATGCTCTTTACCCTGTTCTACCTGAACGTTGCCCAACCAAGCTCCTTCGATTTGACGCATTTCACGGCGCAATACGGAATCTTTACTGATGTCGTTACCTTCAAAATTAATACGACGCACGTAGAAGCGGTTACTCGCATCAACATTTATATGGAGTGTGACGGTTTTATCCTGGTCGCTAGTTTTTGGCTGGGTGGCGACACGCGGGTAGGCGTAACCGTACCGGCCCAACATCGTCTTGATGTTGTATTCCATATTGGTCACTTTACTGCCGTTATACAGTTCTCCAGGTTCGATTTTAGTCAACTGGGCAGCTTCCTGCGAGTGCCCCGCCAAGTTACCATTCACTACCACCTCAGACAGTTTGTACTGTTCGCCTTCAGTTATGTTGATGGTAATGTAGATGCGTTTTTTATCTGGCGTCAAACTAACTTGGGTAGAGTCGATATTGAATCGCACATAACCGCGATCCAGATAGAAGCTGCGCAGATTTTCGAGATCGCCAGACAATTTCTGTTTCTGATATTTGCGATCGCCAACCAAGTTCCACCACGGCACTTCGTCACGCAGTTGGAAACGTGAGATCAGTTCATCATTGGTGAAAGCATGGTTACCAATGATGTTGATTTGTTGGATCTTGGCATATACCCCTTCCGTGAACACCAATTTCAGATCAACACGGTTGCGCGGCAACGGTGTCACTACGGCTTTCACCGATGCACTATATTTACCAACGCTGTAGTAGAAATCTTCCAACCCTTTTTCAATGCTGTAAATCGTGGTGCGGTCAATGGCCTCGCCAACCCGAACGCCAGAGGCTTCCAGGTTCTGCCTGAGCATGTCATCTTTTAACGACTTGTTGCCGAAGAAGGTAATGCTGGCAATGATAGGACGTTCCTTAACCTGAATTATCAGCGTATTACCATCACGTAGCACGCGAACGTCATCAAAATTTCCAGTGTCAAACAAAGCATGGATAGTATTACTGATATCATCATTAGTGATTAAATTGCCTACGCGAACCGTCATGTTGTGCAGCGCCGCACCAACAGCGACCCGTTGCAGCCCTTCGAAATGAATATCCTTCGCTACGAACCCATCTGCACCGTATACGGTAGCGCTGCTAAACAGCAGCGACGCTATGAGCAACTTTTTCATCGCCATCGTTGTTATGCGTTCTTCCTAACTTATCCCCGCCCCTAAAGGCGAAAAAAATCATTGAAAAGTGCAAGACCCATCAGCAATACCAGCATGATCGAACCCGTGCGGTAGCTATAATCCTGTACTCGCTTAGAAACCGGCCTCCCCTTCAACTTTTCCATCGCCAGGAAGAGGAGCTGCCCACCATCTAACACCGGTAAAGGGAATAGATTGATGATCCCTAGGTTGACACTAATTAAAGCTAGGAACATAAGATAATACACCAATCCGCTCTCGGCTGATGCCCCTGCTCCCTGCGCAATTGAAATCGGGCCACTCAGGTTACTCAGCTTTACGTCACCGATTATCAATTTACCTAGCATGCTGAACGTAAGCCGCATCAGATACCATGTTTTGTCGCTGGCCTGATATAGCGCAGGGAACCATCCATATTGATGAATCGTCTTATACTCTTCCGACAGAGGCAGCACTTTCGGAATGATGCCAGCAAACCCTACCGATTTGCCTTTTCCCATCGCTTTTATATCTGGTATCAGCGTCAAAAACAGGGGGAGGCCGTTTCTTTCGATCTCCAAAGCCAGCGGCTTGCCTGGGCTATCGTGAATTCGCTTAACCAACGTTTGCCAAACATCTAGCCGTTGATTATCGATTTTGACTATCCTATCTCCTACGTGTAACCCTGCCTTTTGAGCCGCTGAATCCTGCTGCACTTCGGAAAGCAATGATTCTATCTGTGGGCCGCGTGGAATAATACCCAACGCTACCACCGGGTCCTGTTTATCTGATTCAAAATTCCACTGACGCAAATCCAGAGTCTTGATCACCTTTTGCGAAGAACAGAACAGTGCCATACCTACCTCGGTTTGCCTATCACCAATCTTCGCCACTAACGCCAGACGAACGGATTCCCAATCAGGCGTTTCGATACCATCAACCGACTTAAGTTCCATTCCGGGCAAAATTTCGGCCTTTGCAGCGATGGACTGCGGCGAGATTTCACCGACGACTGGACGGAAGGCTGGAACACCTATGATGAACACTAGCCAATAAGCCAGAATAGCAAACAAGAAGTTAGCGATAGGACCAGCGCTGACGATCGCTGTGCGCTGCCAGATGGGTTTATTGTTGAAGGCCTGGTGACGGCATGCAGGCGCAACTTCTTCCACCCGCTCATCCAGCATCTTCACATAGCCACCTAACGGGATAAGAGAGATAATATACTCCGTACCCTGACGGTCAGTGCGGTACCACAGGGCACGGCCAAATCCGATACAGAAGCGTTCTACACGCACACCACATCGGCGGGCAACCCAAAAATGCCCGAACTCGTGGACGGTGACTAATACACAGAGCGCCACCAAAAACGCTAGCAGGTTCCGGAGCATGCTAAACATTATCCCTTCACTCCCCGCCACTGACGGATTAAAACACTAACAGCATCATCCAGGCAAATATAGGCACGGCTGCTGTCAGGCTGTCGATACGATCCAGTATACCTCCATGGCCCGGTATCAGACACCCACTGTCTTTAATACCTGCTTCACGTTTGAACATGCTTTCAACCAGATCACCTAGTACCGAAGCTAACGCGGCGATCACCGAACAAACAAACAGGGTGACCGGCACTATATTCAGTGGTGCATAGCGGCCAAACAGCCATGCAATCAATGCTGAAGTCATTAGTCCGCCAATCAGCCCTTGCCAAGTCTTGCCCGGCGAAACCTTCGGTGCCAGTTTATGCTTGCCGAACAGCTTACCGAACATGTAAGCCCCTGAATCCAAGCCCCATACCAGCAACATCACATACAGTAGCCACCAAGCACCGGCAAAATGGTTCTCTACATAGCCACACTGACGTAGCGCCAGCATACCCCAAAAGAAAGGTACGATAGTCAGAAGGCCGAAAAGCAAGCGCAGTGAACGCGAATGACGCCATACTGCTGCCGAATGGGGATAAAACAGCACTAGCAATAGTGCAGCAAACCACCAGGCTAACGACAACCATAGAGAGCCGCCCATCAGCGAAAGGTCAACGATACTGGAATGTGCGGGAACGCTTAGCATCATCAGCGCCAACAGAAAGCCGCACATTATCGCCAAAAAAATGCGTTGCGGGCGGGAAGTAAAACCGGCAAATAGCCCCCATTCCCAAGCGGCTAACATGCACACCACCAGCGTTATAAAGGCAAAAATCAACGGCGGCAGCAAAAACAGAACTGCGATAACTGCTGGAATTAAAATTCCAGCAGTTATGAGGCGATACTTCAACAAATGTTTTCCCCGAGAGGCATAGGTGCTGATATGATAGGTGTTTTTCCCCCAAAGCGCCGCTCACGTTGTGCAAATGCATTTAGCGCAGCTTCAAAGACATGTTCATCAAAATCAGGCCAGAGAACATCGGTAAAGTAAAGCTCGGTATAAGCAATTTGCCACAGTAGGAAGTTGCTAATGCGATGTTCACCGCCGGTGCGAATAACTAAATCTACCGGTGCCAAATCGCTCATACAGACACACTGGCTTAATAATTCTTCGCTGATATGTTCCGAACGCAACATGCCGTTTTCTATCTGTTCAGCCAGTTTCTTTACTCCCTGAATGATATCCCAACGGCCACCGTAATTGGCAGCAATGTTAAGCGTCAAGCCGTTGTTATTTTTCGTCAGTTGCTCAGAGCGATAAATGCGCTCCTGAAGCCGCTTGCTGAAGCGGCTTATATCACCGATTACTCGTAGCCTAACATTATGCTTATGCAGACCTTTTAATTCACTATCTAGGGCATGAACAAACACATCCATCAACGCGGAAACTTCCTGTATTGAGCGGTTCCAGTTTTCGCTGCTGAAAGCATAAAGCGTTAGCGCTTCTAAACGGTTGCTAGCGGCAAAGCTCACTGCACGGCGTACTGATTTTACCCCTGATTTATGACCGAAGCCACGTAATTTGCCCTGACGTTTCGCCCAACGTCCATTACCATCCATAATGATGGCAACGTGGCGTGCCCCTAAGTGGAACGGATTAGCATCTTGTGGATTTGCGGATACCATAACTGGTACTTATTTCCTCAATAGAAATATATAGCTGCTTTCTTTAATATAATGTTTTTATAAAAATCCATGTGTCCGATACAGCTCTGTAATATATCCCTGCGATACCAGTAATTTCTGAACCGCTATCGGCATTGGCAAATGCCAATACAGGACATATTCAATTGTATAACCGCTAACAATTGCTGAAGGCTATAACATCTCAGCAGGGTATGAATAAACAGACCCACTGTAGCATGTGCAAATCATCAATAAAATTGAGTAATACCTGTTATCAAAATCGCATTGACTTGACTACTTCACTGGCAACCGCACGCGCCTGACAATCTATTTTTAAGACCGCATCAATGCAGGATGGCTCCTGCAACGACAGACATTCTAGCACTTTTCGGTTAACCTTGGCGATGTCGGTAAAGCGGATCTGTTTGTGCAAGAATGCCGCCACGGCGATCTCGTTGGTCGCATTCAGCACAGTGGTTGCCGCTTGACCGGTATCGAAAGCTTCGATTGCCAGATACAGGCAGGGATAACGATCGCGCTCCGGTTCAGCAAAAGTTAACGAACCAATACGGCAGAAATCCAGCGCTTCCACGCCGGAATTTACCCGCTGCGGATAAGCTATCGCATGGGCAATCGGGGTACGCATGTCTGGCGTACCCAACTGAGCAAGCACGCTGCCATCGGCGTAGCGCACCATAGAATGGATTACCGACTGCGGATGCAATATCACTTCCATTTGTTTGGCAGAGGCGTTGAACAACCAGCGTGCTTCAATATATTCTAGACCTTTATTCATCATGGTGGCGGAATCCACAGAGATTTTGCGCCCCATCGACCAGTTAGGGTGAGCGCAGGCTTGATCCTGTGTTATTGTGGCGAATTGATCTAGCGGCATAGTTCGGAACGGGCCACCAGAACCGGTTAGCACTATGCGCGAGACACCATGCTTGTCCAGTGACGCATATCCCAACTGGTGCTGAATGCTCTCCGGCAAACTCTGAAAAATTGCATTATGCTCGCTGTCCAGCGGCAGTAGCTGTGCCTGACTCTTTTGCACCGCTTCCATAAATAGGCGACCGCAGGTTACCAACGACTCTTTGTTTGCCAGCAGCACCTGTTTGCCAGCTCGGATCGCTGCCAATGTAGGAAGTAGCCCGGCAGCACCGACGATCGCCGCTGTCACTTGATCGACATCCCCCAAAGCCGCCAATTCACAGGCAGCCTGTTCACCTGCCAGAACCTCGGTGGCTAGGCCGTTTCTCGCCAGAATAACGCGTAGATCGCGCGCAGCACTTTTATCCGCCATCGCCGCATAAGCTGGGCGGAACGCCATACACTGCTGAGCCATCACCACCACATTACGGCCAGCTACCAAAGCTTTAATTGCAAAGCGCTCAGGATTTTCGCTGACCACGGCCAGGGTGCTGATCCCTACCGATCCGGTCGAGCCAAGAATAGTCATTTGCTTCATGAACCCACTCTGAATAACTGTCTAATGAAACCGAAGGTGTGTCAGTTTGTACCCCCTTAGCCACCACTTGTTAATGATCTTTCAGTACTATGAAACAGGATCTACATGACAATAAGCAAAGCGCCGCCTAAGAGACGCTTTTTTTCTACGCAATATTGATTAGAAATCCAATAGCTTTTTTTCTTTGTCTACCAACGCGGCATCAAGCAGCTTGATATAGGCATCGGTCATTTTCTGAATTTCATCCTGAGAATGGCGATCAGTATCTTCACTGATTTCTTTATCTTTCAGCAAGGCTTTCACTTTATCGTTAGCATCACGACGTACGTTACGTACCGCCACGCGCCCCTGCTCGGCTTCAGCGCGCACCATTTTGATTAGATCCTTACGGCGCTCTTCGGTAAAAGGAGGAAGAGAAACGCGAATCACGCTACCCTCTGAGTTTGGGTTCAGACCCAAGTTGGAAGAGATGATAGCCTTTTCAATTACCGAACTAAAAGAACGATCAAACAGGTTGATCGCCAATGTGCGAGAATCTTCAACGGTAACGCTGGACAACTGACGCAGTGGGGTAGCTGCACCATAGTATTCAACCATGATGCCATCCAAGATGCTTGGAGAAGCACGGCCAGTACGAACTTTACTGATTTGGTTTTTGAATGCTTCTACGCTTTTTCCCATGCGCATATCTGCATCTTTTCTAATTTTATTAATCACGTTTCTAACCCTAGGAAGCTAGTTACTGGGTAGGCGATACATCAATATCGCCCGTGAATTCTACTCAAGCGATGCGGATAGCAGCTCGGCATTTATCTGCGCTAGCAAATAGGTATAGGTAGCCTATCTTATTAGGCTATATTTTTGCCCTTATGGCCTTCTTGCCTTAGTCAGTGCCTTTGGCCGTCTTACTCTCCTTACGTACACCATGTACGCTGCAGTTGAGGCGCGCTGTCGGTATCTAAACATTGCTACAATAATGTAGGCCTACTAAGATGGACTCTTAGTAGGCCTATTTGCAGATCAGGGTACCTTCATTTTCACCCATCACCACACGACGCAGCGCACCGGGCTTGTTCATGTTAAACACGCGGATCGGCAGGCTATGATCACGCGCCAGCGTAAAGGCCGCCAAATCCATCACTTTCAGTTCGCGCTCTAGCACGTCCTGATAGGTTAATTGCTCATACAGCGTCGCATCGGAGTTTTTAACCGGATCAGCGGAGTATACACCATCCACTTTGGTGGCTTTCAATACAACGTCTGCTTCGATCTCGATGCCACGTAGGCAGGCGGCGGAATCGGTGGTGAAAAACGGGTTGCCCGTACCGGCAGAGAAAATCACCACGCGGTTATTGCGCAGCATACTAATCGCCTCCGACCAACTGTAGTTGTCGCACACGCCGTTCAGCGGAATTGCAGACATCAGGCGGGCGTTCACATAAGCACGGTGTAATGCATCACGCATAGCTAAACCGTTCATCACGGTAGCCAACATTCCTATGTGATCTCCCACTACGCGGTTCATACCTGCCTGTGCTAAATTAGTGCCACGGAACAGGTTGCCGCCACCAATCACTACACCAACCTGAATTCCTATTTCCACCAACTCGTTAATTTCCTGAGCCATGCGATCCAAAACACTAGCGTCGATACCAAAACCTTCTGCACCCTGCAGGGCTGCACCACTCAGTTTGAGCAAGATACGTTGATATACGGGTTTTGCATTGGTTGCCATGGTGTTCTTCCTAAAAGGCAATAGGTAAGGAGATAAGACACACCGGAGCTGAGTACTACTCTATCATGATAGTCACCGGTAAATACTTGGCCAGATGGTAGAGAACCGCCAGACTGCGGTTTCATTTACAAACATTAAGACTGTTTGCTCATTGCTGCTACTTCAGTAGCAAAGTCAGCTTCAGCTTTTTTGATACCTTCGCCTACTTCGAAACGGATGAAGTTAGTAACATCAGCATGATGCTCTTTTAGTACCTGACCAACGGTCTTGCTCGGATCGATAACGAAAGGCTGACCAGCCAGAGAAACTTCGCTAGTTAATTTCTTCATACGGCCTTCAACCATTTTTTCTGCAATTTTTTTCGGCTTGCCAGAATGCATGGCAATATACAACTGAATCTGATACTCTTTTTCTACCACTTCAGCAGATACGTCTTCAGGCTTGATAAACTCAGGTTTGCTTGCCGCAACATGCATGGCAATTTGCTTAACTAGTTCTTTATAAGCGCCTTTAGCGGCGATAAGAACACCGATGCGTGCACCGTGCAGATAACTTCCCAGCACGTCGCCTTCCAAGGAAGCAACGCGACGAATGTTGATGTTCTCACCTATTTTTGCCACTAGCGCCACGCGTTCTTCTTCGAACTGTGCTTTTAGCACGTCAATATCCGTGATTTTGCCTGCCATAGCATCATCTAGCACTTTGTCAGCGAACGCTTGGAATACAGTGTCTTTAGCGACAAAGTCAGTCTGGCAATTAACTTCTAGAATGATGCCATAGTTGCCCTCGATCTTGGTTTTAATCACGCCGTCAGCAGCAACGTTGCCTGCTTTTTTCGCCGCTTTGATCGCACCAGATTTACGCATATTTTCTATCGCCAGCTCGATGTATCCATTGGCTTCGATTAGCGCTTTCTTACAATCCATCATGCCAGCGCTGGTACGCTCGCGCAGTTCTTTTACCAGAGCAGCGGTAATATTAGACATTTCTTTTCCCTAGCTTATATCGCACAGAGACAGGTCTCATTCAGATAAGCAAAAGGGGGGCCTCTAAAAGCCACCCCTAACCAACATATGTCAATAGCTGGTTAATAACGGCTCAGTGGTGATGAGCTTGCCTTATTATTCATCTTCTACGAAGCATTCTTCCGCCTGAACTGCCAGATCTTGAGAACGACCTTCACGGACTGCAGTAGCAACTGCAGTCAGGTACAGGTTAACTGCACGGATTGCATCGTCATTACCTGGAATAATGAAGTCAACGCCATCTGGATTAGAGTTAGTATCAACGATGGAGAATACTGGGATACCCAGGTTGTTGGCTTCTTTAATCGCAATGTGTTCGTGATCGGCATCGATAACGAAAAGAGCGTCAGGCAGCCCACCCATATCCTTTATACCACCCAGAGAATTTTCTAGCTTGGCCAGTTCGCGAGTACGCATCAGCGCCTCTTTCTTGGTCAGCTTTTCGAAGGTGCCGTCCAGAGATTGGATTTTCAGATCTTTCAAACGCTTGATTGATTGACGAACCGTCTTCCAGTTAGTCAGCATACCGCCCAACCAGCGATGGTTAACGAAGTACTGGTTACAGTTGTATGCAGCGTCTTTTACCGCTTCGCTTGCTGCTCGCTTGGTACCAACGAACAGGATCTTGCCTTTACGAGAAGCGATCTTGGTCAGTTCAGCCAGAGCGGCGTTGAAAATGGGTACAGTCTGCTCAAGGTTGATGATGTGAACCTTGTTACGAGCGCCAAAGATGAAAGGCTTCATTTTTGGGTTCCAGTAACGTGTCTGGTGACCAAAGTGAACGCCCGCCATGAGCATATCGCGCATGGAAACAGTTGCCATGATTAAACCTCTATAGAGTTAGTTGGGGTTATACCTCCACGTATCCCATAACCCCGACTTTGGGGTGACGGCTTACCGCAAAGCACCCCGGCGCATGTGCCGATACGTGTGTGTTATTTACACAATTATGAGTGCAGTTAAAGTATTTTCGGCCATTTTCGCCATCGTCACGACGACACAGAACAGCGGGTCTGCTAACGCGATTTATAACACAAACTCACTATAGACACCAACTTTTGTTGTATTTGGCGGCTATCAGAGCACTGCTCGGTGCATCGCAGGTCACCTTGACGTAATGTATGCTAACTTCTGCCTATTCGACATCTCAGCAGCTTTTTAGGGCGTGGCTTTACCCTGTTAGCGTTGCATCCACGACAGTCCATGCAACGCTAACAGGGTAGTTTATGACATGATTCGGCTCCTCGCTCAATGACGGTATGTAAAGGTTGACTGCTTAACATGTTTTTAGGAAGACTGGAGTTTCAACCTTCCATCAAGGAGAAAGTGCAGTAGTGAAATGAATATTAGCGACGTAGCGAAAAATTTGGCTTAAGCAGCAAGACGATTCCTCTTTTACGAATAGAAAGGTCTAATAGTCGCACCGATGCTTACCGCGACAATGGCTACCGCTGTATTCTGCGCAGCCTGCCTATCAATCAGCTGACGTTGCTGCGCCGGTCGCGGCAGGTGAGTTTTAATCTGAATGAGTGCTTCGAAAGGGGTGCCGATCAACTGGCGGTTCCGCTGGTTAAGCATCTGTGCATCGTTAAATTCCCCCGCTGTACGCTGATGCAGCCAGTACTACCACAGAGAGGCGACGGCAATGGTCAGCACGGCGAATATCGCCTCCTGCTATTCCCACGGCAACTGCGGTAGCATCCAAACTAGTACGCCGACGATTAATGCCGCTACCACGCTCCAAAACAGATAGCCGCTAGCTCCTTGCATTTCCGCCACCATCAAGTAACCCCACCAAGGGAAAGCCAGAAACCCTGTGGGTTTGCTGCAATCAGTGTGACCATGGTTATTTGCCTTTGCTTTCTTTCAAAAGTTCGGCGATACCGCCGATAGAGCCGAGGAGGCTACTGGCTTCCAGCGGCATCATCACTACCTTGCTGTTGTTGGAAGAACCGATCTTTTGCAGTGCATCAGTGTATTTCTGCGCCACAAAGTAGTTCACCGCCTGAATATTCCCGCTGGCGATAGCATCGGAAACTAACTGGGTGGCGTGTGCTTCAGCTTCAGCGGCGCGTTCACGCGCTTCCGCTTGCAAGAACGCCGACTGACGCTCGCCCTCGGCCTTAAGGATCTGTGACTGCTTATCCCCTTGGGCGCGCAGGATGGCTGCCTGTCTTACCCCTTCAGCCTCCAGAATATCGGCGCGTTTAGTACGTTCGGCCTTCATCTGGGCGTTCATTGAGGCGATTAGTTCGGCTGGTGGGCGCACATCGCGGATCTCAATGCGGGTAATTTTAACCCCCCAAGGATTAGTTGCCTCATCGACGATATGCAGCAGACGACTGTTGATGCTGTCACGCTGCGACAGCATTTCGTCCAGCTCCATTGAGCCGAGCACAGTACGGAAGTTAGTCATGGTGAGGTTAATGATGGCCTGTTCAAGGTTGCTGACTTCATAAGCGGCGCGAGCCGGATCAACGACCTGAATAAAGCACACAGCATCAATGGCAACGTTAGCGTTGTCGCGCGAGATGACTTCCTGCGAGGGAATATCCAGCACTTGTTCCATCATATTGATTTTCCGGCCAATACGATCCATAAATGGCACAACTAGATTGAGGCCTGGCATCAGAGTTTTAGTGTAGCGGCCAAAGCGTTCTACTGTCCATTGGAAACCCTGTGGCACAATTTTTATGCCAGCAAAGACCACAATCAGCGCAGCAACAATCAAGATAGGAATAAAAGTAAGCATGGTGAACCTTCCTGTCAGACATAAGTGAACGAATATTACGCCAGCAACCATGCAAAGACGAGCCATTCAAGGATTGACGGTGAAGGAGATATTGAATAGGCTCGTTCCTACTATTTTTATTTATTTCATGACGTTGTCCGTCTGGCGTTTAGGCAATCTTCAGCGGTGGCCGGTGAGAAATGCGCGCACTGCCGTCGTCAGCGGCTAGATCTCTCTTTAGGTGCCCCATCAATAGTTCTAGCTATTCTTCATGGTGCCCGACCTGATGCAATTGTAGCGCCAATTTTACCGCCAGATCAACGTTCTCCGGCTGTTGCTGTAACGGCTGAATGTCAGGGGTGCTGGCCGCTTGCTTCAGCAGCCCAATCTGTGCCACTAGGCCCTGATAACGGGTATCGTGATCTTGCAGTGGGATGGTAATGATTGCTTCCGACTGCGGGTCTTGAAAGCCATCGACCGGCTTACCAGCTTTGAACATATACATTTACGGGATAGAACGCAATCTAAATTGGGCAGCGATCATTTGTTCGGTGTCACAATCCTCCTTAGCCAGCACCCATTGGCCAACATACTCTGTTGCCCGTTTCTCTAGCACTGGAGTGAGTTTCAGGCAGTGTTGGCTGCGTTATAACCAGAAGTAGAGCAGTGCCGGGATCAATATCGATGCTTCTGACCGGAGGCAAGCATATGCGGGTAGTAATAAGCATGGTCTGGCAGCATGCCAACCTGACGCAAAGTCTGGTTGATACGTTGCTCGCGATCCGTTTTCTCTAAGTCAGTATTCAGGCGTAGCGAGGCGTCCAGTAACTGACTGACACGCTGCCGTGGATTGAGCTAGGTACTTGAGTCTTGAAAATCATGCGGATACGCTGGCTGCGATAACGTTAATCGCCATATTTCAATGGGTTGTTGCCGATTATGAGTTCGCAAGCAGATGGTTCCTCCATACCGCACAACATTTTGGCCAACGTCGATTTACCCGAACCGTTCTCTCCGATGATCGCCAGTGTTTGACGTTCGCGCAGGGTAAAACTGACCGATTTCACTACCTCAATGTGCTGGCGGCGAAATAGCCCGCTACGATAAAAGATAGGTTTTGCTCAGGTTGCGCACTTGCAATAGCGTTTCCACGTTATTGCCCCTCCATTTTGAGTGGAAAATGGCAGGCGAAGAAGTGGTTTTTAACCGAACGCAGGCTCGGAGTTTCAATACATTTCTTCTGTGCATAGGGGCAACGCGGCCCTAGACGGCACCCAATCGGCAGATGTTCTAACAGAGGGATAGCACCTGGCAAAGTATTCAGCCGACTTTTATGCGGCAATGAGCGGCCAAAATCTGGCATGGCTCAGATCAGTGCCTGGATGTAAGGGTGGATGTGGGGAAGCAAGAAGATCTTCACACTGTACGCTCTCCACTTCGCCGCCAGCAATAATGCTACCAACATCAAAGACTTGCGACCAATGGCATCAGATAATTGGCCGGTGAACATCAGGCCGATTGCCAGCATCCCGGTCGACACTGAAAGCGAAATACTGCTTTGCGCCGGGGAAATGCCGAAGTCATGCGATAATACTGGCAATATCGGCTGCACGCAGTATAGCAGCGCAAAGGTCGCCACCCCGGCGGAGAATAAAGCCAGAGTTACGCGCATAAATTGAGGTGTATCACGTTAAATATAAGTAAGCTTGTTGAGTGGGAAACGTTTAACTTTTGGTTTAGCGACCAGCGTTGGCGGCATTACAGCCGCAGAACGCACAGAGGTTGTCATAGCGTTTCCTTAACCGAACATAGGGAGAGAGATAAACAGATACTTATGAATTAAAGTAATAATAGGTAGAGGAACCTTTTTGTCTAATAGATTATTAGACGTTTTAGCGATGAAATTTAGCAGCAAATACGGTGGATTTGTATAGTAAATCACATAACTAATTAAATAGTTGACGCTGGATGATAAAAAAACCACCATAGCCTTTAGTCTATATTTGCCAGCGCTAAAGAAAATAAGTAAGAGCTAATTTGTGAATGCGGTCGTGACGCAGACTTAGTGATAATTATTGATTGGCTTTGTTGAATAATTTATTAATTTCAATCGTTAAGATTTCAGTACTCCACCGAGAACGCAGATAGCTAAAGTCCTGTAGAGAACGCTGAACGAGCAAATCAAGCATCTTCAACATTGCCTCCATGGGACATTTTCGGGCGCGTCCAGGTAAAAGGCTTTCGAATCCTTCATAGCCGCCCAATGTAAACAAATTAACCCATCGTCCGACAGAGAAACTGGCGGCACATAAGGTTTTACCTAGGTAAGTCAGCGTGTAGCCACGTTGTAACATCAATATGGCGGCGATAAGGCGTCTAGCATAATTTTTATCTGGTGTTTTCTAGATAATTTTTGCATCTGACATAGTTCATGTCGGGGGATGGGTGCTATGATTGGCATAGCTCAGTCTGGTTGTGAGTGATTGTGATATTTGGCGATTGATCAGATCGTTCAAACCGGATTTAGTTCCTTCAGTGATCTACTATTTGGCGCAGGTATTTAGGGCAGTGCTCACCCTCCTCATAGACTCTATTGTACGCTCCGGGAGTCGCGCGCTGTCGATTTCTAAACAATGCTACTGCTGAGCTTCAGCGCATCTGCATTGCAGTGCCTTGATGGAGACTGGAATAATATAGAGAAATATCTTTAGTGATCAAAAAATGATTCTTTACGGGCGATAACTGTTTTTCTGATCCAGAGTAGGTATTATCGCACCTGTCATACATTTTTATTAACTGAACAGTTAATGCGAGAACACTATGCCATCAATTACACTCACTCACCTTAAAAATCTTAAACATCGCGGCGAGAAAATTACGATGCTCACCTGCTACGATGCCATCTTTGCGCATGAACTAAGCTCCGCAGGTATTGAAATGCTGCTTATCGGTGATACTCTTGGAATGATCCTGCAGGGGCATGACAGCACCCTTCCGGTAACGCTGGCTGACATGGTTTATCATACCGCATGCGTCAGAAGCGGGAATAACGGCGGCTTTATTATCGCCGATCTTTCTTTCATGACCTGCTCTTCACCAGAACAGGCTCTGCAAAGTTCAGCGCAACTGATGCAGGCCGGTGCTCAGATGGTTAAGCTGGAAGGGGGAGAATGGCTCTGTGAGACGGTGCGTCAGTTAACGCGTAACGGTATTCCTGTTTGCCCACACATTGGTTTGACGCCTCAGTCCGTGAACGTTTTTGGCGGATTTAAAGTACAGGGACGGGATCAGATACAGGCGGAGGCTTTGATCGAAACTGCGAAGAAATTTGAAGTAGCGGGTGCTGCCATGTTGCTGACTGAAGCCGTACCCTCATCCCTGGGTAAAGCTTTGAGCGAGGCGGTAACAATACCTGTGATTGGTATTGGTGCGGGTCCTGATACTGACGGTCAGGTTTTGGTTCTGCACGATATGCTCGGTCTGAGCATGACCGGCCTGGTACCTAAATTTGTGAAGAACTTTATGAAAGGTCAGGAAGACATTCAGGGTGCGATAAAAAGTTATATTGCAGCAGTTAAAGACGGTATTTTCCCAGCGCCTGAACACTGTTACGCAGAATGAAAGGAGTTAACTATAACCGGCACACATTAGGCTGTTCCTGTGAAAGATTTGGCTAAACATCTGTCCACAAGCTTGTGGGGACAGTTCAATAACGGTAGAGAGGGGCAGTGGCGGGCGATTCCCTGGACTCATTTATGTATTCTTACGAGGAGTGCGTTTGCGCACTAATGTTCTCCCCCGAGCGAGTTTATCGTATTCAGTAAACCCAACAATGACCCATTATCTCACTAATGACTGCATACAGGAATCTCACATCCGGCTTAAAATTGTTCCGTCAATGCAATTTCACCGGATACTTACGTAAGAACTCATAAGGATCGCTATTTAGAAGCACTCGAGCATCAGAACTTGCTCAGGGAATAATGGAGGTTCCGCTGTATCTTAACAGTTTAACCGGGGAGAAGGTCACCATGCCATAGCAAGAGCCATCTGCTACAAAGGTCAGCGTGGTGAAGATCAGAAAACTTTACCTCGAAGCATAGGAAGATCAGTTGGGTGCGCTGTATCTGGTTACAAACACAGTGGTACTGTGGAATACGATTTATATAAAGGAAGCTGGTTATTCCTACTAAATACCTGAGCCTAATACCGCTACACTTTCGTTAAACTAGGTTTATTGCCTGGGAAATGTGAGGCGGCTTTCATAAAATGACCTACATTTTTTAGCAATTGCTACCTCTTCCGGCAACGGTGATTGCGTGTGAATGGCTCATGTAAAGCCAAAAACAGGAACTATATCCTGTTAGCCTATGGAGAGTAAACTGTATGATAAATAACAATAAAATTCTGATTGCGCCGCAATCATATCAACGTTTCTTTACTCTTATGAATGATGTATTTATTAACAATCAGCATAATGGTTGTGGCACTTCGGTATGTGCTTCTCAGCTTGCGTAACAGGCTAATGAATAAACCCGAGTTTTTATGGGTCCTACTGACATAATCAACTCTTCTGGTTCCTGCAGGCGTTGTTGAATAAATCGAACATTTAGCCGGCACTAGGATCAGATCACTCTCATTCTGTCAAAATAGCGACATGGCGTGGCCAAGCAAAAGTTCAAGATCACCAACTGGAAGGCTTACAACAACGCCATTATCACTCGGGGTTTCACTCACTTTCTGGGTGGATGAAACGGCACTTCACGCCTGGTACTGCCAGGAAAAACCTTTTCTGCGTGGTTGCCCACAAGATTATTCCAATATGGCAATAACCAGCGTATTGATGCCGAAACGGATTTTCGGCCTTACACTTCGCGCCCTCCAGGGCTTTGTCGACTCTATTTTCACACTGATGAAAGTGCCGTTGAACTGCCAGGACTACACCTGCATCAGTAAGCGTGCGAAGTCCGTCAGTATCCCGGTTAAAACCCCAACTCCGGGTGAAATTGCGCACCTCGTTATAAAACACGGTCAGGAAAAACGTCGGCTCTGGCGAAAACTGCATTTAGCTATAGATACAGAAAGACATGAGGTCATCTGTGCTAATTTTTCCTTGAGCAATATCACCGACACGGAAGACTTCAAAGGTCTCATCCGCCATTCGTACCGTAAAATCGAAGTAGCCTTAGCGGATGAAGCTTACGATAGGCGAGTGAGTCATGATGCGTTAAGGCGAAAGAAGATAAGGGCGTTAATACCGCCCAGAAGCGAAGACCGTTATTGGTCAGCAGAGTATGCAGAACAAAATCAAGCGGTGGTGAACCAGCGCTTTACTGGAGACAACACACGGAGGGAAAGTATGACATTCTATAACTGACGTTCGATAGCCGAAAAAGCGATGTATAGAGTAAACAGCTATTTAGTGGTCACCTGTCGCTACAAGATTATTATGCGCAAGTTGCAGAGGCTATGGCCATGATCTGTAAATTAAACAAGATGACGCTCGCCGGTATACCAGAAAGTGTAGCTATTGCCTGAAAGATGCCCATTCAGGGGACTCTTTATGCCAAATCAAATTTATTCAATAAAGCCTCACTAAGAATGCAGAATAATAAATTAATTACAATAAGTTATATTTAAACGTTCATCTAAGCCATAGGTCACAGATTTTAATCCTGTAGGGAACAAAAATAACAAAATTATTTTTGACTGACTAGCTTATGGTACGGCTTAAAATGTTAGTTTAGAATGTGCAACCTTTACATTTCATCAGACTGTTTCTCTGATGCTGGAGGTTTTTTGGAGTACCAATTACAGACAACTGATGGCTGCGCTCGCCGTGGTCGGCTAATTTTTGAACGCGGCGTGGTGGAAACTCCAGCTTTTATGCCTGTTGGCACCTATGGCACGGTTAAAGGCATGACGCCAGAAGAAGTAAAAGAGACAGGTGCACAGATCCTATTGGGTAACACCTTCCACCTGTCACTGCGTCCAGGGCAGACGATCATGAAGTTGCACGGTGATTTGCACGATTTCATGCAGTGGCATGGCCCGATCCTCACTGATTCCGGTGGCTTTCAAGTGTTTAGTCTGGGCGGGATGCGCAATATTAAAGAGGAAGGCGTACATTTCCGTAACCCGATCAATGGGGACAAAGTATTTCTTAGCCCTGAAAAATCGATGGAAATCCAGTATGACCTGGGTTCTGATATCGTGATGATCTTTGATGAGTGTACGCCGTACCCAGCCGATTGGGATTACGCTAAGCGTTCGATGGAGCTGTCACTGCGCTGGGCTCAGCGCAGCCGTCAATTTTTTGACGAGTTGAATAATAAAAATGCTTTATTCGGCATTATCCAGGGTGGCGTTTACAAAGATTTGCGTGATGCTTCAGTAAAAGGGCTGGTGGATATCTGCTTTGATGGTTACGCTGTGGGCGGCTTGGCAGTGGGGGAGCCAAAAGAGGCTATGCACCGCATTCTAGAACACGTTTGCCCGCAAATTCCGCCAGATAAGCCACGCTATCTGATGGGTGTCGGCAATCCTGAAGATTTAGTGGAGGGTGTGCGTCGCGGTATTGACATGTTTGATTGCGTGATGCCAACGCGTAATGCCCGCAACGGCTATCTGTTCGTCACTGACGGTGTGGTTAAAATTCGTAATGCCAAGTATAAAAATGATATTTCTCCGTTAGATAAAGACTGTGATTGCTATACTTGTCGTCATTACAGCCGTGCCTATTTGAATCATCTTGATCGTTGCCACGAAATACTGGGAGCTAGATTGAACACAATTCATAACCTGCGTTATTACCAGCGTCTGATGGTGGGTTTACGCCAGGCTATTGAAGAGGGTAAATTAGCGTTATTTGTTGCAGATTTTTATGGTCAGCTCTGTAAGCCGATGCCACCTTTAAATACCTAATAGATCTCAAAATGCGGCAAGGCGGCAACCAAACGAATCCACAAGGCTTAGAGTGCTATGTGATGGGGATAGGGAAGCTAACACCGCTGTAGTTTGAAAGATAAACGGTAGAATTTATTAATCTATACCCTCAATAATTCGAGTTGCAGGAAGGCGGAAACACAGCGCCTATCCCAGTAAGCGTACATTGTTGCAGCTAGTTTGCATCATGACAGCGTGCAACAACCGTGGCGTACATGGCGTACGTAAGGAAGGTGAGTACTGCCCCAGGGCCAAAATGGCAAAAAAATAGCCTAATGGGATAAGTTCTTAGTGACTAGTGTGAGTGATAGAAGCTGAAGAACAGGCAACTTGAAGTATGACGGGTATAATAATTGATAACTTAATGAGGGAATTTTAATGAGCTTTTTCATGTTTGACGCAATCGCATCCCCAGGGGCTCCGGATCAAGGAAGCCCGTACTCTCTGATCATTATGCTATTGATGTTCGGTCTGATTTTCTATTTCATAATTCTACGGCCTCAGCAGAAACGAGCTAAAGATCATAAAAAACTGATGGATTCCATTGGAAAGAATGATGAAGTCATTACTACCGGTGGCCTGATTGGACGCGTGGCCAAAGTGGGCGACACCGGTATTATTACCATTGCGTTAAACGACACTACGGAAGTGATGATCAAGCATGACTTCGTAGTGGCCGTTCTGCCGAAAGGTACAATGAAGGCTCTATAATTTTTTCCTAAGGGAATTGCCGTGTTAAACCGTTATCCTCTGTGGAAGTACCTGATGCTGATCGTGGCGATCCTCATTGGGCTGCTTTATGCACTTCCCAACCTTTACGGTGAGGATCCAGCCTTACAAATCACTGGTGCGCGCGGTGCTGCCGCTAGTGAAACCACACTGGATCAGATCCGTACCGTCTTAGAAAAAGACCATATCGCGAGCAAGTCGATAGCGCTGGAAAATGGTGCCATCTTGGCGCGTTTTAAGGATCCTGACGCTCAACTGCGCGCCCGTGAAGCGCTAATGGCGGAGCTGGGTAAAAATTTTGTCGTCGGGCTAAATCTGGCCCCTGACACGCCGCACTGGTTGGTTATGCTAAGGGCTGAGCCGATGAAACTTGGCCTGGATCTGCGTGGCGGAGTGCACTTCCTGATGGAAGTTGACATGAATACCGCGCTCAGAAAGTTGCAGGAACAGACCATAGATACCTTGCGTAGCGAGCTGCGCGAAAAGAGCATTCCTTACGCCTCTATCCGTAAGTTAAGTAACAATGGCGTGGAAGTTCGCTTCCGTGACGACGCCACCCGCGATAAGGCCATCAGCTACATGGGTCTGCGCCAACGCGACCTGGTGCTTTCCAGCAATGGCAGCAATACTCTGAAAGCCAACCTGTCTGATACACGTCTGAGCGAAGCGCGTGAATATGCAGTGCAGCAAAACATCACTATTCTGCGTAACCGCGTTAACCAGCTTGGCGTTGCCGAACCCCTCGTGCAGCGCCAGGGGACTGATCGCATTGTGGTCGAGTTACCGGGTATTCAGGATACCGCACGGGCTAAAGAGATCCTGGGTGCTACTGCAACGCTAGATTTCCGTTTGGTGAACACCACTGCGGCGGCTAACGGCCGCGTTCCGGGAGATTCAGAAGTAAAATATACCCGTGATGGTCATCCTATAGTGCTGTATAAGCGCGTGATCCTTACTGGTAATCACATCACCGATTCCACCTCAAGTACCGATGAGTACAACCAGCCGCAGGTTAATATCTCGTTAGATAGCGCTGGCGGTACCTCAATGTCTAACTTCACCAAGGATAACATCGGCAAGCCGATGTCGACCCTGTTTGTAGAGTATAAAGATAGCGGCAATAAAGACGCCAACGGCCGTGCAGTGCTGGTCAAGCACGAAGAAGTGATCAACGTGGCAAATATTCAGTCGCGTCTGGGCAACAGCTTTCGTATTACCGGTATCGGTAATGCGAACGAAGCACGTCAGTTTGCATTGTTGCTACGTGCTGGTGCACTAATCGCGCCGATTCAGATCGTTGAAGAACGCACCATCGGCCCAACGTTGGGCCAGCAGAACATCGCCCAAGGTTTGGAAGCCTGCTTATGGGGGCTGGTAGCATCCACCATCTTCATGGTGACTTGGTACCGCAAGTTTGGCATGATCGCTACCACTGCGCTGGTCGCTAACCTAGTGTTGATCGTTGGCGTGATGTCCCTGCTACCTGGGGCGACGCTTACCATGCAGGGAATTGCCGGTATCGTATTGACGTTGGCGGTGGCAGTAGACGCCAATGTACTGATAAACGAACGTATCAAGGAAGAGCTGAAGAATGGGCGTTCTGTTCAGCAAGCGATCCATCAGGGCTATAAAGGTGCCTTCTCCAGTATCGTTGACGCCAATATTACCACCTTGATTACCGCAGTTATTTTGTACTCTGTGGGAACGGGTTCGATCAAGGGCTTTGCGATTACCACCGCAATCGGTGTGACGACCTCCATGTTTACCGCGATTATCGGTACTCGTGCCATCGTTAACCTGCTTTACGGCGGCAAACGCATTAACAAGCTGTCTATCTGAGGAGTGCGTTTTGGCACAGGACTATACTGTTGAGCAACTCAACTATGGCCGTAAAGTCTACGATTTTATGCGCTGGGATTACGTGGCCTTTGGCATCTCATTGTTGCTGCTAGTCGCATCAATCGCCACTATGTCGGTGCGTGGATTTAACTGGGGGTTAGATTTTACTGGCGGCACGGTAATTGAAATTAACCTGGAAAAACCGGCTAACCTTGACCTGATACGCGATAGGATGGAAAAAGCTGGGTTCCAAGATCCGATTATCCAAAATTTTGGCAGCAGCCGCGAAGTGATAGTTCGAATGCCCCCGACGACCGGTACTGCAGGCCAGGAACTGGGTAATAAAGTGATCAACGTGATTAATGATTCAGTGGATAACCACGCCATCGGGAAGCGTATCGAGTTCGTTGGCCCAAGCGTGGGCAGCGAGTTGGCGCAAAACGGCGGTATGGCGCTACTGGTGGCATTGATTTGTATTCTGATCTACGTCGGTTTACGCTTTGAATGGCGTCTGGCGTTAGGGGCGGTTATTGCCTTGGCGCACGATGTGGTCATTACCTTGGGCGTACTATCGCTGTTCCAAATTGAGATTTATCTCACTATCGTCGCATCCCTGATGTCAGTTATTGGATATTCGTTGAACGACAGCATTGTGGTTTCTGATCGGATTCGTGAGAACTTTCGTAAGATCCGCCGTGGCACGCCTTATGAGATCATGAATGTATCCTTGACTCAAACGTTGAGTCGCACGTTGATAACCTCTGGCACCACGTTGTTGGTAGTTCTTATGTTGTATATCTTCGGTGGTGCAATGCTGCATGGCTTCTCTCTGGCGATGCTGATAGGCGTGTCGATAGGTACCCTCTCTTCCATCTATGTTGCCTCAGCGCTGGCATTAAAGCTGTGTATGAAGCGCGAGCACATGCTGCAACAAAAAGTGGAAAAAGAGGGTGCGGATCAGCCTGCGATCCTACCATAAACTAGGTGGTGTTCAGCTAAATAATTTAAGGGGCTGCCGATTGGCGCTATTTTTTTTGCCAGGCTAATGAACTAGCGTCTTGTGAGCCGTAGTGGCAACCAGCACATTACTGAAGGCTTATTGCTAAGCCTAACCGATCACAACAAATGGCTGATGACCTTTGTCATGGCCGCACTATCGCGTTAGACTGCCTAACAATAAAATTCTTTATCAGGATGTGTTATGCATTGCCCTTTCTGTGCCGCCGTTGATACCAAAGTCATTGATTCCCGCCTGGTGGGCGATGGTTCGCAGGTACGCCGCCGCCGTCAGTGCCTGATGTGTAGCGAACGCTTTACTACCTTTGAGGTGGCTGAGTTGGTGATGCCACGGGTGATTAAAAGCAGTGAGGTGCGCGAGCCATTCGATGAAAACAAACTGCGTCGCGGCATGCTAAAGGCGCTGGAAAAACGCCCAGTGAGTGCGGATGACGTAGAAAATGCTATCAATCATATCAAATCACAGCTACGCGCTATGGGGGAAAGAGAAGTGCCGACCAAGATGGTCGGCAATCTGGTGATGGAGGCGCTGAAAAAATTGGATAAGGTGGCTTATATCCGCTTTGCATCGGTATACCACAGTTTTGAAGATATCCGCGAATTTGGCGAAGAGATCGCCCTCCTACAGGACTGAAGGATCAGGGGATGCAAAGTGACGAAGTTTACATGTCTCGTGCTTTTAAACTGGCGCGGATGGGGCGTTTTACCTCCGCCCCTAATCCCAACGTTGGTTGTGTTATTGTGCGCGATGGCGCAATCGTGGGTGAAGGGTATCATCTACGCGCTGGTGAACCCCACGCAGAAGTGCACGCACTGCGCATGGCGGGAGAAAAGGCGCGTGGTGCCACCGCCTATGTGACGCTAGAACCGTGCAGCCATCATGGCCGCACTCCGCCGTGCGCCGATGCGTTGATTGCAGCTGGCGTCAGACGAGTGGTCACCGCGATGCAGGATCCCAATCCACAGGTGGCAGGGCGTGGTTTGTACCAATTGCAGCAGGCTGGCATTGAGGTGTGTCACGTCTTGATGCTGGCGGAAGCCAAAGCATTGAATCCGGGCTTCCTGAAACGTATGCGCACCGGATTTCCTTATGTGCAACTTAAGCTTGCGGTATCGCTGGATGGCCGCACGGCTATGGCCTCCGGTGAAAGCCAATGGATCACTTCCTCTCAGGCTCGCCAAGATGTACAGCATCTACGCGCGCAAAGCGCGGCGATCCTCAGTACCAGCGCTACCGTCTTGGCAGACGATCCTGCGCTGACTGTGCGTTGGGATGAGCTAGATGCTGAAACGCAAAGCCTATATCCGCAGGAAAACTTTCGTCAGCCATGGCGTATTATCCTTGACAGCCAGAACCGAGTGACGCCGCAGCATCGGGTAGTGCAACAGCCGGGCTCTACCTGGCTTGCGCGCCTAAAGCCAGATAAACAGGCTTGGCCGCAGGACATTGAACAGTTAATCTTTCCAGCGTACGGTGGCGGCATCGATCTTGTGGTGATGATGATGTATCTAGCCAAGCGCCAGGTGAACTCAATCTGGGTAGAAGCGGGCGCTAAATTGTCCGGAGCGCTGCTCCAGGCTGGGCTAGTAGATGAGCTCATTCTGTACCTAGCTCCAAAACTGTTAGGTGATGATGGCCGGGGTCTGTGTCATCTGCCAGGGCTTGAGCAACTAGCTGATGCGCCTGAGTTTGTTTTCAGCGAGGTGCGGCAAATCGGGCCTGATCTGTGCCTGCGGCTCAGGGCTAAGTACGGAATATAATGTGCGGCTAAGAGCAAAACTGCCAGTATAGGCAGATTTACCCCAAATCATTGGCGGTGGCATCAAAGTTGCAATGGCGTTTACCCAATGATTCAGTGCCCTATCCTATAGGCATAAATTATTGAAGCTAATCAGGAGCAGGACTGCGCGCAAAAGCCGATGCAACTTGAAGTATCACGGGTATAAATGCAGCTTTAAGTGGCGTTGTTGAATAAATTGAACATTTGGCCGGCACGAGGATCAGATCACTCTCCTTCTATCAAAATAGCGATATTGATTGCGTGGCTAAGCAAAAGTTTAAGATCACCAACTGGAAGGCTTACAACAACGCCTTTATCACTCGGGGTTCACTCACTTTCTGGGTGGATGAAACGGCACTTCACGCCTAGTACTGCGAGAAAAAACCTTCTCTGCGTGGTCGCCCAAAACATTATTCCAATATTGCATGTCAATGACTAGCGTATTGATGCTGAAACGGATTTTCTGCCTGACACTTCGCGCCCGCCAGGGCTTCGTTGACTCCATTTTCACACTGATGAAAGTGCTATTAAACTGCCCGGACTACACCTGCATCAGTAAGCGGGAGAGAAATCCGTCAATGTCCCTTTTAACCCCCCCCACGCGGGGTAAAATTGTACACCTGGTTATCGACTCTAGCGGGCTCAACGTCTTGGGTGAAGGGGAGTTGAGAATAAAAAATATGATCAGAGGAAATGGCGGATCTGGCGAAAACTGCATTTGGACGTAGATACAGAAACACATTAGGTCATATGTGCTGACCTTTCCTTATACAGAGTGCAACATCTATTTGGTGGTCACCTATCGCTGCGAGATTATGATGCGCAAGTTGCAGATGCTATGGCCATGAGCTATGCATTAAACAAGATTACGCTCGCCGGTATGCCAGAAACTATATGCGTCTCCTGAAAGATGACAATTCAGGGGACTCTTTATTCCAAATCCAATTTATTCAACAACGACTGCTTCAAGTATGACGGGTATAAAGGATATGATATAATTCGCCTGTTAGTAGGGTACTAAACCATTTTTTAAGGAAATCCTATGAAAATTATCGAAGGTGTTATTGCGACTCCAGATGCCCGTGTAGCGATCGCAATTGCACGCTTTAACAATTTCATCAATGTCAGCCTGCTGCAAGGTGCCAGCGACGCATTAAAGCGCATCGGTCAGGTTGCTGACGACAACATCACTGTGGTCTGGGTTCCTGGGGCTTATGAGTTGCCGTTTGCTGTGCGCGTGCTGGCCAACACGGGCAAATATGATGCAGTTATCGCATTGGGTACCGTTATCCGTGGGGGGACTGCTCATTTCGAATATGTAGCGGGTGAAGCTAGCTCCGGCATCGGTAGTGTTGCTGTAAACACTGAAGTCCCGGTTGCCTTTGGCGTGCTGACCACTGAAAGCATTGAACAGGCTATCGAACGTGCCGGCACCAAAGCGGGCAACAAAGGTGCTGAAGCTGCGCTGACTGCACTTGAAATGATTAATGTTATCAAAGCTATTAAAACCTGATTTTAGTTAAGGGGAATTGCGTGAAACCTGCTGCTCGTCGTCGCGCTCGTGAGTGCGCTGTTCAAGCGCTTTACTCTTGGCAGTTGTCTAGAAATAACATCGCCGATGTTGTACACCATTTCCTGACGGAACATGATATCAACGGTGTTGACATCGTCTATTTTCACGAGTTGTTTTCCGGCGTAGCGGTAAATGCAGGTATGCTGGATATGCTGATGGTTCCTTACTTGTCGCGTCAGCTTGACGAACTTGGCCAGGTGGAGCGTGCAGTTTTGCGCATTGCTCTATTTGAACTGAAAATGCGTGAGGACGTTCCTTACAAAGTGGCAATCAATGAAGCGATCGAATTGGCAAAAACTTTCGGCGCTGAGGATAGCCACAAGTTTGTGAATGGCGTGCTGGATAAAGCGGCACCCACTATTCGAAAGAAAAATAAAAGTTATGGGCGGGAGCATGCATAGCCTTAACTGCTCTTACTCGAATATCGACCATGGCGTGCAGCGAATTTGATCTCATTGATCGTTATTTTAACCGGATTGAACACTTACGCCGGGACGTACAGTTGGGCATTGGAGATGACTGCGCACTTCTTACAGTGGCAGAAAAACAGCTTTTGGCTGTCAGTACCGATACTCTGGTTGCTGGCATTCACTTTTTACCGGATATCGATCCGGCCGATCTCGGCCGCAAGGCGCTGGCGGTTAACCTAAGCGATCTAGCAGCGATGGGGGCAGATCCAGCCTGGCTTTCACTGGCACTTACGCTACCTAAAGTGGATGAAGCGTGGCTGAAGGCATTTAGCGACAGCCTATTCGAACAGCTTGATTACTACGGCATGCAGTTAATTGGCGGTGATACCACTCGTGGCCCACTGAGCATGACGCTGAATATCAAGGGGCTGATCCCGGCTGGGCAAGCGCTAACCCGCAGCGGCGCTCGTATTGGCGACTGGATATACGTTACCGGCACATTGGGCGATAGCGCCGCCGGTTTAGCGATTATTCAGGAGCGCCTACAAGTTGCGGATGCACAAGACCGTGACTACTTAATTGGTCGTCACCTATGGCCGCAGCCTCGGGTATTATATGGCCAGGCGTTACGTGATCTGGCCAGTTCGGCGATCGATATCTCCGATGGTTTGATCGATGATCTAAGGCATGTGCTTAAGGCCAGCGAATGTGGTGCTCGTATCAATTTGGATAAATTACCGCTATCTCAGATGCTGAGACGTCAAGCGGATGCTGAACAGGCATTGTACTGGGGGCTAACGGGTGGCGAAGATTACGAACTATGTTTTACTGTGCCGGAGATCAACCGTGGCACGCTGGAATTGGCGTTGAGCTACCTCGGCGCGGACTACACTTGCATTGGTCAGATTTGCCCGCTGTCGGAAGGTATCAAATTTTATCGCCATGATCAGGTAGTAGAACTGGCGTGGAAAGGTTATGACCATTTCATCCCTGGGCAGGGTGGGGTTTATGGATAAAGCCAAACGTCTCCTACGGATGAGCAATCCCTGGCACCTACTGGCTACCGGCTTTGGCAGCGGTTTGTCATCGGTGATGCCAGGTACCATGGGATCGCTAGCAGCGATCCCGTTCTGGCTACTACTGATCAAGCTACCGTGGCAACTATATTTGCTACTGGTGATGTTAAGCATCTGCATTGGTGTTTATCTCTGCCATCAGACAGCCAAAGACTTGCAGGTACACGATCACGGCAGCATCGTTTGGGATGAGTTTATCGGTATGTGGATTACGCTGATGGGGCTGCCAGTTAATAATTGGCAGTGGGTGATTGCCGGTTTGGTGATTTTTCGCATTCTGGATACAGGGAAACCCTGGCCAATCCGATGGTTTGATCGCAATGTGCAGGGCGGATTGGGTATCATGATCGATGATATCGTCGCTGGGGTGTTTTCAGCCGGTACTATTTACCTGATTAGCCACTAACAGCCAATGTGAACTTCATGTTATTACGTTGATTTATCGTGGATAATGGCCAACTAAATGTTTTTATTAGGCGTCATGGATAATAGTCTAAATGACGTTTCCATAGGCAGATTTTTGCCAAAATAAATATGCCCCAACAAAATGGGGCAAGATAGCATTATTGTGCCAACCAGCTTTCAATCTGGCGTTGAATGCCAGCGGCATTCAACGCCAGATCGGCGCGTACTTCTTCCTGGCTACCTTGCGGTACGAAGCTGTCCGGTAGGCCGATATTTAGCACCGCAAGCGGTCGGCAGCGGGCCATTAGTAACTCATTGACGCCGCTGCCAGCGCCGCCGATGACGGCGTTTTCTTCTAGCGTCACCAGCACATCGTGGCTAGCGGCCATTTCCAGCACCAACTGTTCATCCAGCGGTTTGACAAAGCGCATGTCCACTAGCGTAACGTCGAGCACCTCCGCCGCCTGAGCAGCTTCTGGCAGCAAGGTACCGAAATTAAGGATAGCGATATTCTTACCAGCGCGGTGAACTCTGCCTTTACCGATTGGCAGCATTTTGAGTGGCTCCAGCGTTGCGCCAGTGCCGGTGCCGCGTGGGTAGCGCACTGCGCTTGGGCCATCGTTGTAGTGATAGCCGGTGTATAACATCTGGCGGCACTCGTTCTCATCGCTCGGCGTCATGATCACCATAGTTGGGATACAACGCAGGAACGATAAATCGAAAGCGCCCTGATGGGTCTGGCCGTCAGCGCCAACGATACCACCGCGATCAATGGCGAACATCACCGGAAGTTGTTGGATCGCCACATCGTGGATCAGTTGATCGTAAGCGCGTTGCAAGAAGGTGGAGTAGATAGCCACTACTGGCTTGTAGCCGCCGATTGCCAGACCAGCGGCAAAGGTTACCGCGTGCTGCTCGGCGATCGCTACGTCAAAATATTGTTTTGGGTAGTGACGCGAGAATTTCACCATGCCAGAACCCTCACGCATCGCGGGCGTGATGGCCATTAGCGCGCTATCTTTGTCGGCCGTTTCACACAACCAGTCACCAAAAATTTTTGAATAGCTTGGCAAGCTGCCAACGATCTTCGGCAGCTTGCCACTGGCTGGATCGAACTTTGGCACCGAGTGGAAGCTGATCGGGTCTTTTTCCGCCGGGGCATAGCCTCGGCCTTTCTTCGTCATGATGTGCAGTAGCTGCGGGCCTTTTAGGTCACGCATATTCTTCAACGTGGCGACCAGGTTATAGACATCGTGGCCATCAACCGGGCCGATATAATTGAAGCCTAGTTCTTCAAACAACGTACCTGGAACCACCATACCTTTCATGTGTTCTTCGGTGCGTTTTACCAGTTCTTTGATTGGCGGTAGGCCGGATAGCACTTTTTTACCCCCCTCGCGTAACGTGGTGTATAGCTTGCCGGAGAGCAACTGCGCCATATGGTTATTCAGCGCCCCGACATTCTCTGAGATCGACATCTCGTTATCGTTTAACACCACCAGTATATCAGGGTTGATGTCTCCGGCGTGGTTCATCGCTTCAAACGCCATGCCAGCGGTAATAGCACCATCGCCGATCACGCACAGGGTGCGGCGGCCCAGCCCCTCACGCTGCGCTGCCACCGCCATGCCGAGGCTAGCGCTAATCGAGGTTGACGAATGGCCGACTGACAGCACATCGTATTCGCTTTCGGCACGCCAAGGGAAGGGATGTAGGCCGCCTTTTTGACGGATGGTGGCGATGCGGTCACGGCGACCGGTTAAAATTTTATGTGGGTAGGCTTGGTGGCCAACATCCCACACCAGGCGATCGAACGGCGTATGGTAGACATAGTGTAAGGACACTGTCAGTTCGACGGTACCCATCCCGGAGGCGAAGTGGCCGCTAGAGCGGCTGACGCTGTCTAGCAAGTATTGCCGAAGTTCATCACACAGCTTCGGCAAGCTATCTTTAGTCAGCAAACGGAGTTTATGGGGATCTTCCGCTAGCGCTAAGGTTGGGTATTTAGCTATATTAATACTCATTCGATGTTCATATCAGAGGAGTTTACCCTTCATCTTTCAAGTTGCAGCGGCATTGGCCACCTTCGATTAACTGGCCCCTCTATGTATCATACCGCTTATGGGGGCGCTGCTAGCAGTACTCAAATCTGCTCGCGGTAGATTTGTCACCGTAGTGACTAGGTTATCGCTCAGTCACTACCTAGCCGCAGATTGAAATCTATTGGGTATAAATGTCACAAGTTAATTGTCGCGTTTAATAATAAAACTAGCTAGTGCTCGCAATGTCGCTGTGTCATAAGATAGCGCCGCTAAAGCATTTAATGCAGCTAATGCTTCCTGATAGAGTCCCCACGCCTTAGCCTTTGCGTTGTCAAGCCCCAACAAAGCGGGATATGTACTTTTGCGGTGTTGCTGATCCGCTCCTTGACGTTTGCCGATTTTTTCAGTTTCACCTATAACATCTAAAATGTCGTCCTGTACTTGAAATGCCAGGCCGATGGCTGCGGCGTAACGGTCAAGCAGTGGTAGGGCCGCTCGGCCGGCACCACCGGCGGCCAGAGCTCCAAGACGAATTGCTGCACGGATCAGGGCACCGGTTTTGTGGAGGTGGATCTGCTCTAGCGCCGCCAAGCCGATTTGCTTGCCTTCGGCGTCTAGATCCATTGACTGGCCACCGCACATGCCAGATACACCGCTGGCAGCCGCCAGTTCAGAGACCATTGCTAACCGATTACGCAACGCTACGTCTGGCATATCGGCGTCAGCCAAAATGGAAAAGGCTAGACTTTGCAGTGCATCCCCAGCCAGAATGGCGTTAGCTTCGCCAAATTTGATATGGCAGGTCGGCTGACCACGGCGTAGATCGTCGTTGTCCATCGCCGGCAGATCGTCATGGATCAGCGAATAGGCATGAATGCACTCGATTGCGGCAGCTGGTGCATCCAGGTTATTATTTGCAATGCCAAACATTTGCCCGATGGTGTAAACCAAAAACGGACGCAGGCGTTTTCCACCAAGCAGCACGCCGTGACGCATTGACGCCAGCAAATTGCCATCGTTGAATGGCAAAAGTGCTATGAAATCCAGCAGCGTGCGATCAGCGCGCTGTCGGAAGGCCAGCAACTGATTGGCAAAGGTGGCGGAGTTGCTGATCTCAGGCATGTGGTTACTCGAAATCCGGAGTAAAAGGTACCAGCGGTGCATCTTTAGCGATGTCGTTAAGTAGCATGTGTACACGTTGTTCTGCCTGTTGTATCTTTTTTTGGCTCTTACGCGCCAACTGTACGCCGCGTTCGAATTTACTCAGCGCGTATTCCTCCAGAGGCAATTCACTAGATTCCAGACGTGTCACGATGTTTCCCAACTTGTTAAGGGAGATTTCAAAACGGGTATTTTTATTTTTACCGCCTGATTTTGAATTATTTTTTTGCATAATCTTCTTTTTATATCATCACGTGAACTGGGGTCTCAGAGACTATCCTAGCATATGTATGGAATTCTGCGCTGAGCCTAAATATCTGCGCCTAATACCGCTCTACTTTCGTTAAGCCAGGTTTATTGCCTGGGCACGGTGAGACTGCTTTCATAAAATAATCCACATTTTAATGAAGTGTCGGCGCCAAAACGGGGGTAAATAGGCCCGCGAGTACCCCTACGGCGAGATATCCCCCAAGAGGGTATATGCATAGGTGGTTTGCCAACATTCCGAGGAGGAAGGGAAGGAGAGGACTAAAACCCCGACGATCGTAGTGATTAGCGGTGTTAAATTATGCATTTAAGCTCTTTTTGGCTGTACATTGTGATAAGGGAAACACGCAACAAGTTTATAAAAGATATATGCCCTAAATTATTCGAGTTACAGGAAGACGACAACGCATTGACAAATCGGTCGAAAACTAATTTGAACAGCGCGTACGCTGGGACGAAGAATGAATCTCATACTTGAGATTCATTAACCCCAATCGCTGATATACGTCAGCGACTGGGGTTAGCGAGGTAAGCTCACGCATAGTAAAATTGAAGTATGACGGCTATATCAAGTTTATTGTATTTGCTTACCTATTTCTTGGTTAACTGCTGGTTTTAAATGCAAATAACTGTTATTTATCTGTTAAATAACTAATATTAATGGTGTGCTTAAGTTTATGATTTTCAAATTTATTTAATTTTGTTAATCATATTTTCAGGTAATACGTAAGTAATAGCTATTATGAGTAAAAAAACAGATTTCATCGGTTACATGTCATTAAACAACGCCGCTTTTTCCACCAATCTTGGTTACGCTGATGCATAAGAATATCATACAGTTCGGTACTGAAGGTAGTAGGTAGAGTATCCCATGTGCCGCTGGGTTTGACGTTAAGCCACCAACTGATCATCTTCTGTAACAGCCGCGCGTTGGTATGCTAATTCTCTTATGTTTCGCGCAGTAGCACGATGCCCCCTCTCGGCAATTGTTCCAGTATAGCGTACTGTTGTTGCGCCCCTTACGGCTCTATCACCCTTATGTGCTGTGATTTAGCTGCCTGTAATAGCTGGTAGTATACCTCGTACTTGGTGTGCAGCCCCAGTCGCTGAGCCTAGCGCGCTGGCATCATTAGTGCCACCTGCCAGCCTTGTAAGGTCAAAAATGCGTGGACATAAGCCTCGAGTTCTTGGCATAGCATTAGTAACTGTCGGAATTCATCAGTGGAAAGGCGCTGCTCAAGCCACGGCTTCTGCTTGGCATCTCTAAATGGTGAGGCGGAACCGGTTATATCGAATTTGACAATCAACGGATCCGCCTGTTTCAGGCGCATGATCAGCCTAGTTGGCAATGGAGCAGCCATATCCACCGTACCCATATGAATGCTGCCCACCAGATGCAGTTAGCGACCACGGTGCAGGTTGATGTCCAGTGCCGGGTATAGGCTATAACTTAGGGGAGAAATCAGGCGGAGAAAGGCGGAGATTAAGAAGGTATTTGCTTTCAAACTTGACCGGCGAGGGAACCATAGTCGACTCATGCTAAACATTCTCCGCCATACCAGAAAGCCTGAAGGAAAGATGTCAAAACAACCGGAGGCTATTTCGCATCCTGGATGGGTTACTCTTTAGGTTTAAAGCACAAAAACCGATTAGCATTGCTAACCACGGTAAAGGATGACAGAGCGCCATCGCCGTGCCAGCGACCACAGGGCTGAGCAGCGTACCGATGAGCTGATAGATCACGCCAGCAGCTATCGGAATGCCTAGCGTGTTGTAAATAAACTCGCCGAACAGATTTTGCTTCATATTCCGTAATGTCGCTTTCTATAACTTTAGCGCATCGGCGACACCGTGCAGGCTGTGGCGCATCAGGATCATCGCCGCAGTTTCGATAGCGATATCGCTGCTGCCGCCTATGGTGATGCCCACATCGGCCTGCGCCAGTAATCACCCGAGCTATGCCTATCTCTTTGGCAATGTCGTTGGCGGTTAGCGGGTTGTCGCCAGTCATAATTACTAATTAATAGCCTTGCCGGTGGAGGCGCTGCAATGCCTCAACGCTGTCACTGCGTAGTGGATCACGGATGTCAAACAACGCGGATTACTCACCATCGGCGGCCAGCAGTACCGGCGTTACGCCGCACTAGGCTTGGCTGTATATCTATGCCTCTAGCTGACGATCGCTATCTGGTGCTGTTGCAGCAGCGCGGCATTGCCCAGTAGCAGTTTTACGCCGCCCAACTTCACCGCTGATACCGGCGCTGCGCAAAGTACGGAATTGCTCTATCTGTGGCGGCGTTTGCCTAGCGGCGCGTTCTATGATGGCGCGCCACAGTGTGTGATGGGGAGCCTTCTTCCAGCGTAGCGGCCCAACTGAGCGCCTGTTGTTTACTAACCTGATTAAAAAAATCATGATCTCCACTATCTGTGGGCGGCCTGTGATCAAATTGCCGGTTTTATTAAATACCAAGGTGTCGAGTTGGCTGGACCGCTGCAATGCATCTGCATCGTGTACCAGCACGCCAAATTTAGCCGCCAGGCCGAAACCGGTGATGATCAACATCGGCGTGGCTAGCTCCAGGGCGCACAGGCAAGCAATGATCAACACCGTAGTGGCGATCATTGCTTGCCTGTGCGCCGAAGAAGTACTAATGGCAGCGGCGAGGAATAGTACGCTGCCGTTATCGACCACCGTACCGGCATAAAAAGTGTTGCCAACGCTCTTTTGCTGCGGCATTGCTTCACCAGTTAGCATCGCTTCATCGAGCCACACGTCAACCTGCACGATATCACCATCCAATGGCACGGGATCGCCGGTAGTCAAGCGCAGCCTCGTGCCGAGCTGCACCTCTGCCAATGGGATAAAAAATTCGCCTTTGTCGGTAACCAGCCGCGCAGTGGGCGGAGTCAGATCCATCAACTGTTCCAATGCCTGCGAAGAAAGATGACGCGGCCGTTATTACAGTGCCTGACCCAGGCTGATTAGCACAATGATCATCGCGCTAGCCTCGTAATATAGGTGGCGTGCTGCCATTAGTGGGAAAAAATCAGGCCACATGTTGACGCTGATTAAGTACAGCTAAGCGGCAGCGGTACCCAGCGCTACCAGCGTATCCACTGTAGCGCTGCCGTTCATCAGCGCATGCTAAGCGTTACGGTAGAAATCTCCACCAGCAAATACCATCACCGCCAAGGTAATGATACCTAAGAGCAGCCACATGCGCTGGGTTTCTGGCATCAGCGACATGCTGCCGTCGAATAGACCTCAGGCAAGCAAGTGGCATACCCAGTGCTAGACCAAGCGCCTCCTGCCAGCTAAAATGCTTCATTTTGTTACTCGCGGTTTGCTGTTGAAGAGCGTAGCGTTCGATCTCGTCATGGATCATCTCCGCACTGTAGCCATATTTTCTCAGTACCATAACCAACGCTGGCGGAGCGCAGTGCCGGTTACTAATGCACTGCGCTCCGCCAGGTTTACTAGCGCTTGCTCAACGCCGTGTACGGCCAGAGCAGCCCCTGCTATACCTTACTGACGCAACTGGCGCAACTCAGACCATTAAGTAACAGTTGCAAGTTATCATCATTATTATTGTCGGTTGCCGGGAGGGAACATGACACCGCTATCTGAGTGTCAGGCAATGAAGAGGTTGCGTCAGTCAACGGATCAGTTTTTGCGGCGCTGCCACTAGCCAAGTTAACCTGATAGCGGCGTTTACAAGGGCATTTAACCATATGGCGTCAGTGGTTAAGTTATTGGCGGATGACTGTACGTTGCTGATGGCTGTGGTCAGTCACGATATGCACACCCCGCTAACTCGCATTCATCTGGCGATCGAAATGATGAGCATGGATGATGGCTATCTAGCTGAATCTATTAATAAAGATATTTAAGAATGCAACGCCATCATTGAGCAGTTGATCGATTATTTGCGTACCACTCATGAAATGCCGATCAAAACCAGTGATCTGAACGCTTTCCTTCGTGAAGTAGTGGCGGCAGAAAGTGGCTATGAGCGGGTGAGTGAAACCGTCATGTTGCCAGGCACACTAATGGTGAATGTCTATCCATTATCCATTCAGCGTGCGGCGGTGAACATGGTGGTCAATGCGGCACGCTACGGTAATGGCTGGATCAAAGTCAGCAGTGGGCGCGAGCCGCTGCGCGGATGGTTCCAGGTTGAAGACGATGCCCCAGGTATTGAGCTAAAAAGGTTGCAGCATCTTCTATAACCTTTTGTGCGCGGCGACAGTGTGTGCGTAGCACCAGCGGTGCCGGGCTATGTCTGGCGATTTTGCAGTGCATTATTCACTCGCATGACGGCGTGCTTGATATTGGTACTAGCGAACGTGGCGGGTTGCTGATTCGAGCTTATATTCCCCTACCAGTGTTGCCAATCGACAAAAGAGCATCGGGAAATGGGCATCAACCCCAGAAGGACAACGCCTGAAGGTTCTGACAACGGGCCGCTTGGAGCGCGAACAGCCAGGACTTCCTGTTTATTACATCGTAATCAGCCGCATCTTCATGCGAGTGCCGAGTATTATTGCTCATCAGCCAAGGGTCGACTAGGGTGACTCCTCTATGGATGAAATCCTTAGTATTGCGCGTGGCTAATTTAGCGCCGTAATGCAGGTAGGTGGCAGCGATCTGGTTGTCCGGAATGCTGATAGCAATGCCTGGGCGGTGATTGGTACCCATGAATTCCGTATGCTGAATCGCGCTTAACCTATATCAAAAAGCAAAATCCTTTCTGGAAACTCCTCTTGCAGCATTCCTCTGAGGCTGTTTTGCAGCTCGAGCGGTCTATTACCATAGGGCATACAAAAGATGACTGTATAAAGTTATGCGACCACGATAGCGCTCAAATAAAATTGATACGTGTCCTGTTCATCCAGCTACTGGCTTTGTTAAATCAATCGGATTTAGAATAAAAAGCCCTATGAATGGGCATCTTTTAGGCAATGCGTAGAGTTTCTGGCATACCGGCTAGCGTCATCTTGTTTAATTCATAGCTCATGGCCATAGCCTTTGCAACTTGCTCATCATAATCTCGCAGCGACAGGTGACCACCAAATAGCTGTTTTTCTCTGCATATAGCTATTTCAGCTATCGAACGTCGTTAATAACCTGTCATACTTTCCCTCCGTGTGTTGTCTCCGTTTAAGCCTTCCAGTTGGAAATCTTGAACTTTTACTTGGCCACGGA
>JAAKDF010000013.1 GCA_011754105.1 Serratia symbiotica
CAAATGCAGTTTTCGCCAGATCCGTCGTTTCCCCTGACCGTGTTTTATAACGAGATGCGTAATTTCACCCGGCGTTGGAGTTTTAAACGGGAGAGTGAGTGAAGCCAGAGTAATAAGGGAGTTGTTGTAAGCCTTACAGTTGTTGATCTTGAACTTTTATTTATCCACGCAATGTTGCTATTTTAACAGCAGAAGAGTGATCTAATCTTCATGCCAGACAAAGTTAGATTTATTCAACAACGCCAGAATGAGCGCCAATTCATCTGAGATATTTTATTCGTCAACAGCTGTCGACAATTAGGAATTATGTTAGATTTTATATTCTAAATAATTCGAGTTGCTAGAAGGCGGCAATGCAGCGACAAATCAGTCGGGAACTAATTTAGACAGCGCGTGCTCTGGGCCGCAGGCTGAACTTCAGGGATAATATTTATTAATCCCCAGTCAGTGACTGGGGTGATAGAGGAAAGCTAACGTACAGAAAACTTAAAGAATGACGGGTATATGCGCTGTATAAAGCCGTTTTTGGCGCAGAAAATGGGGCCAAACTGAGCCTTTGTTTAGGGAATTCAGTGCTAATTCTATATTCCTGCATTCGAACAGCAACAATATAAACTATTTTTCACCGAAGTAGAACGTTTTACGCCTTGTCCCTACTTCGTGTAGTTGGTAAAGTAGGTGTATTTTATTTTATGCCCTCATCTTGCAGGATTATCCTTTAGTTATATTGAAGACATTCCGTGACATGTTTTCCAATGACTTGTCTATCAACTTGGGTACTGCTAATACCCTAATTTATGTTAAGGGACAAGGTATTGTATTGAATGAAAAGTAGGTAGTTGATATACGCCAAGATCGTGCCGGTTCTCCAAAGAGAGTTGCGGCTGTAGGCAATGACTCAAAACAGATGTTGGGGCGCACCCCTGGTAATATCACGGCAATTCGACCGATGAAAGATGGCGTTATCGCTGACTTCTTCGTAACCGAAAAATGCTGTAATACTTTATAAAACAGGTTCATAGCAACAACTTTATGCACCCAAGCCAGAGCGTGCTGGGCTGTTTGCCTGTCGGTTAAACCCAGGTTGAACAACGCGCTATCCGCAAATCTGGCACATGGGGAGCTGGCGCTATTGTTCGTGAAGTGTTTTTAATTGAAGAAACGATGGTTACTTCGGTGGTACACATCGGCGGTGATTGTTTTGATGAAGCCATCATTAATTATGTACGCTGTACTACGTTTCACTGATCGGTGAAACCACCGCCGAGCGCATTAAGCACGAAATTAGCTCGGCTTACCCTGGCAACGAAGTGCAAGAAATAGAAGTTCTCGGCCGTAACATGGCCAAAGGCGTGACATGCGGCTTTACCCTGAACTCTAATGAAATCCTTAAAGCCTTACAGGACCGTTGACCGGCATTATCAACGCGGCGATGGTGGCGTTGGAACAGTGCCCACCGGAGCTAGCTTCAGATATTTCCGAGCGCGGCATAGTATTGACAGGTGGCGGTGCGTTGATGCACAACCTAGATCGCCTACTGATGGAAGAAACCGGCATTCCGGTCGTTGTAGCAGAAGATCTGCTAACCTGCGTGGCTCGTGGCGGAGGCAAGGCGTTGGAAATAATCCACATGCATGGAGGCGATTTATTCAGCGAAGATTATCCTGCCTTTTTAGGAAGAATCGGAGGATCGTATCGAATGATTGTGCACCGAGAAAATTGGGAAAGATTTCTCTTTCTGTTGTCGAGGAACTTGCATAATTTATGAAGCCAATTTTCAGCAGAGGGAATTCCCTACAATTACGGCTCTTTTGGGTGGTGACTGTAGACATTAGCCTAATCGTTGCTGACAGACGGCTCGATGCATTCGAGCAGATAAGCAATAACATAGACACCGCCGTCAGTCCTTTCTATTTTCTCTCCAATGGGCTGCGTAAAGCTTTAGACAGCCTGTCAGAAACGCTGACCACCCGCCAACAATTAAAACTGGAAAACCGCGCTCTGCGCCAGGAACTGCTACTGAAAAATAGCGACCTTCTTATTCTTGACCAATTTAAGCAGGAGAACACCCTATTGCGCGAGCTATTTGGGTCGCTGTTGCGCCAGTATGAGCACATGATGGTCACCCATATAATCTCTACCAGTGCTGATCCGTACAGCGATCATGTGGTGATAAACAAGGGATCGGACAACGGCGCATATGAAGGGCAGCCGATGATCAGCGACAAGGGGATGGTTGGTAAAGTGATGGCAGTGGCCAAGAGTACCAGCCGCGTGCTGCTGATTTTCGACGTTGCACACGCGCTGCCAATCCAAGTGCTGCGCAACGATATACGGGTGATAGCAGCAGGTAGCGTCTGCGCCGACGATTTACAACTGAAACATTTATCAAACAGTGCCGATATCCGGGTGGGTGATGTTCTGGTCACCTTTGCCTGGGTGGCCGCTTCCCGGAAGGTTATCCGGTGGCGGTGGTTTCGTCCGTCAAGGTGGATAACCAGCGCGCCTATACTGTGATTCAGGCTCGGCCCACCGCTGGGTTACAACACCTGCGTTCAATTGAAGCTGTTGGGCCACCACCAGCGCTGCTGGCAGCAGGAACTCACTAATGTATAGCTACTGCATCTACGGGCGCTGGATGCATCTTGTTGTCATTCTTGGTAGCGTTAGTGATTGAAAATCATACCCTGGCCGGAACAAATCTATATGTTTCGCCCGTATTGGCTGGAGTTAATGCTGATTTACTGGGTGATGACATTGCCTCGCCGGGTCAATGTCGGCACCGGCTTTCTGCTCTGACTGATCATCAATCTGATCCTCGGTTCCACGCTTAGCGTACGTGCGTTGGCACTGGGTATCATCGCCTATCTGGAGGCATTCACATGCCAACTTTTCCGCAATATAGAGCGGTGGCAACAAGCATTGATCGTGGTGTTGCTGTCACTGGTGATGGATGTAGTGGTGTTCTGGGCAAAATTTTTATTGATCAACCTCTCTTTCCACCCAGAGGTATTCTGGAACAGTGTGGTAAACGGCATTCTGTGGCCATGGTTATTTCTACTGATGCGCAAATTTCGCTGTCAGTTCGCGATACAGTAAGGGTATATCAATGATTGCGCTTTATTTAGCTTCCGGCTCTCCACGCCGAGACGAACTACTAACTCTGCTTGATGTGCTGCTTGACATTTTGCTGACGCACACCATAGAGCAGCGTCAGGAAGGTAAAGCTGCCACCTACGTGTGTCGTCTGGCGGGAGGGATAAGGCAAAAGATAGTAAGGCCAAAGCTAGCGTGATGCTAGCACCGCAGGATCTTCCGGTGCTGGGGGTGGATACCCTAGCGGTACTTAACGGGTGGGTACTAGAGAAACCGCAGGATAAAACGCATGCAGCAAAATGCTGGCGGCGCTGTCGGGTAAACAGCATCAGGTAATTACAGCGGTGGCTATCGCCTATCGCCATAAAGTGCTGTGCTAACGGGTGGTAACAGACGTAATATTCTGCGTTCTATCACCGATAGAAAAGACATACGCGATTATATTGCAACAGGTGAGCCTATGGATAAAACGGGATCCTAAGGAATTCAAGGAAAAGGCTATTGTTTCGTCAGAACGATAACCGGGAGTTATCACGCTGTGATGTGTCTGCCGCTGGTTAAAACCCATTAGCTACTCAGTAATTTTGTCGCATTAGGTGATGTGAGAGCTGACTGATGGGCGCGACCATCAATCGGCTATGAGGGAAAGGCATGACAACTGAGCTACTGGTTAATATCACACAGTCTGAAACACGGGTTGCCTATATCGATGACGGCATTCTGCAAGAGATCTATATTGAGCGCGGATCCAAACGCGGCATCGTTGGCAATATTTACAAAGGTCGCGTTAGCCGTGTCTTACCGGGGATGCAAGCGGCGTTCGTCGATATCGGTCTGGATAAGGCTGCCTTCCTGCACGCTTCCGATATCATGTCGCATACTAAATGCGTCGTCGGCGATGAGAGAAATAACTTACATGTGCGCGATATTGCTGAACTGGTGCGCCAGGGGCAGAATCTGGTGGTGCAGGTGGTGAAAGATCCGCTCGGCACTAAGGGTGCGCGCCTGACCACCGACATAACTCTGCCTTCGCGTTACCTGGTGTTTATGCCGGGGGTAGCATACGTTGGGGTATCGCAGCGCATTGACAGCGAAACCGAGCGTGAACGCTTGAAGTACGCCGTTGCTGCTTACTGCGACGAACTGGGTGGGTTTATTATTCGTACCGCAGCAGAGGGTATCAGCGAAGAAGAGCTAGCGCAGGATGCCGACTTCCTTAAGCGTCTATGGGCCAAAGTGCTGGAGCGTAAAAAACGCAACCGAACCAAGTATAAGTTGTATGGCGAGCTAGCGCTAGCGCAGCGTATTTTACGAGATTTTGCTGGCGCAGCGCTTGAACGTATTCGCGTTGATTCAAGGCTGATGTACGATATACTGGTGGAATTTACCGATAAATACATCCCGGATATCACCAGTAAGCTGGTGCTGTACACTAGCAATCGGCCTATCTTTGCCCTGTATGACGTGGAAAAAGAGATCCAGCGGGCGCTTGAGCGCAAGGTAACGCTAAAATCAGGTGGTTATCTAATCTTCGATCAAACCGAAGCGATGACCACAGTCGATATCAACACTGGCGCTTTCGTCGGCCACCGCAATCTCGACGAGACCATATTCAACACCAATATCGAGGCCACTCAAGCTATCGCCCGTCAACTACGCTTGCGCAATTTAGGCGGCATTATCATCATTGATTTTATCGATATGCATAATGAAGAGCATCGCAGCCAGGTGCTGCATTCGCTGGAGCATGCGTTGAGTAAAGATCGGGTAAAAACCACGGTTCACGGTTTCTCTCAGCTAGGCTTAGTTGAAATGACGCGCAAACGGACGCGTGAAAGCATTGAACATGTGTTATGCCACAGTTGCTCTGCCTGTAACGGGTGCGGCACGGTGAAAACGGTGGAAACCGTATGTTACGAGATTCTGCGTGAGATTGTACATGTAAATCACGCTTACAATTCTGATAGTTTCCTAGTATATGCCTCGGAGGCAGTCAGCGAAGCGCTGAATAGTGAAGAGTCTCATGCGCTGGCCGAAGTGGAGATTTTTGTTGGTAAGCAGGTTAAGGTGCAGATCGAACCGCTTTACAGCCAAGAGCAGTTCGACGTTGTTATGATATAACCCGTCCGGCCAGGCGCTAATCATTGTTAATGCATAAATATTCCCATTGCCAGATAACGGAAACAAGGAGAACTGTGTGAGGATACTGCCTGGGAGTTTGTTAGCAACAGGCACCACGGTGATTATTATTGTGGCGTTGCTGATCAGCGGGCTGCGCTTGGTGCTGCCCGAAATGAACCACTATCGCCAGCAGTTGCTGGTGATAGTGGCCAGTCTCTCTGGAGTACCAGTGCAGGTTAATTTTATGCAAGGTAGCTGGCGAGCCTGCGGTCCCGTCTGGAAATGCGCAATATAGGTACCACATTGGCCCAAAGGCAACCTGCTTGAACGTCTTACAAAAGCGCTGGAAGTGTGGCAATCGCTGTTGCACTAAACTGGGGAGAAATCAGCGATCTTGTGCTGCACCAGCTCGATCATTTTGATCTGCGCGACAGCCGTATCTCTTTCCTAACTCCCGTTGGCACACGCGCTGAATTAGCCATTCTTTAGCTCACCTAGCTCAACAGCTACAACAGCCATCGCGCTGAAGGGCAGATTAGACTATCGACGCTAAACGGTCAGTTTGGTGTAGTACAACTTCGCATGGACATTTTTGATAAAAAGGATTATTGAATATCGGTACGATTTATCTTCAAGCCGACAATATTGACATCAAGCCCTAGGTTACCCGCTGGTTGCATGCCAACACCGGACTGGGAAATGCAGATTTTAGCCTGGCGGCTTGGTTGCAGATCAAGAATGGCATAATCGCTGGCAGCAATGCGCTACTGAAGCAAGGAACGGCTAACTGGTGGGGTACAGGCACCAAACAACAGTTGGACGTGGATAATTTTGTTCTGTCGATGAGCCGTCAGAGTATGGGGTGTCAGATCGATGTGCCGTAGTGGCGGCTGATAACCGATGTGCAGGCTTGGCCGCAGGGTGCGCTTTACGCGCTATGGCTACCTAAAAGAACTGCGTCGAGCAAGAACGCATAATTTGCGTATAACGTGCGACGAACATTTAGTTAGAGCGCCTGTCGGCATTGTTGCCGACCTTCTTGTTCCTTAGCCCGGAGTTGCTAGAGCGCTGGAATGATGTACAGCCGCAGGGCAGGCTTATGGCGCTGGCGCTGGATATCCCATTGAAACAGCGGTAACAGACACGCTTTCAGGCTCTTTGGCAGTATGTCAGTTGGCAGCTTTGGAAACTATTGCCTGGTATCGATCACTTTTCCGGTGTGTTGAGGGGGGGTAGCAGAGGGGCGCCTGATGCTGAGTCTTAACGAAAGCAAGTTGCCCTACGACGACATGTTCCGCACCCCGCTGGAAATTAGCAGCGCACATGGTGCGCTGAAATGGCGTTGCCACGATCAAGACTGGGAATTGGCGAGCGAGGGGCTAAAAGTCAAAGCCAAATCACTGTGGGTCAACGGCGATTTGTCGCTACTAGCAGCCCCATCCAAGGGGCACCATTGGCTAAGTATCCTAGCGGGCATCCACCTCTGTATAACGGTGCGGAAGCCTGGTGTTACTTCCCGGAACCGCTGATGGGCAAACCACTGGTAGATTACCTGAGTAGAGCCATTTAGGGTGGGCAAGTAGATAAAGCCACCCTGATCTACGCAGGTGATCCACAGCACTTCCCATATTACAAAAATAAAAGCCTGTTTAAGATGTTGGTTCCTTTGCGTCATTCTACCTTCTAGTTCCAGCCGGGTTGATCGGCGCTGACCGATCTGGCGATCGACCTCGATTTCATTAACGACGGGCTGTGGATGCAAGCGGCACATACCAAGCTGGGTAAGGTTGACGGCAAAAATGTCAGTGTGTTGATCCCAGACGTTCACGACTATTTGCTCTTTGACAATGGCAACCTACAAAGCGACAACCTGTCGGCCAACTGGTTAGGTAAGCCGATGGTCGTGGACTTCAATACTCAAGAAGACGAACACGATTACAAAGTTGACGTTAGTTTGAAGGCAGACTGGCAGCCAGCTAAATTTTCCAGCCTGCCGCAGGATCTGGCCGACAAGCTTGGCGGCAACGTGTCTTGGCAGAGTCTGATTGCCATTGTGCTACCGCATCAGGGTAGGTTCAGTTATGACATTGTCATAGATGCGGATCTCATAAAAGTAAGCAGTCACTTACCTCCTCCGCTAGGAAAACCAGCGGTTGAATCACTGCCATTGAGGGTGAAGTTCAGTGGTGGGTTAAACGGCTTTACGCTGACTGGCAGCACAGGTAAATAGAATCATTTCAACAGTGAATGGCTTTTTGCTAAAAAGCAGGTGACGCTGGCACGCGCAGCATGGCAAAACGCTGGTAGCGGCGCACCTCCGCTACCAGCCAGCAAGTCGATGAGCTCAACCTAACGCCACTAGACAGCGGGAAATTGCTGGAGTTATTAGCGCTAGTGCTGAAATAGGGTAGCGGCTTGGGTAGCTTCAGTTTCCCAAAAACTGTAGTGCTTAAAATGCCACAGTTACTGCTGGTCGGTTAGGTTTTAGCACAAGCTAACACTAGCGGTTGAGCAGCAGCACGGTAGAGTGCAGGTGATCGATAAAGGCGACGAAGTGGACGGCAGCCTACAGATGGTGGATCGCGGGCCGTGGCGTGCCAATATTACCTATCTCTATTACAATCCACAGTTTACGAACGGCAAAAGCCCACTGGGGTGTTTGACCCTAAGGCTTAGAGGCTTTCCTTGCGTAACTAGCTTGCGATGCAAGTAATGCTGGTAGCTGGGGTAAAACCTCGGCAAGGTTAAGCCCGTGCTCCATTATCAGGGATATCTCCCTGATAATGGAGCACGGGCTGATCGACACTGGCAAGGGGGCGTATGACTGCCAGCTGCCTGCCAGTGGAAGCAAGGTACATGGGGAGCGCGCAGCTCACTGAAAGGCAATCTACTAGGCATTAAGTTCGACAAAAACACCGCCTTCCTTGGCATTACCACACCTCTAAAAGGCGGGCCATATAATATGGATTTTGATCTGTACTGTCATGGGCAGCCCTGGCAGCCACAAGATGGATACTCTCAGCGGTATATTGTAGGTCAAGATAGGAAAGGGCGAGATTTGACAGCATAGGCGGTAGTAGCGCTGGGCAACTGCTGCGCCTGGTGAGTTTTGACGCGTTGTTGCGCAAGTTGCAGTTCTATTTCAGCGACACCTTCGGCAAAGGTTTCTACTTTGATTTCATCTGCAGTACCGCATCGCTGAAAGATGGCATAATGCATACCGATAACTTATTATTGTTTGACGTATTGGCGTCGGATATCGCCATGAGCTGTCAGATTGACCCGTCGCGCAAACGGATCGATATGGAAGCGGTGGTGGCACCGGCAGTTTCAGCCACCGTTGGAGTAGCAATGGCGTTTGTCGTCAACCCTATCGTCGGTACAGCGGTGTTTGCCGCTTCTAGAGCAGGTATTAGGGCTTTTATGGAGCAATATTTCCTTGATTTGTTAACACATTAGCGGCGATCTAGATCAGCCAAAAATCAACGAAGTATTGCGTAAGCCAAAGAAGGATAAAGCGCCATGAGGAATACTAACTGGAAAACACTGACCCACTGTGCTGTCAGCAGCCTCTGCTCGAGCAGAGGCTGCTGACAGCACCATTTGAGGCGATATCTTCCTTTCAAGAGTGAAAAATTATGAGTCTGACATTTGTCAGTGAGCAGTTACTTGCGGCGAATAAGCTGAGCCATCAAGACCTATACCAGGTACTGGGCCAACTGGCAGAACGCCGCCTTGATTACGCTGACCTTTATTTTCAGTCCAGCTACCACGAAGCCTGGATGATTGAAGATGGCATCATCAAGGATGGGTCTTACGATATCGATCAGGGTGTCGGGGTTCGCGCCGTTAGCGGCGAGAAAACCGGCTTTGCCTATGCTGACCAGATCACCCTAAATACGTTGCAGAAAAGCGCCCAGGCAGCGCGTAGCATTATGTGCGACAGAAGCAATGGCAGGGCACACAAACTGGGCAAAATCAGATATCAGGCGCGGTATCCGTTGATCGATCCGTTGCAGAGCCTGTCGCGCGAAGAGAAAATAGCCCTGTTACACCGCGTTGACAAAGTAGCGCGTAACACCGACCCACGCGTGCAAGAAGTGAGCGCCAACATAACTGGCATCTACGAGCAGATGCTAGTAGCGGCTACCGACGGCACCTTGGCTGCGGATGTGCGTCCACTGGTGCGCCTTTCCGTCAGTGTGCTGGTAGGACAAGACGGCAAGCGTGAGCGCGGTTCCAGCGGTGGCGGAGGCCGTCTTGGCTATGACTACTTCTTAGAAAATATTCACGGCGAAACGCGCGCCGACACCTACGCTAAAGAAGCGGTGCGCATGGCGCTGGTGAACCTTACCGCTGTAGCAGCCCCTGCAGGCAATATGCCGGTGGTACTAGGAGCTGGCTGGCCGGGAGTACTGTTGCACGAAGCTGTAGGCCATGGCCTGGAAGCCGATTTCAACCGGCGCGGCACCTCAGTATTCAGTGGCCAGATGGGCCAACGGGTGGCTTCCGAATTGTGCACTGTGGTGGATGATGGCACACTACAGGGGTACCCTGGTTCGCTGGCCATTGATGACGAAGGTGTGCCGGGTAAGTACAACGTGTTGATTGAAAAAGGCATTCTGAAAGAATACATGCAAGATAAACTCAATGCGCGCCTGATGGGTATGACACCGACTGGCAATGGACGACGTGAGTCCTACGCACATCTGCCTATGCCGCGTATGACTAATACCTACATGCTGGCGGGCAAGTCAATACCTGAAGAGATTATCGACAGCGTTGAGTACGGCTTATATGCGCCGAACTTTGGCGGTGGTCAGGTGGATATCACCTCCGGCAAATTTGTATTCTCAACCACCCAAGCCTATCTGATCGAGAAAGGCCGCATCACCAAACCAGTGAAGGGTGCCACGCTGATTGGCTCCGGTATTGAGGCGATGAAAAAGATTTCAATGGTTGGCAATGATCTGGCATTGGATACAGGCGTCGGCGTCTGTAGCAAAGAAGGGCAAAGTTTGCCGGTGGGTATCGGCCAACCTACATTAAAGCTGGACAGCCTGACGGTCGGCGGCACCGCGTAGCATCTCCAGGAGCCATTGGCCCCTAACTGCTCTGTTTTGCTGTATAACTCGATATAGCAAACATTCAGATTATGAATATTTGCTATCAGTCAGCTAAGCGTTATCCTCAATAATGTGCAAAAAAAGCGTGGACAGAGTAGGGGTATAGGGTCACCCCGATTACAGCTTGCAGCCGAAAAAGATATTAGTAACCCCCTCAGCCTAGATATCGCAAGAGGTGGTAGAAACGACATGTTAATATTTACATGCGTAACCGCCATTTTATTACTTACAAAATCACCTGAGGTATTAAAGTGTAGTTAAATAATAAGCAGGTGGCATCACCAGTAGTGTTCGCTGGTTATATGACCCGGTTTGCGGCGCAAGTTTTTGCGCATCTGGCGTTGCTCTTGCAGAATTTTCTGGGTATCGCGCACCATCTGTGGGTTGCCACACAGCATTATATGGCTAGTGTCGGCGTCGATATTAAATCCTACTGCAGCTTCTAGAACGCCATCCTCGATCAGTGCGGGTATGCGCCCGGTCAGGGCGTTAGCTGTTGCTTCGCGGCTGACAATAGTCTGAATGCGCAACTTACCGTTATAGTGCTGCTGCAATTGCTGCATTAGCGGCAGGTAGCTCAGATCGTGTGCAAAACGAGCGGCATGCACCAGCACCACCTGTTTAATTCGTTCCAGCCCGGAGCCTTCCTGTAAAATTGAAAGGTAAGGGCCGATGGCAGTGCCGGTCGCCAACATCCACAGTATTTCACACTCAGGTACTTCATCTAGCACCAAGAACCCGGCTGCTTCCTTGGTGAGCATCACCTCCAAGCCAGGTCGCAATTGAGCGATCCTTGGACTCAACTTGCCATCTAGTACTTTAACCAGATAAAACTCCAAGTTTGGGCTGCTGGGAGCGTTGACATAGGAATAGGCACGCTGCACACTTATGCCATCGATTTCCAGTGCCATTTTGGTAAATTGCCCTGCGATAAAAGGAGCGATCGGCGCGTTAATAGTGATGCTAAACAGCTCTTTAGTCCATTGTTCTACCTTTATAACCTTGCCGTTAACCCATTTAGCCATAATCAACGACTCCCGTGGTCGAATAAAATCAGCGTTGGTATTTTCATAAATCTCATTCCTATGATGTTTTTTTAATTTGCTGTAAGTAATTATCGATTAAATGTTAGTTTATGCCCGCCAGCGGCGCTGATGGTGTGCATAAACTAACAACGTCACTGTTTATTCGGCTTTTTTACTCTCTAAGCGTTAGATGTACCAATTAATTTAAGGATCTGGTTGCGTTTGCTGCTAGTGTAACTTAGATCAATCTCTTCCTAAAACTCGCTAAAAGAATCAGATTTGTTAGCTTATGCCGCATAGAGAGGGCTGCTCGCCATTTTAGCTGCTGCAACAGGCTTAAGACCCGTTAATACCTAGGTAAAGATGAAGAAAAAGATTAATAAAAAAATTGAAAACCTTCACCTGTTAGTGCCAGTTGGGCAAATTGCGCAAACTATCTATATTCCCGTTATTGCTGATATCGCGCATGATCTGTAGGTTCTCCCCGGCACCGTACAGCATGTAATGGCAGCATATCTGATGACCTACGGCTTTTCTCAACTAATTTACGGCCCGCTGTCAGACAGCATAGGTCGTCGGCCGGTGATCTTATCCGGTAGGATGATCTTCCTAATCGTCTCGCTGGGGGCTTCGCTATCCAACGGATTATTCATGCTGGTGGTTACCAGCGCTATACAGGGCAGAGAAATGTAATTTTTAATTGATACCGGCATAGCGGGAGTAATGGCGCGTACCTTGCCGCGTGATCTGTACGCTAGCATTGCACTACGTTATTCCAATAGCCTGATGAATATGTGTATCCTGATTAGCCCACTGCTTGCACTGCTGATCGGTTGTTTATTGTCGATGCTATGTAGCTGGCGTGCTAACTATGCTTTCCTGCTAGCGTTGAAATCTGGGGTCACCTACGCCATGTTCCGCTGGCTACTAGAAATCCGTCCCAGGCTGATGGAAAAGCGCCGCATATTAGCCATCATACGCCAACTGCTGGCAAACGGCACCTTTACCTGTTATCTGGTAATGCTGATCGGCGAATTGGCGGGGATTATGGTGTTTGAAGCTAGTTATGGCGTATTGATGGGGGCATCCTGGGCCTGAGCGGCGTAACCGTTAGCATATTGTTTATCTTGCCGATCCCTGCGGCGTTCTTCGGTGCATGGTCCGTCGGACGTAATGGAAAATTTCTACAGCTTGATGTGGCACTCGGTACTCAGTTGCCTGATAGCGGGGTTGATGATGTGGACTCCAAGCTGGTTTGTGGTGATGAATATCTGGACATTGATCTTCCCAGCCACGCTGTTTTTCTTCGGTGCTGGTATGATGTTCCCATTGGCTACTACTGGCGCGATTGAGCCTTTCCCTTATCTGAATGTTTTTGCCATGACGCTGTTTATATTGCTGTGCTGGTAGCCGTTATTCAATCGGGTGCAGCATCAGGATAATAACAGATAAAACAATAGGCTATGGTCTCGCTGTTAGTCGGTTCGCCGCGCTACAGTCATTTGTCACCTGCCAGTAAACAATGCCGCTGACACCACACTACAAACCGCAAGCCAGGTTTAGAACCTGTCCCATTAGGCTAATTTATTTGCCATTTTAGCCCTGGAAAGTGCTAACAATCCCCATGAAATCCTGTCGTTGCGCGCTTTCTGTGTGCAAAATAGCTACAACAATATGCGCTTACAGGGATAAGCGATTAGTTGTTCTCTTCCCATGCTTGATGAGCTCGCGCCACCGCTTTTTATCAGCTGCTGTAGCGGTAGTTGCGCTCGTTGGTTTCGATGCTGTAGTGAAATTCATGCTCGATAACCGCTTTGCTTTTCACCTCATTTATATCGTTCGAGTAGCTGATAGCTAGACCTACTATGAAGGCTGCACCGAGTGCAGTCGATTCGCGCACTTCATGGCGTTCTATGTGGTGGTGCCGAGGATGTTGGCCTAGAATTGCATCAGGAAGTTGTTGGTGACCGCGACACCATCTACGCACAGCGATCGTAGACTAGTGTTGGCATTGGACTGCATGGCGTCGTCCAGCACATCGCGGGTCTTATAAGCGATGGACTCCAGTGTAGCACGGATAATGTGGTTGCTATTGACGCCGCGAATTAGGCCGAAGATCGCACCCGTGTGCATACGGATCCGCCCAGGCCGGTGAAGGTCGTCACGATGTAGATGCTATTGCTGTCTTTCACCTTGGTGGTTTTTTATTAAATAAATCGGATGATAGCGTCATCCCATTGATAGAAATGGGATTTTTATTAGTTACTATTTGATAAATCTTTTACGGAACTGCTGAACCAAAATCTGATTTGTTCAACAAAGCCGAGCAGAAATGATTACCGCCCCGCATGAGCTCACAGAGAAGTCATAAGGGCGAAATCCTTTGCGACCTTATGACTAGGTTGAATACCCAACAATCAGCAGCGTTCCAAGATCTCGAAGTAATAACTATGAGAATTTTTTTCGTCTGCATCGTGGAATTCGCTGAACAAGGTTTCCCATTCGTACGGTTTATAATCTGGAAAATGAATATCGCCACAAACTACAGCATCAATATGCGTCAGGTACATGCGATTAGCGCGTGCGAGGAACTGGCTATAAATACGCCCACCGCCCACCACCATCACTTCTTCCACTTTCCCAGCAGCGTCCAATGCATCATCTAGCGAACTCACCCAGGTGACCCCAGACTCGATACCCAAACGGCTGCTCAATACAATGCTCTGCCGCCCCGGTAATGGGTATCCAATGGATTCAAAGGTTTTGCGCCCCATAATGACTGGCTTATTCAACGTATTGCGTTTAAACCACGCCAAGTCAGCCAACAGGTGCCACGGTATGGCGTTTCCCATACCAATAACACGCTCCGCCGCCAAGGCAGCAATCAGGCTGATAATCATTGTTTAACCTTGTGTAGACAGCAAATTACTCACACTATACGTACAGGCTCCTATGCTGTCGATAGGCGAATCAAGCAGGATGGGTAGATGAAATAGTCTATTGACTCACCAACGATGAGTTGCAGCTGGGTTTCATACACTGGAGCGTTTAGGCTAAAGCCACAGTGCGATCGACAGTACACTGTCGATCGCACTGTGGCTTTAATAAAATGGGGGATCGTTGTTTCTATCCGCGCCTCACTACAGCCCAAGTGCGAGATCTCCACCACCATAATTTTCGCGGTATAGGCGGAAATGCCTGGGAACATTGGGACCCCGCTTCGATAGTAAACACCTTCGGGTAGGCTAGCGACCAGGAGATACAGACCATGCCGATAAAAACTGCCGTCAGCAATAATGTACTCCTACTTAGAGCCTATGCCAGTAAAGCATACATTATTGCAGCCAGTGTGGGCCATGCCAGCACGCAACCACTGCAGCGTACAAAGAGAGTCAATGAGGAGGGTGATCACCGCCCAGAATCAAAATGGAAAATAAAATAGCCTACTGTAACAGGTTCTTAATGTTGATGCAGGCATGCAGCATCAGCATATACTTTCCTTTACGCACCCCCCAAGCGACGCGGCGAAGGCCGGGAGTTATGGCATCGCGCAATTAATTGCCGAGGCGCGCGTGCATTTCCTGCATTGAGATAGCCTGCTCAGGAGGATCAGCCTTCAACGCCAGCGCGGTGTCGAAACCGCCGTTCAGCGTGGTGTCTTAGTGCACCTTATATTGCAGCGCCCTGCATCGAAGCAGTTTGTAATTTTTAATCGCCTGGCGACCCGCAGTGGTGTTGACGATATAGGTGTACTTGCTATGTTGATACGGTCTTGAATGTGCGGGCGGCCTTCGTGCACCTTATTAACCAGGCGTGGTTAATATCCCCCGCTTCGCCCAATACCACACAGCAGTGCCGTGGGTCTTATCCAGCTCAAAACCCTAACGCAATAGGTGGGTGGCTAGATCCACCTATTGCGTTTCGTCGCTTTTACGCACCGATAGTAGCGCACGGACTTTTTTCTCCATGCCTGACTGGCTGCTAAGAATCGCCTTAAAGAAGGTTTCAGCAAAGGTGCGCCCCACCCCCCTCCATCGCTTCCCCGGTAGAGCTCATTTCTAGCCAGAAAATCGGATCAACACCAGGAAATTTGGTAATACGGCGGAATAACCTCTTCGGTGACACTATGCTCAGCCAGTGTTTTGCCTACTATTACCTGTGCAGCAACCTTGGCCAAAGGCACACTGGTAGCTTTAGAGACGAACAGTACAGTACGTGCGGCACGCGTGTTAACTTCAATCAGGTAGACTTTATGGTTTTTCACTACGAATTGCACGTTCATTAGGCCGCGTACTTGTAATTCAAACGTTAGTTTTGCCACCTGCTGGCGCATTATGTCCTGAATGTCCTTACTAGGGTGGCAAAAGAACACGCGGAGTTACCAGAATGCACACCTGCCTGTTCAATGTGTTCTATGATGCCGCCAATCAGTACACGCTTACCATCACAGATAGCATCGACATCTACTTCCACTGTATCATACAGGAAGAATCAAACAGCACCGGAGCATCGTTAGAGACGATGACTGCATTTTGGAAGTAACGACACAAGGCTATTTCATCGTAGACGATTTCCATCGCCCGACTACCCAGCACGTAGGAAGGACGCACTACCAGCAGATAACCGATACTGGCTGCTTTTCTTTACTGCTTGCTGGAAGCGCTCACGATCTTCGGCACGTCTACTTCCTCTAACTCGCGAGCTAGCTTCAACGGGGTCTGGCCACCATATTGTACGATCACCCCTTTGGCTGCTAGATACGTACGATTTCCAACACGTCTTCGTCTTACAGTGCAACCGGCTCGAAGTACAGATGATCGGAGGTTTCATAGTCGGTAGAGAAGGTTTCCTAGTTACAGTTAACCATGATGGGCTCTTAGCCGTCTTCGCGCAGCGCTGGCGAGGAGTGTACGCAGAGCAATAGTCTAACTCGATACCCTGGCCAGATACGGTTCAGACCACCGCCCAGCACCATCACTTTTCGGCGGCCGTGTGCCGGGTTGGATTCGCACTCTTCTTCATAGGTGGAGTACTTGTAGGCGGTGTCGGTGGCGAATTTTGCCGCACAAGAGGTATCTACGCGCCTGTAAACCGGGTGTAGGCTGTAGCTGTAGCGCAGCTTACGAATTTCGCTCTTAGCGACATCGACCAATTTTGCCAAACGCGCATAAGTAAAATCTTTGCGCTTCAGGGTGCGCAAAAAGCCCGGTATCAGGCCATTGATGCCGACTTCCGCCACCTGCTCTTCCAAACGTACCAGCTCTTTAATCTGCACTAGGAACCAGCGGTCGATATTGGTTATGTTGAATACGCTATAGACTGAAAGGCCAGAACGGAAGGCATCGGAGATGTACCAAATGCGATCCGCACAAACATCTTTCAGTTCGCGGCGGATGATGGTCAATGCTTCTGGATCATCAAGGCTCACTGTCGGATCGAATTTTTCGATCGAGCAGACAATAATGCAGTTGTCGTTTTTATCGCGCATCACTGCTATCTCGTACTCTTTCCAACCGATCAGCGATTTTTCTTTTTTCATCGCCATATCGAAACGGCGTCGGTCTTCAGCCTTGTCGATAACATCGGCAGTGGCACCGATCATCGTTACGCCAAACTCGGCCAGCACGCCTTGACGCTCCAGCTACAGCGCGCAATTTAACGCCGTCTGGCAGTCCATGTTCGGTAAGCACCGCGTGCAGGCGCTCTTTCTCGTTCGCGATGATTTTGCGCACCACTTCCCAGTGGATTTACTCAATATAGGTAGCATCGGCCATTTCTAGGTCGGTTATGATGGTGGCTGGGTTGGAGTTGACCAGAATGACGCGGTAACCCTCTTCACGCAGCGCTTTACACGCCTGAACACCTGAGTAGTCGAACTTACACGCCTGGCCGATAACTATCGGGCTAGCGCCAAGGATCAGGATGCTTTTTATGTCGGTACATTTTGGCATTTTTTATTGCTCCTGATTATTTGGCGTTGGAACGGTAAGTCTCAATCAACTCGATAAAGGGATCGAACAACGGCGCGGCATCGGTGTGGTGAATGCCCTGCACCGTTTGGTCAAATAACGATTTGTGCATTACACGCAAAGTCGCTGGCAGGTTGTTCTAATCTACCGCAAAACCGTGGTTCTGGGCGGTGATCATCACGCAGTTGTTATCCAGATCTTTTACCGGTTGGTTGCCGCCGTGGTCGCCAAGCTTTATCTTTATAGTTTTTGCTTCACTAGCCAGTGCCAGCAGTTGGTAACATAAAGCAAATGCCGAACAGCGGAATATCGGTCTCCAGGAACTGTTTGATGGTGTCAATGGCATAGTTGCACGACTCCGCATGGTCACCTAAGCCGTTGGATAGGAAGATACCGTCAGGACTCATCTTCAGCACTACCTCGGCCGGAGTTTGCATCGGCACCACGGTCAGGCTAGCAGCCGCGATCTACTAGCAGGCGTAAGATATTACGTTTGACAACGTAATCGTAAACCACCAAATGGAACAGCAGTTCCTCAGCGGTTTTGGGCCTCTGTTAACTTACCTTCAAGCCGCCAAATGCCTTGTTGTCAGCGAAAAGATCCTTTGGTGGTGACTTGTTTTGCCAGATCCATTCCCTTCAGGCCGGGGAATCCCCGCGTCTTGTCTAGCACCAGCTCAGCATCCGGTGAGGCGGCGGCAATGATGTAGCCATTCTGGGTACCTTTCTCACGCAGCAGACGGGTCAGCTTGCGGGTATAGATATCGGCGATCGCCACAAATATATCGCCACAATATTATTTCTTTTGGATATGTACACAGACCTTCTTCATTGCGGTAATTGCTGGCAATCAGTGGAAGATCGCGAATGACCAGCACTTAGGCATGAACAGCGGAGGATTCTTTGTCGCAAGTATTAGTGCCGACATTGCCGATATGAGGATAAGTAGAAGTAGCAATCTGGCAGAAGTAGGAAGGATCAGTGAGGATTTCTTAATAGCCGGTCATCGACCGTATTTAAGACCACTGCTCCTACCACTATACCTTATGCTCTGATGACCAGACCGTGAAATTGGGTTTCAGCTTCCAGAACCAACAGCGCTGACTTAATAAAAATACTTTCCAAGGAATAATTAATCGAAATGCTTTTATACTAATTCATGTGTCACGTTCTAAATCAACGCAAAAATCCGTCGGCGTGGCTAATTTTTTATAAATTGTGCGCGATTTTAATGATGAGTACCGCTGTTATCTAGCCAAAGCACGATTCCCTCGCTTATTTTTGCCGCTTTCACCGTTTTAATCAGCTTAGCAGCTATAAAAATACCGCTAAATTTGGGTGGTAAATGGTTTGCGAGACGCAATAATAGAAAATTGACGTATCGCGGATTTAAAATCCGTTAAAGAATACATTTTTAAGGAAAATAGCCATCAAAAACCAATAAAAAAATATGAAAATATCAGTTTTAACATAAATTTTTACCATGATGGCTATTTTAATGAAAATTTAAAAATACAGTAATAAAATTAATATTTTATCAATTAGATATAACCAATAAATAGATATAAACAATATAGATATAACCAATGAAAATTTTCCAGCCAGAAAAATAATTAATTATAACTGGTCAAGACTGAGCACATTGTGCATATCAAACAGCCCGTTATCGTTCTTATATAGCCAGGATGCTGCGCGTACCGCACCGCTGGCAAAAGTCATACGGCTGGAGGCTTTATGGGTAATTTCCACCCGCTCGCCGATGTCAACGAACATGGCGCTATGCTCACCAACGATATCGCCAGCACGAAGGGTAGCGAAGCCGATACTCTTCGGATCGCGCTCGCCAGTATGGCCTTGACGCGCATAGACTGCACAGTCTTTCAGATCGCGCCCTAACGCGTTGGCGATTGCCTCGCCCATCGCCAATGCAGTTCCCGATGGTGCGTCCAATTTGTGGCGGTGATGTGCCTCAATAATTTCGATATCGCTAGAGTCACCCATCACCTGAGCAGCCTTCTCCAGCAACTTCAGTACCAAATTGCCTCCAACGCTGAAGTTGGCGGCAAACACGATGCCAATATGCTGTGCCGCATTTCGGATCTCCCGCTTGCCAGCATCGTCGAAGCCCGTGGTGCCAATGACCATCGCTTTGCGCTGTGCCACGCAGAAATCCAAGTATCTTAAGGTACCCTCTGGGCGGGTGAAATCGATCAGGATATCGAAGTCATCTACTACCTTGTCCAAGCTGTCACTTAGGGTAATGCCCACTATGCCAATGCCCGCTAGCTCGCCAGCATCGACGCCAACCAGGTTAGAACCCGGACGCGATAACGCTGCCCCCAGCACTACGCCTTCCGCCTGCTGCACCGCCTGGATCAGTTGACGCCCCATACAGCCGCTAGCGCCCGCAATCGCCATACGTATATGTGAACCAGTCATGTTCGCTCTCTTGTTAATTTGATTTCAGCACCCCAGATAATTTAGGTTGCATCAAGGTAGCTTGTCCCGATGAACTTGTTCAGGTAAATGAGTGCGGCCAACACCGATGCAACCTCAAGTATCACGTGGTTATCCATTCAGGGTAATAAGCCCCCGTTGATTACCGCCAGAAGATCCATCGCGTAATTAGATAATTATGTTATCCCTACTTTTCATCAGCAACACTGCCAATGGGTTAATATTCAGCCAATGCAGGTACCTAAGAAGATTATACATAATCATGCAGTGACTCTTAAGAAATATTAGCTCTATTTCGTTTTTTCCCTTTTAAGGTACTGCCTCTTGTGAGGCAGTAATACTCTTATGTCGGCCTAAACTCTTGCTACTGAAAAACGATCAGAACTCCACAAATGTCGCTTTCCCCGATGAAACGCAGCGTTGCTGAATGACGTTTATATGCATTGTTGAATAAATCGAACATTTGGCCGGCACAAGGATTAGATCACTCTACTTGCTGGCAAAATAGCAACATTCCGTGGCCAAGCAAAAGTTTAATATCACTAACTGGAAGGCTTACAACAACGCCTCTATCACTCAGATTTTACTAACTTTCTGGGTGGATATTCCGATATGGCAATGACCAGCGTATTGATGATAAAACGGATTTGCGGCCTGACACTCCGCGCCCTCCAGGGCTTCGTCGACTCCATTTTCACACTGATGAAAGTTCCGTTGAACTGCCAGGAATACACCTGTATCAGTAAGCGGGCGAAATCCGTCAATGTCCCGTTTAAAACCCCAACACCGGATGAAATTGCGCACCTGGTTATAAAACACGGTGAGGGGAAACGGCAGATCTAGCGAAAACTGCATTTAGCCGTAGATATAGAAACACATAAGGTCATCTGTGCTGACCTTTAATTAAGCAATATCACTGATACGGAAGGCTTTCCAGGTCTCGGTCCATCAGACGTACCGTAAAATTAAAGTTGTCTCGGCGGATGGAGCTTTCGATACACGAGTGACTCATGATGATTTAAGGCGCAAGAAGATCAGGGCGTTAATACTGCCTATAAGGGGAGCCCATTATAAGTCGGCAGACTATGCAGACCGACATCAGGAGGTGGCGAACTAGCGCCTTACCGGAGACAACACACGGTGGGAAAGTATGACAGGCTACCACGTTCGATAGCCGAAACAGCGATGTACAGAGTAAAACAGCTATTTAGTGGTCACCTGTCGCAGGGAGATTATGCTGCGTAAGTTGCAGAGGCTATGGCCATGATCTGTGCATTAAAAAAAGGGGACTCTTTATTCTAAATCCGATTTATTCAACAAATCCGCAGAAGCATGCGGATATGGGAAAACCATGATCTGGATGACGATAAAAAGAATTTTTTCGCTTTGCCCCTTGATGCTGAGTTGGATGGCCCCATCTTATTTTCAACTGCAGTTGCTAACCGCAGGTAAAACTAAAATATCGGGCAGTTAAAAAGTAAAAGACTGCCTGCTTGCTAGATTAGCAACCTGATCGATTATTAATTATTAGTGGAGACGTTTAGATGGGCAAAATCATTGGTATCGACTTAGGTACAACAAACTCTTGTGTAGCAATTATGGATGGTGCCAAGGCGCGCGTGCTAGAAAACTCCGAGGGTGACCGCACCACGCCTTCTATTATCGCCTATACCCAAGATGGTGAGACTTTGGTTGGTCAACCAGCTAAGCGTCAGGCTGTTACTAACCCTAAAAATACCCTATTTGCGATTAAGCGCCTGATTGGCCGCCGCTTCCAGGACGAAGAAGCGCAGCGCGATAAAGGCATTATGCCATACAAAATCATCAAAGCTGACAACGGAGACGCTTGGCTAGAAGTGAAAGACCAGATAATGGCACCGCCACAGATTTCTGCTGAAGTACTAAAGAAAATGAAGAAAACGGCTGAAGATTACCTGGGTGAACCGGTAACTGAAGCGGTAATCACCGTACCTGCTTACTTTAACGATGCACAGCGTCAGGCGACCAAAGATGCTGGCCGTATCGCTGGCTTGGAAGTAAAACGTATCATCAATGAACCGACCGCTGCAGCTCTGGCCTACGGTTTAGATAAAGAAGTAGGAAACCGTACCATCGCAGTTTATGACTTAGGCGGTGGTACTTTCGATATCTCCATCATCGAAATCGACGACGTTGATGGTGAAAAAACCTTTGAAGTTCTAGCGACCAACGGCGACACACATTTGGGTGGTGAAGACTTCGACAGCCGCATGATTAATTATTTAGTAGAAGAGTTCAAGAAAGAACAAGGCATCGATCTGCGTAATGACCCGTTGGCGATGCAGCGTCTGAAAGAAGCAGCAGAAAAAGCGAAAATCGAGTTGTCTTCAGCTCAGCAAACCGACGTTAATCTGCCGTATATTACCGCAGATGCAACCGGGCCAAAACACATGAATATCAAAGTGACCCGTGCAAAACTTGAGTCATTGGTTGAAGGCTTAGTTGTACGTTCCATCGAACCACTGAAAGTGGCGCTGAAAGATGCTGGTCTATCCGTCTCCGACATTCAAGATGTGATCCTAGTAGGGGGTCAGACTCGTATGCCTATGGTGCAGAAGAAAGTCGCTGACTTCTTCGGTGGTAAAGAACCGCGTAAAGACGTTAACCCAGACGAAGCGGTCGCTGTGGGCGCTGCGGTACAGGCTGGCGTATTGGCGGGTGATGTGAAGGACGTATTGCTACTGGATGTTACTCCGCTATCGTTGGGTATTGAAACTATGGGCAGCGTGATGACTCCGCTGATTACTAAAAACACTACTATCCCTGCCAAGCACAGCCAGGTGTTCTCTACTGCTGAAGACAACCAGTCTGCGGTAACCATCCATGTGCTACAGGGTGAACGTAAACGTGCCAGCGATAACAAATCTCTGGGGCAATTCAACTTGGATGGCATTCAAGCAGCACCGCGCGGTATGGCGCAGATCGAAGTGACTTTCGATATTGATGCTGATGGTATTCTGCATGTTTCCGCCAAAGACAAGAACACCGGTCGTGAACAGAAGATAACCATCAAGGCCTCTTCTGGTCTGAACGAAGATGAAATTCAGAAAATGGTACGTGATGCTGATCTTAATGCTGAGTCTGACCGCAAGTTCGAAGAACTGGTACGGACCCGTAACCAGGCAGATCGCTTGATCCATAGCACCCGTAAGCAGTTTGAAGAAGCAGGCGAAAAACTGTCGACGGAAGACAAAACGGCTATTGAAACTGCGCTACAAGACTTGGAAGCAGCGTTGAAATGTGAAGATAAAGCTAAGATCGAAGCTAAAACCCAAGCATTGGTGCAGTTTTCTGGCAAGTTGTTGGAAATGGCCCAGCCTCAGCAAGGCGCTGACGCCGGTGCTGACTATGCGACACAGAAGGACGACGATGTCGTAGACGCTGAATTCGAAGAAGTTAAAGACAAAAATAATCGCCCTTAAGCGGGCACGGGAACGGCGGCGCAGCCGTTACTGGAAACCAGCACGGGCGTCGAGGTAACCTCTACGCCCGTTCATGCATGTTTAGGGTAAGAAAAAGAATGTCTAAGAAAGACTATTACGAGATTCTTGGTGTCAGCAAGACGGCTGATGAGCGTGAGATAAAAAAAGCGTATAAACGCCTGGCGATGAAATATCATCCTGACCGTAACCAGGATAAAGGCGCTGAGACCTTATTTAAGCAGATCAAGGAAGCTTATGAAGTACTGACTGATAGTCGAAAGCGTGCGGCTTACGATCAGTACGGGCACGCGGCTTTTGAACAAGGCCAAATGGGGGGGAGCAGTGCAGACTTTAGTGATATCTTTGGCGACGTATTTGGCGATATCTTCGGCGGGGGTCGAAGGCAACGTGCCACCCGTGGTTCAGATCTGCGCTATAACATGGAACTTTCCCTTGAGGAAACGGTGCGTGGCGTTACCAAAGAGATCCGCATTCCGGTGCTGGTGGAGTGTGATGCGTGCCACGGTAGTGGTGCCAATGCAGGTAGTTCGCCGATCATATGTCCTACCTGTCACGGCCAGGGGCAGGTTCAGATGCGCCAAGGTTTCTTCAGTATACAGCAGACGTGTCCGCACTGCCATGGTCGTGGGCAGATCATTAACGATCCCTGCAACAAGTGCCAGAGTCATGGCCGGGTAAAAAAATCCAAGACGTTGTCGGTGAAAATACCGGCAGGCGTGGATACTGGCGATCGTATTCGTCTGGCAGGTGAGGGAGAAGCGGGCGAGCATGGCTCTGCAGCTGGCGATCTATACGTTCAAGTTCAGGTTCAGGCTCACCCAATCTTCGAGCGTGAAGGCAACAACCTATTCTGCGAAGTGCCAATCAGCTTTGCTATGGCGGCGCTGGGCGGTGAGATTGAAGTGCCGACGCTGGATGGCCGGGTGCAGCTGAAGATACCCGCAGAAACCCAGACTGCCAAGTTGTTTCGCATGCGCGGCAAGGGCATCAAGTCAGTGCGTGGCGGTAGCCAAGGCGATCTACTATGTCGCGTGGTAGTGGAAACCCCGGTTAATTTAAATGACAAACAGAAACAGCTACTGAAGGAACTAGAAGCCAATCTCGGTGGCCCTTCTGGCGATAATAACAACCCGCGTTCAAAGAGCTTCTTCGATGGGGTAAAAAACTTCTTTGACGACCTGACTAGCTAATTCACCCTTTTTAATGGTGAGTGACTCAACCCAAGGCTTATACCTGGGGCTTTTATTTGTTGTTATCTGCACAAGATGTGTAACTTCTGTGATGAGTTGATTGTTTTGCCGATATATCGCGTATAGGAGAACACAATAACAACGGTTATGGCTATTGCGCATTGGGATAAATAGGGTTGAACATTGTCTAAACCAGGGAAAAGACATTTGTTGAAGCAAAACGTTATGGAGAACTGCACGTTAGCATGTCGCATATCAATTTTAATCACCAAGTACTGTTTCTGGTTACTGGTAAGATTGTAGGATTAATGTGTTAGAAGAACGCCTAGATGGCAAGCTGTTGATCCCCAGTCAACGTTATGTGGCATAAGTTGCTCAACTGGTTCAACGCCTAGGATACTCATGTCGAGATTCTGGGCGAGTTCGACGATACTGCGCTGATAAAGGCGTTTATTATGTATCCAATGCTGATCAAAGTTGCGCCAACGTTATATGTGCAGGATACAAAAACGAAGACCGTGTGGTGGAGATTGGGCGTATTAATATCCTACAGGAAGAATTTTACATTATTTTTGCTGAGTGCATAATCCTGCATCCTGCTATATAGCGGTTGTGTAACACAGACTTTTCGGCGCTGTTTTTTGCTAGAAGGGAAGAATTGCTTGATAAAAAAAACCGGCCTGAACCGGTTTTTTTTATCAAGCAATTCTTCGAATGCTTACTGCATTGCGTTGATACGTGTAGTCAAGTTTGACTTATGACGCGCTGCTTTATTTTTGTGGAACAGGCCTTTAGCCGCCTGACGATCCACAAGTGGTTGCATTACGGAGAATGCGTTTTGTGCTGCTTCTTTATCGCCTGCTGCGATAGCCGCGTCTACCTTCTTGATAAAGGTACGCACCATTGAGCGCCGGCTAGCATTATGCTTGCGGCTTTTCTCAGACTGTATGGCGCGTTTCTTAGCTGATTTAATATTAGCCAGGGTTAAACTCCTAAATATATTCTACTGAGGACAGTCAAAAGGACAAATATTATTCTCTTTTAACTTTCGTTTGTCAATGGATTTGTGCAAATACGCGCCGCTTGTACGGGCGGCACTTTCTGCGTTGTTATGACGCAAAATTTTAACAGCTTAAGACATGCGAATACAGTATTTCCGCGAAAATTCGCCGAAGATTTGCTGCGATTAGCGCCAACTGCTAATTGGGGGCCCTTATTGGCTTTAAGACACAGGATAATTTGCGGCTAAGCCGTTTCACCCACAGATGATCCACGGTATGATGTACCTATTAAATAAAGGTACCAATCGCGGGTTAACCTTAACGACTGTACAAGGTATAATCCGCTAATTTCCATTGTTTTGAGCCAGCTATGCAGCTAATTCGCGGCATCCATAATATTCATGTGCGCCACCATGGTTGCGTGCTGACCATCGGTAATTTTGACGGCATACACCGAGGCCATCAGGCAGTGCTGGAGCAACTAAAGCAAGAAGGACAACGTCTTGTGCTACCGGTTATGGTGATAATCTTTGAGCCGCAGCCGCTAGAAATGTTTGCAACGGATCAGGCACCGGCTCGCCTTACGCTTTTGCGTGATAAGGCGAAATACCTGGCGCAAGCGGGGGTAGACTACCTGCTATGTGTCAAGTTTAATCCACATTTTGCCGCCAACACCGCACAGGCGTTCATCTCTGAATTACTGGTGGAGAAGCTGGGCGTTAAGTTAATGATAATCGGGGATGATTTTCATTTTGGCGCAGATTGCCAGGGCGATTTCACGCTATTGCAGCAGGCTGGGAAAGAATACGGATTCGAGGTTGTCAGCACATCTACCTTCCGTGAAGGTGGGCAACGGATCAGCAGCACCGCAATTCGCCATGCCTTGGATGACGATGCCCTGCCGCTGGCAGAAAATTTGCTGGGTCACCCGTACAGCATTTCTGGCCGAGTGGTGTACGGCGATGAACTGGGACGCACTATTGGATTTCCTACCGCCAATCTGCCGCTAAAACGTCTAGTGGCACCCGTAAAAGGAGTCTATGCAGTGGAGGTTTACGGCCTGGGGCCTGATCCGCTCCCCGGCGTGGCCAATATCGGCACGCGACCGACCCTTGATGGTGTGTGCCAGCAGCTAGAAGTGCATCTGCTCGATGTCAAAACGGATCTTTATGGGCGTCATATTGACGTGGTACTCCGTATGAAAATGCGCAACGAACAGCGTTTTGATTCGCTCGATGCGCTTAAGCAGCAAATCGCCGATGATGTGTTGACAGCCCGGAAGTTCTTCGGAGTAAAAAGATGAATTTAATCGTTTCCCCTAGTGAACGAGTATTAAGTAAGCGATCTGGGTGAGAAATCTGCATAAAGCAGATTTGAACGCTGCTTTCAGTGGCTCCGTAAGCAATAAGGCCCATATGATGGGCCGAATAGTCAGGCAACCAACTAACAAAGAAAGATGTAACTTGAAATATCATCAGTAAATAGCCAAAAACGGAAACGAGAATCTCATGAGTGACTACAAGAATACCCTGAACTTGCCGGAAACAGGGTTCCCAATGCGCGGAGATCTAGCCAAGCGTGAGCCTGGCATGCTGCAACGTTGGTATGAACAGGATCTGTACGGGATGATCCGTAATGCTAAAAAGGGCAAAAAAACCTTCATTTTGCATGATGGCCCGCCGTATGCGAACGGCAGTATTCACATTGGTCACTCGGTTAACAAAATTCTCAAAGACATTATCATAAAGTCGAAAGGGTTGGCTGGTTTCGATTCACCATATATCCCAGGCTGGGACTGCCATGGCCTGCCGATTGAATTGAAGGTTGAGCAGTTGTGCGGAAAGCCTGGCGAAAAGCTGAGCGCGGCCGAGTTCCGCCAAAAATGCCGTGAATACGCCGCTGAACAGGTTGAAGGCCAGAAGAAAGACTTCATCCGCCTGGGCGTGCTTGGTGATTGGGAACGCCCGTACCTGACTATGGACTTTAAAACCGAAGCCAACATTATCCGTGCACTGGGCAAGATTATCAGCAACGGCCACTTGTTGAAAGGTGCTAAGCCGGTGCATTGGTGTACTGATTGCGGCTCCTCGCTGGCGGAAGCAGAAGTAGAATATTACGACAAAACCTCTCCATCGATCGATGTGGTGTTTCACGCGGTTGATGCTACTGCGGTCGCTGCCAAGTTCGGCGTGAGCAACTTCAGCGGTTCCATCTCGCTGGTGATCTGGACCACTACCCCATGGACGCTGCCCGCTAACCGAGCTATCTCGCTGCACCCTTATTTCAGCTACCAACTGGTGCAAGTCGATGGTCAGTGCCTAATCATGGTGGCCGAACTAGTGGAAAGCGTTATGAAACGCGCTGGCATCACCGAATGGACGGTCCTAGGTAGCTGCAAAGGTGCCGATTTGACGTTGCTACGTTTCCAGCATCCGTTTATGAGCTTCGACGTGCCAGCGATCCTGGGTGAGCATGTAACGCTAGATGCGGGTACTGGTGCGGTGCATACCGCAGGTAGTCATGGCCCAGACGACTTCGTTATCAGCCAGAAATATGGCCTAGAGATTGCCAACCAGGTTGGACCGAACGGCTGCTACCTGACAGGCACTCACCCGCTGCTGGATGGTAAGTTCGTGTTTAAGGTTAATGAACTGATCGTCGATCTGCTATGTGAGAAAGGTGCACTGCTGCATGGGGAAAACATGGTGCACAGCTACCCCTGCTGCTGGCGCCATAAAACACCGATCATCTTCCGCGCCACGCCACAATGGTTTATCAGCATGGATCAAAAGGAGCTGCGTCAGCAGTCTCTAGAAGAGATCAAAGGCGTGCGCTGGATTCCAGATTGGGGACAGGCGCGCATCGAAACCATGGTGGCCAACCGCCCGGACTGGTGCATCTCGCGTCAGCGCACCTGGGGAGTGCCGATGTCATTGTGGGTGCATAAAGACACCGAGCAGTTGCACCCGCGTAGCGTAGAAATGATGGAAGAAGTGGCCAAGCGTATAGAGCAGGGCGGTATTCAGGCGTGGTGGGATTTGGACGCAGCTGATATTCTCGGTGCCGACGCTGCTTATTACAAGAAAGTGCCGGATAACTTAGACGTCTGGTTTGACTCCGGCTCGACTCATGCTTCGGTGGTAGACTTGCGCCATGAGTTTCACGGCCACAGCGCGGATATGTACCTGGAAGGATCTGACCAACATCGCGGCTGGTTTATGTCGTCGCTGATGATTTCCACCGCAATGAAAGGCAAAGCCCCTTACATGGAGGTGCTGACTCACGGCTTTACCGTTGATGGTCAGGGGCGTAAGATGTCTAAGTCGATCGGTAACACCGTCAGCCCGCAAGAGGTGATAAACAAACTAGGCGGTGATATTCTGCGTTTGTGGGTGGCGTCTACCGATTATACCGGAGAAATCGCATTATCCGATGAGATCCTCAAGCGTGCAGCCGATTCTTACCGCCGTATCCGTAACACCGCGCGTTTCCTTCTGGCCAACTTAAATGGGTTCGAACCCAGTACCGACTGCGTGGCACCGGAAGAGATGGTGGTGTTAGATCGTTGGGCGGTTGGCCGTGCGCTGGCAGCGCAGCAGGATATCGAACATGCTTACGCCAATTACGATTTCCACGAAGTAGTGCAACGTCTGATGCAGTTCTGCTCGGTTGAAATGGGATCCTTCTATTTGGATATCATCAAAGATCGTCAGTACACCGCCCAGCGTGACAGCATTGGCCGTCGTAGCTGCCAGACCGCGCTATTCCATATTGCAGAAGCACTGGTGCGCTGGATGGCACCGATCATATCGTTCACCGCCGATGAAATCTGGAGTTTTATGCCAGGCAAACGCGCGCAGTACGTATTTACTGAAGAGTGGTACAGCGGCCTATTCACTCTGGCAGAAGGCGAAAAAATAAACGATGCTTTCTGGGCTGAGCTGCTTAAGGTGCGAAGCGAAGTGAACAAGGTGCTGGAGCAGGCGCGCGCCGACAAACACCTCGGCAGCCCGCTGGAGGCGGCGGTGACCCTGTACGCCAACAGCGAACTGGCAGAGCGGCTGAATAGCCTACAAGACGAACTGCGCTTTGTGCTGCTGACTTCTGCCGCTCATGTTGCACCGTTGGACGATGCACCAGTGGATGCTCAGGCTACCGAATTGCTGAAGGGGCTAAAAATCGCCGTTAGCACCGCTGAAGGTGAAAAGTGCCCACGTTGCTGGCATTACACAACCGATATCGGCTTGGTGGCAGAATACACAGACATCTGCGGCCGCTGTGTGACCAACGTAGCCGGCGACGGCGAAAAGCGTAACTATGCCTGAGAAATTTAATACCTGATGAGTAAATTAATCTGTTCGACTGGCTTACGCTGGCTGTGGGTAGTAGTAGTAGTACTGGTGCTGGATTTCGTTAGCAAGAATTGGGTGCTAAGATACTTAGTGCTGGGCCAATCCGAACCGTTGATGCCATGGTTCAATTTGTTCTATGCCCGTAACTACGGTTCTGCGTTCAGCTTCCTAGCTGAACATGGTGGCTGGCAACGCTGGTTATTTGCTGGTATCGCTATCGCTATAGTGGCGGTACTGCTGGTGATGATGTACCGCAGCAGAGCCCAGCAGAAGCTAAACAATATCGCCTATGCTTTTATCATCGGCGGCGCGCTCGGCAACCTGTTCGATCGCCTCTGGGACGGTTTTGTGGTCGACTTTATCGATTTTTACATCGGCTACTGGCATTATCCAACTTTCAACCTGGCGGATAGCTTTATCTGCGTGGGGGCGGCAATGATCGTGTTGGAAGGTTTCCTGTCGCCAGCGAAACAACGCGCAAAGAAACAAGGTGAGTAATATGGCGGTTCAGGTTATTACTGACAGTGTAGTGCTGGTACACTTTACACTGAAAGTGGAGGATGGCACGATCGCCGATTCTACCTGCAGCAGCGGCAAACCGGCGCTGTTCCGCCTGGGTGACGGCAGCCTGTCGGCACCACTAGAAGAGCAAATGCTCGGTTTGCATGCAGGTGACACATGCACTTTTACCTTACCGCCGCAAGCGGCCTTCGGTGCAGAGAATCCGGATCTTATCCAGTTCTTTTCACCCCGAGACTTTGCGGAAATCGGCCTACCGGAGGTAGGCACTATTATGCTGTTTACCTCTATTGATGGTAGTGAAATGCCAGGCGTGGTACGTGCAGTAGTGGAAGATTCGATCACTGTTGATTTCAACCACCCATTGGCAGGTCACCAGGTGACCTTCGATATCGAAGTGCTGGCGATTAACTCATAGCAGGAGGCGACGCATGCAAATATTGCTGGCTAATCCACGTGGCTTCTGCGCCGGTGTCGATCGTGCGATCAGTATCGTTGATCGTGCTTTGGAGCTTTACGGCGCGCCAATCTACGTGCGGCATGAAGTAGTGCATAACCGCTATGTAGTCCACAGCCTGCGTGAGCGCGGCGCAGTGTTTATTGAAGAGATATCCGAAGTGCCAGACGGGTCGATTCTGATCTTCTCAGCACACGGGGTATCTCAGGCGGTGCGCGCCGAAGCCAAGGCGCGTGATTTGAATATGGTGTTTGACGCCACCTGCCCGCTGGTGACCAAGGTGCATATGGAAGTAGCACGCGCCAGCTGCCGTGGTATCGAGGCCATTTTAATTGGCCATGCCGGTCATCCAGAAGTAGAAGGCACTATGGGCCAGTACAGCAACCTGCAAAGCGGTATGTACCTGGTGGAATCGCCGAAAGATGTGTGGCAGTTGCAGGTGAAAGATGAAAATAATCTATGCTTCATGACTCAGACCACGCTGTCGGTGGACGATACCTCAGACGTGATCGATGCTCTACGTCAGCGTTTCCCCAGCATCATCGGGCCACGTAAGGATGATATCTGTTACGCTACTACTAACCGCCAGGAAGCCGTGCGTAATATGGCTGATGATGCGGATGTGGTGTTGGTGGTGGGATCAAAGAACTCCTCTAACTCCAACCGTCTGGCAGAACTGGCCCAACGCGTCGGCAAGCCTGCCTATCTGATCGACTCTACGTCAGATATTCAGAAAGCCTGGCTGAGTCATGTACGCAATATCGGCGTCACCGCTGGCGCTTCTGCACCCGACGTACAGGTACAGGATGTGATCAGCCACCTGAAAGCATTGGGCGGTAGGGAAGTTCATGAAATAAGCGGCCGTGAAGAAAATATCGTGTTTGAAGTCCCTAAAGAGCTGCGCGTAGATATCAGGCAGGATTTGTTTAATAAATAGGATTTATTCAACAAAGAGCTGGTCAGTTGGCTAATTTAACTAACACCAGGGGGAACAGTTCCGGCCAATCAGTGGATGCAAAAGTCACCGCTAGCCAGCACTACTACTTTAACACTGCCTACTTTTCTTTCTAATTTATCTTCGTAAACGTGGCAATGTAACCTTAGACATCAGTCTCCACCTGAGACGCGCCCACATGCACAAGCACCTACCACAGCGTATAACAACAAACGAGGATTTTTGCTAGCAAGTGCAATGATAATATCCGCGTGAGTGTACATAGCCAATTCAATAGGGCAGTGACACGTTCGATGGCCAGCGTTGGCTGGTATAAAGCCATCTTTGCAAGATAACCAACGAGACCGAATTACCGGCGCTTGCACTGGGCTGCAACTCGAATTATTTAGGGGCAAAGGATTTTGCCAATTGCCACAGGCATTAAAAGGTCGCCGGAGCTACCTTTTAATGCGCGCCGCTTAACAATTACAGCATATTGGCGAGCATTTTCTCAAGTTTGCCATTATCTACGGTGAACTTGCGGATACCATCGGTCCGTTTCTCAAAGGCCATCTGGTCTTTGTTGTGCTGCCAGTAAAATTCAGATTCGATTAGCGCGGTTGGACGCGCTCTCACTTCACCGGTATAGGACAGTTTACGCTCCAGCGTGACTTCGCTTTCAGCTAGCGCTTTCAGTAGCGCTTTCAGTAGCGCAGGCGCGATGGTCAGTCGGTCGCAGCCGGCCAGCTCGATGATCTCACCAAGGTTACGGAAGCTGGCACCCATCACCACAGTGTTGTAACCCTGCTGTTTTTAATACTGGTAGATCTCGGTAACGGAAACTAAGCCCGGATCTTTGTGCGGTGCGAACTCTTGCTTGTCGCCGTTTGCTTAGTGCCAGTCGAGGATACGGCCGACAAACGTAGAGATCAGGTAAACGCCAGCATCGGCACAGGAACGCGCCTATGCAAAGGAAAACAGCAGCGTCAGGTTACAGTTGATGCCTTCTTTCTTCAGTTGCTCCGCTGCACCGATGCCCTGCTAGGTACAGGCTAATTTGATCAGGATACGGTCATTGCTGACGCTAGCTTCGTTGTACAGCTTAATCAAGCATTTTGCCTTGGCGATACTGATTTTGGTATCATAATAAAGGCGCTCGTCCAACTCGGTGGAGATGCGTCACGGGACCAATTTCAGGATTTCTAAACCGATGTTAACCGACAGCTTGTCAACAGCATCGGCGATCTGCTGCTGGCGATCGATGCTCTGATCGCGCTCCCAGACGATGGCTTCATCAATCAGTTTGCGGTATTCAGAAATTTGGGCTGCATTAAGGATTAGCGATGGGTTGGTAGTGGCATCTTGCGGTTGATACAGCTTCATTGCCGCGATATCGCCAGTATCCGCAACTACTGTGGTAAATTGGCGCAAGGCAGTTAATTTGTCGGTCATGTTGGCATTATCTCATAGTTTGTGCGTAATGCTTTTGGCATTATTCAACCATGCCTTTCCATGAAAATAACATGCGTAAATCCCGGAGCAAGTCTGGAAAGACGAGACCTGGCGGTGCAGGTTTTATCTTTGACCGGGCAACCTTTGACGCAGATATCTTTCGTCTGGAGTAACCCGCAGCCAACACGCAAACTTTGCCGGGCACTGCGCTTATCAGGCCTGATATCTTTTCCCTCACGCTTTTTGCTACAGTATCGACACTCAGATAAACAGGATGTGCTCATGCTCGTTACTATTTCATCTGCTAAAACGCTTGATTATAAAAGCCCACTGGCAACAGACTGTTATACATAGCCTGAACTGCTGGATGCGTCACAGCAGCTTATCAAAAGTTTACGCGCACTGACGCCAGCAATAATCGCTAGCTTGATGGGTATCAGCGATAAGCTGACCGGGCTGATCGCCGCACGTTTTAGCAACTGGCAACCTAAATTCACGCCTTTGAACTCTAGCTAGGCACTGCTAGCGTTTAAGGGAGATGTCTATACCGGCCTACAGGCGCAAGACTTCAACGAAGCCGATTTCGATTTCTCCCAGCAGCACCTGCGCATGCTTTCTGGCCTGTACGGCGTGATGCGTCCGCTAGATCTGATGATGCCCTACCGGCTGGAGATAAGCATCAAACTAGAAAACGCCAACGGCAAGGATCTGTATAGCTTTTGGGGCGAGCAAATCACTAAAAAGCTGAATGAGGCACTGGAACAGAAGGGGGATAATGTGGTGGTCAATCTAGCCTCTAACGAATACTTCAAGTCAGTCAAGCAAGCCAAGATACACTGCTCAGTGATCAAGCCAGTGTTCCTTGATAAAAAAACGGCTAGTACAAGGTAATTAGCTTCCATGCCAAGAAGGCACTTGGGCTGATGAGCCGCTTTATCATCAAGAAACGCCTAACCTAGCATGAAAAACTGTTAGACTTTGATCTGGAAGGCTATGCCTTTAATGAGAGCGCATCGCAGGGCAATGAACAGGTGTTAAAACTACCTGAGTAGTAATGAAAAAGCTATCTTTGCGATGGCTTTTTCATTACTACTCAGGGTTTCAGGCAGGTAATGACAGCAGGAAATTGCTTGACATCCTCTCCGGGGATTTGTTGAATAAATCCGATTTATTTAACAAATCCTATAATTATTCTACTTTGGTCTATGATAAAAGAAACCAATATTCGCCGAGGAAGAAACTGCATTTCCCTGATGCATGTTCACTTTCCTGATGCATGTTCACTTGGTATTAGTTGCCAAGTATCGCCGAAAAATATTTGATCAGGATGCCATAGAAAAGCTGCGCTGCTACTTTTCTAGCATATGTGCTGACTTTGATGTTGAGCTGGTAGATATGGATAGTAAATGCGATCACGTGCATTTGCTGATTAACTACCCGCCAAAGCTGGAAATATCAAACTTGGTCAACAGTTTTAAAGGCGTCTCTAGCAGACTGCTTCGAAGTGACCGCCCCGATATATAGCCCAGCGCTATTACTACAAAGGTGTTCTGTAGACACCGAGTTATTTTGCAAGTAGTTGCGGTGAGTAGCCGATATCGATAATACGGCAATATATTTAGTAGCAGCAAATACCCAGTTAGTCAGGAAACCGCGCCTTATATCCTCGCCATGAGGACGGGGCTTTACGGCGCACCAGGTAAAACTAAGTAAAGTCATAGAATGACAACAAGTGATAACGTATTTTGCATCAGGAGGTAAATCATGATGAACAAGATTTTGTTAGTTGACAATAACCGAGAGTTTACCTTGCTGTTAAAGGAACTGCTTGAAATTGAAGGTTTTAACATCACCGTCGCCTACGATGGTGAACAAGCATTATCGTTGCTGGAGAGTTCTATCAATCTGTTACTGCTCGATATTATGATGCCGAATAAAAACGGTATCGATACGCTAAAAGAGCGGTGTCAACACCATCATACGCCAGTAATTATGCTGACCGCAATCGGCAGCGAATTGGATCGCTTGCTGGGGTTGGAGCTGGGTACGGATGACTATTTACCTAAGCCTTTTAATGGTCGTGAACTGGTGGCGCGAATTCGCGCCATTTTGCGGCGCTCTAACTGGAATGAACAACAGCAGCATGTGGATACCACCGCCACCACTCTAGATGTCGATGTCCTGCAACTTAACACCGGTCGTCAAGAAGCCAACTTTGACGGCAAGGTACTGGATCTGACTGGCACCGAATTCACCCTTCTTTACCTGCTGGCACAGCACTTGGGCCAGGTGGTGTCGCGCGCATTGTTGAGCCAAGAAGTGCTGGGCAAACGCCTGACGCCATTTGACCGCGCCATCGATATGCATATCTCCAACTTGCGGCGCAAACTTCCAAACCGAAAAGATGGACATCCCTGGTTCAAAACACTGCGCGGGCGTGGCTATTTGATGGTATCTTCAACATGATCAATCAGTTGATGGCACGTATTTTCGCCATTTTCTGGTTTACATTGGCGCTGGTGCTAATGCTGGTATTGATGGCGCCTAAACTCGACTCCCGTCAAATTATCCTACTGCTGAATAGCGAGCAGTGGCAAGGGCTGATGCTAGAGCAAAATATTGAGGCCGAGTTGCAAAATAATCCAGCCAACGATCTGATGTTGTGGCGGCGTCTGTTCAGTGTTATAGATAAGTTGGAACCACCAGGGTAACGCTTGATTCTGGTCACCAGCGAAGCGCGAGTGATCGGTGGGCAGCGCAACGAAATGCAAATCGTGCGTAATTTTATTGTCCAATCCGACAACGCCGACTTTTCTAAAAAGAAAAAATACGGCCATGTAGAACTAATTGGTCCATTATTGATTCGCGATAGTGAAAATAACTACCAGCTTTACTTGAATCCGCCCTGCCAATAGCCCGCAATCTAATTTCTTCAACCTAATGTTTGACCGCCTATTGCTGCTGCTTATCGTTACTATGTTGATCAGTACTCCGCTATTGCTATGGTTGGCATGGAGCCTGGCTTAAACCAGCAAGTAAGCTGAAAAACGCCGCTGATGATGTGGCACGCGGTAATTTGAAGCAGCATCTGGAACTGGAAGCTGGGCCGCAATAATTCCAAGCCACTGGTGCTATCTTCAACTAGATGGTCAGTGCACTAGAACGCATGGTGACATGCATAGCAGCGATTGATTGCGGACATCTCACACTAATTACGTACGCCGCTGATCCGCTTGCAATTGGCTACCGCACTAATGCGCCGCCGTCACGGCGAGTGTTATGAGTTGGCTCGTATAGAAACTGAAGCGCAGTGGTTAGACTCGATAATCAACGATTTACTGCTACTGTCACGTAGGCAAAAAAATTTAGCTGGCGCGTGAGCAGTTAAAAGCCAATAAACTGTGGGCAGACATGTTGGATAAAGCTAAGTTTGCAGCCGAACAGATGGCTAAAAAGTTGCAAGTTACCTCCCCACCAGGCCCCTAGACGCTGACCGGAAACGCCAGTGCGTTAGACAGTGCGCTGGAGAACATCGTGCGCAACACCTTGCGTTACTCCGACAACACGCATTGCCATCTCTTTGAGTACCGATAATCGAGGTATAACCATCGTCATTGATGACGATAGTCCTGGGGTTAGCGCGGAAGATCGCGAACAGATTTTCCGGCCATTTTACCGCACCGATGAGACTCGTGATCGTGAATCTGGCGGTACTGGCTTAGGTTTGGCGATCGTCGAAGCGGCAGTCAATCAGCACTGTGGCTGGGTGAAAGCTCAAGACAGCCCACTCGGCGTCCTTCGGCTTAAGCTATGGCTGCCGCTGCCACTAGCCGCCCGATCCCAACAAATTAATTACAGCGTGGTGATGGTCGCCTGCTGCTCTTGTAACTTCAATTTGCCTTCTTTGCAGGACGCCAGACGATCGCGCACTTTAGCAACCACCGCTTCCGGTGCGCGCGCCACGAAACCTGTGTTGGCCAGTTTACCTTCGATCGAGGTAATTTCTGCATCTAGCTTACTCATGTCTTTCGCCAGACGCGCGATCTCAGCCTTTTTGTCGATAAATCCAGACATTGGGATCAGTAGTTCGGCTCCCTCTATCAGCTTGGTGATAGAGGGAGTGCCTTTCTCACCAGTTGGTAGCAGCAGCGCGATAGATTCCAGACGCGCCAGACGTACGATAAAGCTCTGGTTTTTCTGTATGCGTCGTTGGACGTCGTCGTCGGCACTGCGTAGCAGTACCGCTAGCGGTTTGCTTGGCGCTATGTTCATTTCGGCACGAATGTTGCGTACCGCAGTGATCGTCTGTTTTATCCACTCCAGATCGTTCAGTGCCTGCGTATCTTCCAGCGCGGCGTTATACTCTGGGAACGGTTGCAGCATGATGCTTCCGTTTTGATCAGCGCATGTGGTGGTGCTGATCAGCGGCTTCACGCGCTGCCAGAGAGTCTCTGTAATGAATGGAATTATCGGATGCGCCAGGCGCAGCAGCGCTTCTAGTACGCTAATCAGCGTGTGGCGGTTGCCGCGCTGTTCCGCTTCACTACCGTTACTCATTACTGGTTTGGTTAGCTCCAGGTACCAGTCACAGAACTGGTTCCATGTGAAGTCGTACAGGATGTTGGCTGCCAGATCGAAACGATAGGTATCCAGCGCTTTGCGATAGGTTTTCACCGTGCGGTTAAACTCGGACAGTATCCAGCGATCCGCCAGCGACAGCACTTTCTCACCGCCGTTAAAACCGCAATCATGCTGTTCGGTGTTGATCAGCACAAAACGGCTGGCGTTCCACAGTTTGTTGCAGAAGTTACGGTAGCCTTCCAGACGCTTCATATCCCAATTGATATCGCGGCCAGTGGAGGCCAGCGCCGCCAGAGTCAAGCGCAAGGCGTCGGTGCCATGTGGCTCGATGCCGTTTGGGAATTGCTTCTCGGTACGCTTGCGGATCTTCTCTGCTAACTGCGGCTGCATCATATTGCCGATGCGTTTTTCCATTAGATCTTCCAGCGAGATGCCATCGACCATATCCAACGGATCTATCACGTTGCCCTTTGACTTGGACATCTTTTGGCCTTCGTCGTCGCGGATTAGGCCTGTCATATATACGGTGTTAAACGGCACCTGAGGTTTGCCGTTTTCATCTTTGATGAAGTGCATGGTTAGCATGATCATGCGTGCGATCCAGAAGAAGATAATGTCGAAGCCGCTCACCATTACGCTGGTCGGGTGGAAGGTTTTTAATACATCAGTCTGCTCTGGCCATCCCAAGGTTGAGAAAGTCCACAGGCCGGATGAGAACCAGGTGTCCAGTACGTCTTCGTCCTGGATCAACACCAGGTCGGCAGCTAGGTTATACTCACATCGCACCTCTTCTTCGCTACGGCCTACATAGACTTTTCCGTTCACGTCGTACCATGCTGGAATTCGATGACCCCACCATATCTGACGTGAGATGCACCAGTCCTGAATGTCATGCATCCAACTGAAGTACATGTTTTCGTACTGTTTTGGCACGAACTGAATTTCGCCTTGTTCGACCGCTTCCACCGCTACTTTCGCCAGCGGTGCGGTGCGTACATACCACTGGTCAGTCAGCATCGGCTCGATCACCACGCCGCTGCGGTCGCCGTAAGGCACCGTTAGATCGTGTGGTTTGATCTCATCTAGCAGGCCCAGTTGGTCGAAAGCTGCGACTACTGCTTTACGCGCCGCAAAGCGCTCTATGCCCTGGTATTCGGCCGGAATCGTGTTGCTGTAGTCGGTACAAACCTCGCCCAACGTGTTAAATACTTCAGCTTCTTGACGGATAGAACCGTCGAAATTTAAGATGTTAATCATTGGCAGGCCGTGACGTTTACCGACGTCATAGTCGTTGAAGTCATGCGCTGGGGTGATCTTCATACAGCCAGTGCCTTTCCCCATATCGGCGTGCTCGTCGCCGACGATGCGGATACGGCGGCCAACCAGCGGCAGAATGATTTCTTTGCCGATCAAATCTTTGTAGCGCGGATCTTCTAGATTGACAGCCACGCCGGTATCACCCAAAAGGGTTTCCGGCCGGGTAGTGGCCACCACCAGGTAATCTTTGCCATCAGCGCTTTTAACGCCATTGGCTAGTGGATAGCGCAAGTACCACATGGAGCCTTTGGACTCGCGGTTCTCCACTTCTAGATCGCAGATGGCAGTACGTAGTTTCGGATCCCAGTTCACCAGGCGTTTGCCTCGGTAGATAAAGTCTTCTTTGTACAAACGCACAAATACTTCGCGTACCGCATTCGATAGGCTATCGTCCATGGTGAAGCGCTCGCGCTCCCAATCTACGGAGTTGCCTAAGCGGCGTATCTGACGAGTGATGGTGCCACCGGATCCTGCCTTCCACTGCCAGATTTTATCGATGAAGGCATCCCGGCCATAGTCGTGGCGGGTTTTGCCTTCTTCTGCAGCGATTTTGCGTTCTACCACCATCTGAGTGGCGATGCCGGCATGGTCGGTGCCAGCCTGCCACAAGGTATTTTTACCCTGCATACGCTGGTAGCGGATCAGAGTATCCATGATGGTCTGCTGGAAGGCGTGGCCCATGTGCAGGCTACCGGTTACGTTCGGCGGGGGGATCATGATGCAGAAGCTTTCTTGGCTGGTATCGCCATTTGGCTTGAAGTAACCCTTATGTTCCCAATGATCGTACAGAGTCAATTCGATCTCTTTCGGGTCGTATGCGGTATCGAACTGACTGTTTGTATTTTCCATTTTATATCGTTATTGAGTGAGTGGGGCGGCATAGCCGTAGTCAAATGGAATCCGACGCTGCGATAGGCTTTATAACGGTCGCGCGCCAACTGTTTCAGGGTGTCTTCGTAAGGAACGAAGTCTACCACTTGATGGAAAGCAGTAGCAAAATCTGCAAACTGCGGTTGCAAAGCGATCAGTAGATCGCGCGGGGCATTGCCGCGTTTGCTGGGCCAGCAAAGCTCTACTGGAGCGCCTGAGTTTGGCCCTTCGCCGGCTAGATTATGCGGCACGAACGTATGCGGTTCGCGCTGCCATAGCGCTTCGTCTAGCCGCTGTGCCTGTTCTTGGCTCTCACAGGCGATCAGTAGCCGTTTGCCGGAACGCCAAAGTTCGGCGGCAACGGCGCAGGCCACGGCCTCATGCGCGCTGAGCGCCCCTGTAGGTCGATTATGTTCGAGCAAATAGAACGTCGCCTGTTTCATTATCTGATTTACCGCTACCAATAAAAAATACGGCACAAGATGTTGGTTACACTCTTCATGGGTGCGGGCTGGAGAAACCTACCCCTGTGCCACTGAGAAGATTATATATCCGATAGGTTTCAAGTATCAGCCAGGTTGCTAGTTGCTGGGGGTGACATATGCAGCCAACAACGCTGCAGCTTGAAAGCTGAAGGATATTTTAATCGTCGCCATCTAACCCCGCTCTGTTTAATAAGAATTGAGACAGTAAGGCCACCGGCCGACCGGTGGCCCCTTTGGCCTTACCGGAACGCCATGCTGTGCCAGCGATATCTAGGTGCGCCCAGGTATACTTGCGGGTAAAGCGCGACAGGAAGCAGGCTGCGGTGATTGCCCCGCCTGGTCGGCCACCGATGTTTGCTATATCGGCGAAGTTGGAGTCAAACTGCTCGTAGTATTCATCGATCATAGGCAATCGCCAAGCGCGGTCGCCGGCCTGTTCAGCGGCACCGAGCAACTCGTGCGCAAGTGGGTTGTGGTTAGACATCAGACCAGTGATGTGGTGGCCCAGCGCGATCACGCAGGCACCGGTCAGGGTGGCTATGTCGATCACCATTTCAGGATCGAATCGCTCAACGTAGGTCAGTGTGTCACACAGCACCAGACGGCCTTCAGCATCAGTATTAAGCACCTCGACAGTCTGACCGGACATAGTAGTTAGAACATCTCCCGGACGATATGCGCGGGAACCTGGCATGTTTTCACAGCCAGCCAGTACGCCGACTACGTTCAGCGGCAGGTTCAATTCTGCAACGACATGCATTACACCGTAAACGGTGGCAGCACCGCACATATCGTATTTCATCTCGTCCATGTTTTCGGCGAGTTTGATCGAGATGCCGCCGGAATCGAAGGTCAGCCCTTTGCCAACTAACACGATCGGCTTAGCGTCTGTGGTAGGGTTCCCTCTATATTCCATCACCGACATCAATGATTCGTTCTGCGAACCTGAGCCTACCGCCAGATAGGCATGCATCCCCAGCTCTTTCATCTGCTGTTCACCGATAACGCGGGTAGTGATATGTGTGCTGAAGGCATCCGCCAGTTGACGTGCCTGTGAGGCCAGGTAACCAGCGTTGCATATGTTCGGCGGCATGTTGCCGAGATCTTTGGCCGCCTTGATGCCCGAGGCCACCGCTAGACCGTGCTGTATAGCGCGTTCGCCGCTGGTGAGTTCACGGCGGGTAGGCACATTGAATACCATCTTGCGTAGTGGGCGGCGTAGCTCCACCTTATTGCTCTTTAACTTATCGAAGGTGTAAAGCGTTTCTTTGGCGGTTTCCACTGCCTGGCGCACATTCCAGTAAGTGTTGCTGCTTTTTACATGCAGCTCAGTCAGGAAGCAGACAGCTTCCATTGAACCAGTCTCGTTAAGGGTATTGATGGTTTTCTGAATTACCTGTTTGTACTGGCGTTCATCAAGCTCACGCTCTTTGCCACAGCCGATTAACAGGATGCGTTCGGAGAGAATATTAGGCACATGGTGCAGCAGTAATGTCTGCCCGACTTTGCCTTCCAGTTCGCCACGGCGCAGCAAAGCGCTGATATAACCATCACTGATTTTGTCGAGTTGTTCCGCGATAGGGGACAGGCGGCGCGGTTCGAAAACGCCGACGATAATACAGGCACTGCGCTGTTTCTCTGGGCTACCGCTTTTTACACTGAACTCCATGTACTCTCCTGAATCTTAAATACAAAGGTAAAAGCTACGGTTAGAATAACTCGCTCCGTAACTATCTCTTGCCATATTGTGTTAATTACTATGTTAACCTGAACGTTATAAATTGCTCTATTTTGGCGACTACTAATAAGTAAAATTTTATACGACACCAAAACGGCTGGATGTTGTAATACTATTTTAGCTATGAAAGATTGCCATTATAGTGATAATAAATGGCAGCTTAACGATGAATCTATCGATTTTCCTGCAAAAAGACAATTTTTCATAGGCGTAATAAGCGTGATCATCATAAGATATCTAGTTCGGGAAACGCTAAAAAGTCAAATCGCCATTCTGTTTATCTTGCTTCTGATCTTTTTTTGTCAGAACCTGGTTAGGGTACTAGGAGATGTGGTAGATGGCGATGTTCCAGCACACTTAGTACCTTATCTGTTGTTATTAGGTATGCCAAAGATGGCGCAGCTAATTCTTCCTTTAAGCTTGTTTCTTGGCCTGCTGATGACCTTTGGGCGGTTGTATACTGAAAGTGAAATTACCGTTATGCATGCCTGCGGGGTGCGCAAATTTACTTTGATTATTGCTGCGATGATACTGGCAATCTTCACTTCTACTGTGGCTGCGGTAAACGTATTCTGGGCTAATCCTATAGCCTCTAGCTACCAAGACGTGATAGTGAGCGAAGCGAAGGCTAACCCAAGCATTGCCGGGCTGGTAAAAGGACAGTTCAAGCCCTCGCAGAACGGCAATGCGGTCTTGTTTATCGGCAACGTGAATGGCAGCACCTTCAACAACGTATTCTTGGCGCAACTGAAGACGAACGGTATCCAGCGCCCTTCTGTGATAGTAGCCGAACACGGCAACATTAAATCACAGAAGGATGGGGCGCAGGTGGTGACACTCGACAAGGGCACCCGCTTTGAGGGTACTGCACTGCTGCGTGATTTCCGCATTACCGATTTCAATAATTACAAGGCATTGATTGGGCATCGGGCGGTAGCGGTCGATAACACCCAGTCTGAACAGATGTCAATAAAAACCCTGTGGCAGTCTGACGATCCGGACGCGCATGCCGAATTCCACTGGCGTCTGACGCTGGTTGTCTCCGTGGTGTTGATGGTGCTGCTGGTAGTACCGCTCAGTATAGTAAACCCGCGACAGGGCCGTGTACTGAGCATATTGCCGGCGATCCTACTGTATTTAATTTTTTTCCTACTGCAAACTGCGCTGCGTTCCAATGCTAGCAAAGGCCAGCTGGACCCGATTATCTGGCTGTGGGGGGTTAACGCTATCTACTTTGCTATCGCGCTGGCACTAAATGTGTGGGATACCGTGCCGATGCGCAAGCTGCGTGCACGCCTGAGAGGAGCAGCCTGATGTTTGGTGTACTGGACCGATATATCGGTAAAACGATTTGCAACACCATCATCATGGCGTTATTCATTCTGGTATCGCTGTCTGGCATTATCAAATTTGTTGACCAATTGCGCAGAGTAGGGCAAGGCGACTATACAGTACTAGACGCGGGGATTTTTACCCTACTCAGCGTGCCGAAAGATATTGAAATTTTCTTTCCAATGGCAGCGCTGTTGGGCGCGCTGCTTGGACTGGGTCAGTTGGCGACGCGCAGTGAACTGGTGGTGATGCAGGCTTCTGGTTTTACCCGTATGCAGATCGCCGGCTCAGTAATGAAAACCGCTATCCCGCTGGTATTGCTTACCATGGCGATCGGAGAATGGGTGGCACCGCAGGGCGACCAAATGGCACACAATTTCCGTGCGCAACAGATATACGGCGGTTCGGTGCTTTCCAACAAAAGTGGACTGTGGGCGAAAGATGGCAACGATTTTATCTACATTGAATGCGTTTCCGGCGAGAAAGAGCTTACTGGCGTTAATATCTACCACTTTAATGACCAGCGCAGGCTGGAAACAGTACGCTACGCTGCTACCGCCAGATTTGAAGATGGCGTGTGGAAGCTTTCGCAGGTTGATACCTCCGATTTGACCAACGAGAAACAGGTGACCGGCACTCAGAAGTTGACCGGTGTATGGAAAACCAATTTAACCCCAGAAAAACTGGGAGTAGTATCTCTGGATCCCACTTCGCTCTCTATAAGAGGGCTACATAACTACTTGAAGTACCTGAAGCAGAGTGGCCAGGAAGCCAACCGCTACCAACTGAACATGTGGAACAAAATATTCTCGCCGCTTTCCGTGCCGGTGATGATGCTGATGACACTATCTTTCATTTTTGGCCCGCTGTGTAGCGTGCCAATGGGCATACGCTTGGTGACTGGTATTAGCTTCGGTTTTTTGTTCTATGTGTTAGATCAGACCTTCGGCCAACTTAGTCTAGTGTACAACATGCCGCCGGTGCTTGGCGCACTGCTGCCTATCATTATGTTCCTGCTGATCAGCATGTATATGCTGCTGAAACGCAAGTAGCGGCACTATAGACGAAGAAGGGGGAGGCGTGTTGGGATGTGCCTTCTTGTTGTCTGCCAGCCCGATTGCTTTGGAGAGATATCCGGTTAGCCTGATTGCGGCTAAGGACTAATGAATCGCACAGGTCTTGTGGTAAGTAGGTGCTTGCAGAAAGCGTGAATTATAACTGTGCCCAAACAAACCGCAACATAATAGGGGTCATCTTCGGTTGGTGAAGCCAGCAACTGATTCGCAAAGGCTATCCCATTAAAAACTTGGGCTAAATTGGGCAGGGAAAGCGATCGGCCTTATCTTGGTAGTCTGTGCAATATCTTATATTTAGGATAAGGTGCGCTAACCGCTATACAGAAAATAGCAAAAGGCATGGTAGGGGATGACGAAAATCGCCCTCCATCACGATTTTGTGCAGTGTATGGGGATAACAGAGTGCCATTGTCATCGTGTTGCTGACAGCAGAGTGCTAATGTGAACTTGTAGGAGTTTTTTTGCAACATTTACCTCATTCAACAGCGGATAAATGTTGCACAGGGGATCGCGGGAAGGTATAATTGAACCTTATTACGCATACTACCTCAGTGCCGTAGTGGCGAAATTGGTAGACGCAGTTGATTCAAAATCAACCGTTGAAAGACGTGCCGGTTCGAATCCGGCCTTCGGCACCATAGTATAAAAATCACCCACCTCAGGGTGTCTTTTTTGTGTACATAAAATTCTATATCATTATTATTAATAATTAAAGATCATATCTCCTTCTCCTACTCTGTTCAATTTATCCCCGCCGGTCTTTTTTATTTCTTTCATCCATTGATATGCAGATAATTTGCGGATCAAGATGAGGATTAATTCTCTTCGATTAAGAGCTGACTCCCAATTATAGCCCTGATAGACGTTGTAGCTAAAACCTTCAAGCCTCACGAAAAGCCTACAAAATCGCGGATGCGCATGCGAGTGTATACCTGCTAATTATTCTTGTTGGCTCCCTGGTGCGCGCTAAGCTCTAGCGCTGGTATATCTAAAGTATCGTTTTGTTGGTAATGAAGGATAGCCGGATTGCTTTCGGTGTTTATCCGCTGATCTCACTGGCGAAGGGAAGAGACAAGTGCGATGAGATACGGCTGTTCTTAGCCGATGGCATTAACCCGGCAGGAAAAGAAGGAAGAAGAAAAATAATAGGCGCAGACCGCGTTGATTAACTTTGAGAAGGTCGCGAGAAACTAATACCTAAACATCAGCCAAACCCGCTGGGTAGAAACCTATGCTGGACGGGTCTGACGCGATATGGAACGCAAGATTTTGCCAGCGATAGGCCAGAGCTACATATAGCGGACTTAAAGTCTAAAGATTTGCTTGAGCCGCTGAAAGCCGTGTAGCAAAACGGCCACCTCGATTTGGCGTAACGGATACGCCAGAGAGTAACCGATATTATGCGCTCTCCGTGGCGTTAACGCGTACATTTTCTGGCATACCTTCGAGCGTCATCTTGTTTAGTTATCTGATCCTCGTGCTGGCTAAATATTAGATTTATTCAACAACGCCGGTTACAAGATACCCCGTGTAACCAGAGGACCTCTATTACTGATAGCACTTAACCTTCTGCATCGGGATGTCACGGTTGTGAAACCCAATCAGGTCTGGGTAACGGATATTACCTATAGTGTGGCCAGGATTTCGGGATGAGCACGGATGCTCAAATGAACTAAGAGTCTATCTGGAATATTGAGCCGGTAACTCATGACGAGAAGCCAAACAATCCCACCGGGTGTTACGGTTGAGAACCTGAGCGGGTTACATTACCCTGCAGGCATTGCTGCAGGGTAATGTAACCCGCTGACAACGGGGATTGAGGCGAGATCTCTAAGCCAAGATAATCATCAAGGTTAAGTACTGAAAGGTTAAGTACTAAAAGGCTGAAGAACATGAACGCGTTAATC
>JAAKDF010000014.1 GCA_011754105.1 Serratia symbiotica
AACTGCATTTTCCTGATGCATATTCACTTAGTATTCGTTGCCAAGTATAGACGAAAAATATTTAATCAAAGTAAGCACATACAATAGAAAAGATGCTCTGCTACTTTTCTATTGTATGTGCTTACTTTGATGTTGATCTATTCAAGATGGATGGTGAATGCGATCACGTTCACTTGCTGATTAACTACCCGCCAAATCTGGCAATATTAAACTTAGTTAACAGTCTTAAAGGCGTCTCTAGCAGACTGCTGCGACGTGACCGCTCCGATATAACCCAGCGCTATTACTATAAAGGTATTTCTGTGGACACCGAGTTATTTTGCCAGTAGTTGTGGTAAAGTGCCGATATCGATAATACAGCAATACATTGAGCAACAGCAAACACCCAGTTAGTCGTAAACCCGCGCCTTATATCCTCGTCCTTCATGGCGAGGATATAAGGCGCACCAGGTAAATCCTATTAGTGGACGCGCCCGCTGCCTGTCAAGCTCCTGATGCCTAACTTGCATGGAGTGTTTAGCAAAAATTGTTTTCATCTTGAAAGTACTTGGCAGATAACTCCTGGATAAGCGAGGCTTCAGATATATGCAAGCAAGGGATTGCCGGCAATGCATAGAAAGAAGATCTCACTTAATTGGTGCACAAAGTCTTTTACCTCTCTATATGCCTATCCCTTTTTCTGGAAACCAAATCGGAGTTTTTTATTTTCGCTGACAATGGGCCTTAGTCGTCGAGAAAGCTGCGTAGTACTTCGGAACGACTTGGGTGACGCAGCTTACGCAGCGCCTTAGCTTCGATCTGCCGAATACGCTCGCGGGTAACGTCAAACTGTTTGCCCACTTCTTCCAGTGTATGGTCAGTGTTCATATCAATGCCGAACCGCATACGAAGTACTTTCGCTTCACGCGCGGTTAAACCAGCCAGTACGTCGTGCGTGGCAGAACGCAGGCTTTCCGAGGTCGCAGAATCAAGTGGTAGTTCGAGGGTAGTATCCTCGATAAAATCGCCCAGGTGTGAATCTTCATCATCACCGATTGGCGTTTCCATGGAGATAGGCTCTTTAGCGATCTTCAGCACTTTACGGATTTTATCTTCCGGCATCAACATACGCTCGGCTAGCTCTTCCGGCATCGGTTCACGGCCCATCTCTTGTAGCATCTGACGCGAGATACGGTTAAGCTTGTTGATAGTCTCAATCATATGCACCGGAATACGGATGGTACGCGCCTGGTCGGCGATAGAACGGGTGATAGCCTGACGTATCCACCAAGTAGCGTAAGTAGAGAACTTGTAACCACGACGGTATTCAAACTTATCTACTGCTTTCATCAGGCCGATATTGCCTTCCTGGATAAGATCTAGAAATTGCAAGCCACGGTTGGTATATTTCTTCGCGATGGAAATAACCAGACGCAGGTTGGCTTCAACCATCTCTTTTTTCGCGCGGCGGGCTTTCGCTTCACCGATCGACATGCGGCGGTTGATATCTTTAACCTGCTCAATGGTCAGGCCAGTTTCTTCTTCGATTTGACGCAGTTTCTGCAGGCAACGCTGTACGTCTTCCGCGACGTCCTTCAGCTTCTCCGACCATGGCTTAGTCATTGCCTGCGCCTTTTCTAACCAGGCATCGGAGGTCTCATTGCCAGCAAATACAGTGACGAAGTTTTTCTTCGGCATTTTACACTGTTCCACGCACAACTTCATAATGGAGCGTTCCTGAGTACGGACGCGATCCATCATGGTGCGCATGCTGTTGACCAGGAAATCGAACTGTTTCGGTACTAAGCGGAACTGCTTGAATACTTCGGACAGTTTCAGGATCTCTACTGCTGCGCTGACGTGGCTACGGCTATTCTTTCTGATAACCAGGCGAGTCATTTCGTACTGATCGCGTAAGTTAGCAAATTTCTGGCGCGCCAATTCTGGATCGATGCTGTTGTTATCTTCAGCATCGTCGTCTTCGTCGCCCTGTTCTTCGGTCGATAGTTCAGAACCAATGTGTGTAGCGGTAGGGGCGATGTCATCTTCCGCATCTGGATCGATAAAGCCAGTGATCAGATCAGATAGGCGAGCTTCACTCTCCTCGACGCGATCGTACTGCTCCAGTAGGTAGGTAATGGCTTCTGGATATTCAGCAACGGAACACTGCACCTGGTTGATGCCGTCTTCAATGCGTTTGGCAATATCGATTTCGCCCTCTCGCGTCAGCAACTCCACGGTACCCATTTCGCGCATGTACATGCGCACTGGATCAGTAGTGCGGCCAATTTCAGACTCAACGCTAGATAACACCTGAGCAGCAGCTTCTGCTGCGTCTTCATCGGTATCGTTGGTGTTCTCGGCTAGCATTAGATCATCGGCATCCGGTGCTTCTTCCATCACCTGGATGCCCATGTCGTTGATCATCTGGATGATGTCTTCGATCTGGTCGGAGTCGACTATATCTTCCGGCAGATGGTCATTGACCTCAGCATAGGTCAGATAGCCTTGCTCCTTACCACGAGTGACAAGCAGCTTTAGCTGTGACTGCGGGTTTTGCTCCATAAGACGTTTCCCACACTTAAGAGTATTTGGGTTAGTGTCGGTCGGCAAAACCGCCAACAATAGCATTTGGGGTATTTTTGTTATTGCCGCGCCCCACTATGGCGGCATATTGCAGGACAATGCCCTTCGTATTTATCAGCACTTAAGCCGTTGGTATTCAGTTTTTTTTAGCTAGTATTTGGTTAAGCGAACTTACTTCTTCGCGTTCGTCCTGGCTCAGTCCATGGGTTCTGGCTTGTGCGATCAGTGCCTCCAGCCGCTGTTCCAATACTGAGTCATACAGGCTAGCTAACGTATCCAAAAAGGTTTGCTCCACCCTGTCATCAACGATCATATGGTTCCATGTCGCCAAGGTTTCAAGCGGCTGGCTTAATTTGTTATCGCGATACAGCTCTAACAATTGACCAGTAGTCAGCCCAGGCTGTGCCAAACAGGTCTGTATCAGTTCGACAAACAACGGCAGCCCAGCCTGTTTAGGCTGCTCCAATCCTTCAAGCGAAGGTATAAGTGTAGCCAGCCGTGGGTTTTGCACCAGTAACCCTATCAGTATACGCATGGTTGTGCGTTTTAATTGTGGTGCATGGTAAGGTCTTGCATTTTTAGCCTGCTTACTTAGCAACTTCTCCAGTTGGAATTCATCAGGCATGCCTAATTTTTGGCCCAGTTGTTGTCGTAAATACAGACGCAATGTTTCACTGGGTATTTGGCTTATCATCGGAATTGCCAACGAACTCAGCTTGGTTCGCCCATCCGGGCTGCTCAGATCCACTTGTGGCATCAAGGTTTCAAACAAGAAAGTGGAAAGTGGCTTTGCTAGTTTCATCCGTTGTTCGAAAACTGTCTTTCCCTCTTTACGTACCAGAGTGTCCGGGTCTTCGCCATCGGGCAAAAACATGAAACGCAACTGCCGCCCATCGTTCAGATAAGGCAGCGCGGTTTCCATCGCACGCCAGGCCGCTTCACGGCCAGCTCGGTCGCCATCGTAGCAACAGATAACGTTATCGGTGGCACGGAACAGCAGTTGAATATATTCAACTGTCGTTGAGGTTCCAAGTGATGCGACTGCATAATCGATATCGTACTGCGCTAAAGCCAACACATCCATATAGCCTTCTACTACCAGCACCCTTTGCAGGTTAGGATGGCTCTGCTGCGCTTCATACAGGCCGTACAATTGCCGACCCTTGTGAAATATTTCGGTTTCCGGCGAGTTTAAGTATTTCGGCATGCCATCACCCACCACGCGACCTCCAAAAGCGATCACCTGCCCGCGTTTGTCACGGATAGGGAACATCACGCGCTCACGAAAACGATCATACGATCTCCCCTGATCGTTAGTTACCAACATGCCAGCGTCGTTTAAAGCTCTGCGCGCATTGTTGTCGCGACCAAAGCGCTTCAGTGCGGTATCCCATCCTGCTGGGGAAAATCCGATGGCGAAGTGGCGGATCACGTCATCACTCAACCCACGCTGTTGCAGGTAGTTGCGCGCCAACTTTCCAGCAGGCTGATGCAGTGACTGCTGATAGAATGCGCTGAGTTGTTCCATCAGTTGATACAGGCTTTGCCGCTGATGGCGTTCGATTTGGATTATCCCGTTACCTGCCTCGTAGGGCACTTCTAGCCCGTGCATGGTCGCTAGTTCCTCGATGGTTTCTACAAACTCCAGCCTATCGTAATTCATCAAGAAATCTACGGCGTTACCGTGCGCACCACACCCAAAACAGTAATAAAACTGCTTTTCGCCATTAACGGTAAAAGAAGGCGTCTTTTCATGGTGGAACGGACAGCACGCATGATAGTTTTTGCCTTGCTTTTTCAGTTTTATACGTGCATAGATCAGATCTACGATGTCAGTGCGAGCAAGCAACTCATTGATAAATAAGCGCTTAATTCGTCCAGCCATAAGCCCTACTTTACTCACTAGCCTATAAACGAGAACAAGCCGCGCATTCCTTTCGGAAATGCACGGCCTTCGTATGCAGCAACATCAGTCTGCGCGATGTTAAAAATTAGAAAATTACGCTGCGGGATAACGACATCCCCGAAGAATCAATACAGACGAGTGCGGCGTGCGTTTTCGCGAGCCAGTTTCTTCGCGTGACGTTTCACGGCAGAAGCTTTGGCGCGCTTACGTTCTGTAGTCGGTTTCTCATAGAACTCACGACTACGAACTTCAGCTAAAACACCCGCTTTCTCGCAAGATCGTTTGAAACGACGCAGAGCAACATCAAATGGCTCGTTTTCACGTACTTTAATTACAGGCATATGTGTGTGTTTCTTAACCTCGATAAAATTCTATTTGCTGCTGACTAAGCACCAGCCTTTTTAAAATGGTGAAAGATTCTACTTCAACGGATACTGCTTTGTAAAGCAACACAGAAAATAGAATAATGCGCTACTGTGTTAAAATACGCGCAATTTTGCATCGTCTTTGATTATAGACCCATCAGAAAAAAAAGGCGCGTTTTTCATCAAAATAGCATGTATCTCATATCGAATGGATCATCAACAAGAGTGTGTGCTGGCGACAGGATACACGGCGCTGGCTGTAAATGGCGACGTTTGTGGTATACTGGCACTTGCATTGTGAATGGTGGAAAATGTAATGCGAGTACTGGGTATAGAAACATCCTGCGATGAAACCGGCATTGCCGTTTATGACAAACAAGCCGGTTTATTGGCTAACCAATTATATAGTCAGATAAAGCTGCATGCCGACTATGGAGGCGTGGTGCCGGAACTGGCCTCCCGCGACCATGTGCGCAAGATCGTGCCGCTGATCCAAGCTGCGCTCAGGGAAGCTAACCTGTCCGCAACCGATATCAACGGTGTTGCCTATACTGCCGGGCCAGGCCTGGTAGGGGCACTACTGGTTGGAGCCACCGTAGGCCGAGCGTTGGCTTTCGCCTGGAATGTACCAGCGGTGCCAGTACACCATATGGAAGGACACCTTTTGTCACCGATGTTGGAAGACAACCCACCTGCTTTCCCTTTCGTCGCGCTGTTAATCTCAGGGGGCCATACCCAATTGATCAGCGTCACTGATATAGGTAAATACGAACTGCTGGGCGAATCGATCGACGACGCTGCTGGCGAGGCATTCGATAAAATCGCCAAACTGCTTGGGTTGGATTATCCCGGTGGGCCGATGCTGTCAAAGATGGCACAGCATGGTGTGACAAATCGCTTTACTTTCCCACGGCCGATGACCGATCGTCCGGGGTTAGACTTCAGCTTCTCTGGGCTGAAAACCTTCGCTGCCAACACCATTCGATCAAACGGTAGTGATGATCAGACGTGCGCCGACATCGCCCGTGCTTTTGAGGACGCAGTGGTGGATACGTTGGCAATCAAATGTGAACGCGCATTGGAGAAAACCGGTTTTAAAAACTTGGTAATGGCTGGCGGTGTCAGCGCCAACCGCACGTTGCGAACCAAAATGGTGGCGATGATGCACAAACGTGGTGCAGAGGTGTTCTATGCCCGCCTACAATTTTGTACCGATAATGGTGCGATGATCGCCTATGCCGGCATGGTGCGGTTGAAAAGCAGTGCTGACCAGGAACTAAGCGTTTCGGTACGTCCACGCTGGCCGTTGGCGGAACTACCCGCTGTGTAAAGCAAAGGATCGAGCCGATCAGATCCTTTTGTCCGATCGGCGCAATAGAACCAAAGTCTGTTGCTACGCCCTTGCCACCATGGAAGTGGCAGAGAACCCGGTATATATGAGCGGCCCTATGCAGGCGGCGATTGCCGTCATCCCTAGAGACAGCAGAGGAACCTACAGCTTGTACGCCAGCCAAACTGGCAACATGCCTTTCAGGATATCAAATGCCAGCACTAACGCTGCCGCAAGGCGACAGCCAATGCGCAAGACGTTAGTCGCTCCTGGATTTCCTGAGCCAAATTAACGCGGATCGGGCAACCCGGCGATCCGGCAAACCAGGATCTCACTGGAGACTGAGCCACACAGATACGCAAAGATAATCATGCCAAGCGCGGTATCACTCATAACGCGATTCCGTTTAATAATGGTCGTTTTACTCGCAACATCTATAAATAATACGCATATGCCGCTGGCAGCGGAATCCGACAATGCCAAAAACAGAGAATGACGTGATGGATATTGTTTTTATTGAAAAGCTGACCGTAATTACTACTATTGGCGTTTATGATTGGGAACAAATCATTCGCCAGAAGCTGGTATTCGATATCGAAATAGGCTGGGATAACCATAAGGCCGCAGCCAGTGACAACATCAAAGACTGCCTAAGCTATGCAGATATCAGCGAAGCTATTATTCAGCACGTCGAGCCAAATCGTTTTACCCTGGTGGAGCGAGTAGCGGAGGAGATATCGGAGATTTTGCTTCAACGTTTTAATTCTCCCTGGGTTCGTATCAAGGTCAGCAAACCGGGCGCTGTAGTACATGCCAGCCGGGTTGGTGTGATTATCGAACGTGGCACTCGCGTCATGGGTAATATTTTGGCATCCTCTGCTCGGCCCGATCGGCATTCATTCTGACTGTACCGATGAAAATTGGTATCCGCAGTTTGGATATGTAAGCCGCAATGCTACCCAGCGATGCTACCCAGCAATTAGAAAGCCTCATTGCTAGTCGCTCATGATGTTTTGGCTGAGCTTCCACTCAGCCAGCGCCTGGTGGCGGCGGCGTGTAAGCTCATCTCGGATCGCTATGCCCTGTAGCCCTCTGGCTACGACATCTTTAATCGATATTGCATTTGCCACCTGATACGCCTGACGTAGATAGTCGCCCTGAGGATATAGATTATTCTCGAATCCAGTGCGGCCACGGGTGTCAGCTTCGCTGGCTAGAATCATCTGCTCTAGACGATGCGGCTTACGCCACACGTCAATGGCGTCAAACAGCTTGAGTAGTTTTTGTGGCCGCAGCTTGTTCACCGTATGAATTAGGTCGTGATATTCTGCTACAAGTTTGGCAAGATCGCGCACTGGATTAGGTATCCGCAAACGCTGGCAAAGCTCTTCTACTAACCGAACGCCAGCCAGCCCGTGGCTGTGATGGTGCGGCCAGCACTTATGAGGCGTTAATCCCTTGCCGAGATCGTGGCATAGTGAGGAGAAACGCACCTCAACCGCCTGGCTAAGCTGAGCGGCAATAGCTAGTGTCATCATGGTGTGAACGCCGGTGTCGATCTCTAGATGCCACTTATCAGGCGCTTGCACGTCGAACAACGCGTCGATCTCTGGAAATAAAACCGCCAGCGCATTGCAATCGCGCAGAACTTGGAAATAGACCTGTGGATGCTGGCTCTGTAGCGCCTTTTCGGTTTCCTGCCACACCCGCTCGGCTTTCAGCGTTGCCAGTTCGCCGCTGTGCGTCATATAGCGCATCAATTCAAGGGTTTCCTCCGCAATGCTAAATCCAAGATGGGAGAAGCGAGCGGCGAAACGCGCCACGCGCAACACACGCAGGGGATCTTCAGCAAAAACATCGGAAACATGTCGCAGCACATGTGCCTGCAAATCGGCCACACCTCGATAAGGGTCGATCAGCACGCCCTCCGAAGAACGGGCAATGGCATTGATGGTTAGATCGCGCCGCAGCAGGTCTTCCTCCAGTGTGATATCCGGTGCGGCACAGCAAGTAAAACCAGTGTAACCGTAGCCAGATTTACGTTCGGTACGCGCCAGCGCGTATTCTTCATGGGTATCGGGATGAAGAAATACCGGGAAGTCTTTACCGACCTGCTGATAGCCGATTGCCAGCAGTTCCGCCGAAGTAGCACCCACCACGACCCAGTCGCGGTCAAAAACCGGGATATCAAGCAGAGCATCGCGAACCGCACCGCCGACCAGGTAAATCTTCACAGTTAACTCCTGAATTTTTCTTAATGCTTTGTCTATAAGATCATATATATTGGCTACGAAATGTCCGCAGAAAACGCAAACGTAACAAAACTTAAATCAGTTTATACAACGGATGTTTTTTTGCGACGCGGAATCTAGTGCGGCAACAAAAGACCCAACAGCAGGCCAGCACCGGCAATGCTGCCGTCATACATAAACCATTGCAGGATAATAGTACGCTGCTTGTCATCGAGTTGCAGATTAACGGCGTTAACTTTCTTTTATGCGACCAACAGTTGGTTTTTCAGATCTTGGTTTTCTTGCTAAAATCTACTGATAGTGCTGCCAATAGCCTCCACCTTCTGCTGCATTTCTTCGGTACGCTGGTTCCAAGGGTTTTCGATGTTGATTAGTTTATCAGTCAGGGTTTTCACCTGCTTTTCTAACTCCAGCACGCGGGTGCGCAAGCTGAGCTTCTGGCTCAGATGCTCGAGAGGGATCCAGGTGATGCAGCCTTTAGGATCGCGGATATAACTGTAGTCGGTGCTGTCATTCACGCTTAATAAGGTGACTGCTTTACCAGAATTTAGGATGCCGGCCATACGGTACTGATTGTCCGAACAGCTGTGGATATAAGTGCTCAATTCATCAGAAATATAGCGTTTATCTTCGATATATGCACCCAAAGGGGTGCTGAAGCTCAGCACGGTTAGGAATATTAGGCGTAATTTCTGAATGAGTTCTTCGTTTCTGTGTGAATTTATGGGGTATATGAGGCATATAGTAGAGCGTTCAGTCTGGCGAAGCAACGCAAAAACTGGATCGGATACACGTCATTAAAAACTGACTAATATTTACTTTGAAACAGCTAACAATTTCCTACGCAGCCAGGATATGAGACTGCGTATTCGCGGTTTTGACGACAGTTACGAACCGACCCTTAAAACCGCAGGCAAGGTGCTTGTCGGCCTGCATCAGCGGCCAGAATATAATATGTCCATTGCTACACCTACACCGGTGCTGGCGCTGGAAAAGTTCCCGGTAGGTCTCTAGCCGCAGGGCTGCGATCTCAACGCGCTGTAACAGAAGCTGAAACCGTTGTTCCGCACTGATTTCATGAGTGAGAAGTGAGTGATAAATTATGGTATAAGCGAGATTGAAGTGGATATCGATCAGTGTAAAATCAGCGCGGGTGAACTAAGTGAGGCCCTGTGTGAGATCGAATTGGAACTCAAACAGGGCAAAACCGCAGATCTGTTTGCATTGGGCAATGGGCTGGCGGAACACAGTGGTTTGCGCCAAGGTAGCCTGAGTAAGGCTGCGCGCGGTTATCATTTGGCGCAAAGTAATGTAACGCATGAGCGCCGTCAGCTTAGAGTACTGAAAGCAGCAGCCAAATTCAGCATTGAGCAAGTCATGATAGCTAGCGTTAAACTCGAGATCAGCCAATGGCAGTATTACGAAGAACTGTGGCTAGGCGGCGACTTTCAGGCGCGACGTTCGGTGCTGGAAGCGATAGCGCTGATACGCCAGGCCCTGGTAATTTTCGGTGGTTTGGTGCCGCGTAAGGCCAGTGCCGATCTGCGCACTCATCTGACCACTATGGAGCCGTTGCTGGTGGATAAAACTGTTCAGCCGCAGGTATTGAATGACGATGAATATCAAGAGCAATTAACGCGTCTGACGCGCCACCTGTTAGTGTTTACGCTGCTTTCGGGGATTTACCCAGACGAGCAAACTAATCCTTACCTTGCCAGTTGGCACGAGCTGCAACTGGCGGTTTCTGGACGCTGTCAAAGCTGGTATGAAGCCAGCCGTAAGCAGGCTTTATTGCATGCGCCATTTTGGTTAAACGGCGCATTTTCATAATGAAGCCGAACTGACAGGCTGCAAAAAAATAGATTAACACTATGTTGCCACTCTCAGCAGTGTTGCAAGCTCAGGCAAAGCAGATTGTGCGGCATTTTCGCAAAATTCACGGCGCAAGCAACCTGTTTAGTCCCCAAAAACAGTGGGTGCTGGAGTCAAGTAACTTTGTCAGCGAGATGCTACTCGGCCACAGCTAACATGGCTAGAAAGGCTACGTCAGCAGCCACCAACGCTTGATGAGTAGCAGCATTATACGGCCTGGCTACAGAAGGATCTAGAAAAAGTGCACTACTAGGCAGGGCTGATGCACGTGCTGCGCCTACTCCACTGCGAAATGCTGGTGCTCTGCGCAAATGCACCACCGAAGAAACGCTACAGCAGCTAAGCTTGCTGGCGGAAACGCTGATTGTCAGCGCGTGTAACTGGCTGTACTGCAGTTGCTACAATGAATGGGGTACGCCGTCCAATGATCAGGGCAAACCACAGCTGCTGTTAATCCTCGGTATGGGCAAACTGTGCGGTGGCGAACTAAACTTCTCTTCAGATTCGGATTTTTGCCTACCCGGGAAACGGTCATACCCGAGATGGCCGACGCGAACGGGATAACGCCCAATTTTTTACTCGCCTTGGCCAGCGACTGATCAAGGTGCTAGATCAGCAGACCATCGACGGTTTAGTATATCGCCTGGATATGCGCATGCGAACATTTGGCGACAGCGGCCTACTGGTAATGAGTTTTGCTGCACTGAAGGATTATTATCAGGAGCAGGGGCGCGACTGGTAGCGCTACGCCATGTTGAAAGCACGGGTACTCGGCGGATCGGAATATAACTACAGCCAGGAATTGTAAGAAACTTCTGCAGTCATTTGTGTTTCGCTGATATATTGATTTCAGCGTGATCTAATCGCTGCGTAATATGAAAGGGATGATCGCACGCGAAGTGCGCCGCCGTGGTCTGAAAGACAACATCAAGCTGGGCCGCTGGCGGCATTTAGGAAATTAAATTCATTACTCAGGTTTTACAACTTATTCGGGGTGGACGCGAATCGGCGTTGCAGGGTCATTCGCTATTGCCGACGCTGTAACCATTTTGCGAGTTAGGGCTGTTGGAAGCCGGGCGAGTACAGACGCTGAGCGCCTCCTATATGTTCCTACGACGGCTGAGAAACCTGCTACAGGCGATTGCTAATCAGCAGACGCTGCCGCAAGATAAACTTGATCAGGCGCGGCTGGCGCATGGCATAAGTCTGAAAAATTGGTCGGCTTTACTAACGATGCCTGGATAGGCATCGCAGGCGATAAAGGCGGTATTTAGCCAGATTATCAGCGACTATGGCGCCAATATAGAAGAATATCTCCACTATCAGCAATACCATCAGCAATACTATAGTTTATGGCAGGGTAGGTTAGAATAAAATGAGCTGCCTCCACCGACTCCGCACCTGTGCAAAAAAATGCGCCAGCAGATACTGCAAATTATCACCCACTTCAGCCATGACGTCGATAAACGTACCATTGGCCCGCGTGGTCGCAACGTGCTCGATCAACTGATGCCGTGTCTACTAGCGGAGCTGTCTCCACGTCAGGACGCGCCAACAACACTACTGCGCCTGACACAACTGCTGTTGAGCATCGTCACCAGCCCCACCTACCTGGAGCTGGTTGTGGAATACCCTGCTGCGTGCAACCATGCGATCCGCTTATGCGCCACCTCGCCGATGGTAACCAACCAGCTATCACGTTATCCGCTGCTGCTGGACGAATTGTTAGAGCCAGCCACCCTGTATTAACCCATTGAGCACGATGCTTATCACAGCGGGCTGCACCAACATCTACTGCGAGTTACTGAGGACGACAATGAGCAAAATTGTAGGCGTTGCATCAGTTCAAACAAGCGTAACTGCTGCACATTGCTGCCACAGATATTGTTGTGGCGCTGCCAGCTGGGGCGATATGGTGTCCCGCTTTGGTCAACCTAGCCATTTGCGGGATCGCGCTGGGAACGGGTTTGCGGTAATTGGCTACGGTAAACTGGGCGGCTGGGAGTTAGGCTATAGCTCCGATCTTGATCTGGTGTTTCTGGTGGATTGACCGCCGGAGGTGAAAAACGAAGGCGAACGCAGCATTGATGGCCTCAAATCCTATCTGCGCCTGGCAAAACTTGTAATGCACATGTTCAGCACCCGTACTTCATCCGGCATTTTGTGTAAAGTGGATGCCTGCCTGCAGCCTTCCGGCGCAGATAGCCTGCTGGTCAGCACCCTGGGGGCTTTTGCCGACTATCAGCAGCATGAATCCTGTTCTTGGGATCATCAGGCTCTAGTACGGGAGCGCATCGTGCACGGGCAACCAGATATTGCACTAGCAATTTGACGACCTACGCCGCGAAATCCTATGCAAAGTGCGCGATCGGGGATTGCTGCGGCCTTGAGGTGCGTGAAATGCGCGAAAAAATGCACTGCCACCTGAGCAACCAGCAGCGCGATCTATTGGATATAAAAGCAAATAAAGGCGGTATCATCAATATTGAATTTATCGCCCAATACCTCGTCTTAGGCTCTATGCGAGTACAGAAACACAACTGACACGTTGGGCCTGATACCGTGCGCATCTTCGCGCTGATAGCCAATGCAGGCATTATGCTAGAGAATGAAGCGTATGCGCTGACCACAGCCTACGTCACTATGCGCGATACCATCCATCACCTAGCCTTGCATGAACACTCTGGTAAGGTCATCAGAGCACTGTTCGCCACTGAGAGCTAACAAAAGTACGCATCAGTTGGCTTAAATGGCTGAGCTGAGGCTGACGTTGCGCAATACGTTTTGCTGCTATTACAGACGTCTATGCTAATATTAGCGGCATAAAAATTTTGTTCTTCTTTGGAGTTATCGGATGAAAGTTACACTACCTGATTTTCGTAACGCCAGTGTACTGGTAGTAGGTGACATCATGTTAGATCGCTATTGGTATGGCCCGACCAGTCGCATCTCACCGGAAGCCCCGGTGCCTGTGGTCAAGGTTGATACTATTGAAGAGCGTCCCGGCGGTGCCGCTAACGTGGCGATGAACATTGCTTCGCTGGGTACCAATTCACGTCTAGTGGGGCTGACCGGCATCGACGATGCAGCGCGAGCGATCAGCGCTAAGCTAAACACCGTGAACGTGTACTGCGATTTTGTCTCAGTGCCTACCCATCCAACTATCATTAAGCTGCGCGTACTATCGCGCAATCAGCAGTTGATCCGTCTCGACTTTGAAGAGGGTTTTTCCAACGTCGACGCGCAGCGAGTATTAAAGCGCATCCAGCAGGCATTGCCGCAGATCGGTGTGCTTGTGCTGTCAGACTATGCAAAAGGCGCGATAAGCCAAGTGCAAAACATGATTAAACTGGCGCGTGCCGCCAAGGTGCCTGTGTTGATCGATCCGAAAGGCTCTGATTTTGAACGCTATCGCGGCGCTACGCTGCTAACACCGAATCTGTCCGAATTCGAAGCAATAGTAGGCTATTGCAAGGATGAAGCCGATCTGGTGGAACGCGGCATGAAGCTAATAGCTGACTTTGCGCTATCCGCGCTGCTGGTAACCCGTTCAGAGCACGGCATGACCTTGCTGCAACCGGGCGTTGCGCCACTTCATCTTCCCACCCAAGCTAAGGAGGTGTTCGACGTCACCGGTGCGGGCGATACAGTGATTGGCGTGTTGGCCGCCGCTTTAGCCGCCGGCAACTCGCTAGAAGATTCCTGTTTCCTAGCCAACGCTGCCTCTGGTGTGGTGGTCGGCAAGCTGGGAACTTCCAGCGTTTCGCCGATCGAGCTGGAAAATGCTGTGCGTGGCCGCGCGGGAAGCGGCTTTGGCGTGATGACTGAAGCCAAGTTGAAAACCGCCATGGCGCAAGCACGCCAGCGTGGTGAGAAAGTAGTGATGACCAACGGTATTTTCGACATTCTGCACGCTGGCCACGTTTCCTATTTGGCCAATGCCCGCAAGTTGGGTAATCGGTTGATCGTAGCGGTGAACAGCGATGCTTCTACTAAGCGATTGAAGGGCGAAACTCGCCCAGTCAACGCACTGGAAAACCGCATGATCGTTCTTGGCGCACTGGAGGCAGTAGACTGGGTCGTGTCGTTTAAGGAAGACACTCCGCAGCGTTTGATCAGCGATATCTTGCCAGATTTGCTGGTGAAAGGCGGTGACTATAAGCCGGAAGATATCGCCGGTAGCACAGAGGTATGGGCCAATGGCGGCGATGTTAAAGTACTGAACTTTGAACAGGGCTTATCAACAACCAATATCATCACCGCTATCAAAGAGCGGCATGCTGGAAACGGTGGTGAGGGTGAGCAGTAGCCTACTTTGCCGAGCTACCGAGTATGATGTTCGGCCATTATTTGGCTTAGAGGCGCGACGGCTTCGCGCCCAATGAGAATTATTCTTCTTGCTTGGCGGTAGATGCCGCATTCAGCTTTTCTTCCAGACCGGTTATGCGCTGTTCTAGCAACGCCAGTTGCTCACGGGTACGCAGCAGCACCTGAGTCTGCACGTCGAACGTTTCGCGATTGACCAAATCCAAACGAGCCAGTTGTGATTGTAGCACATGGCGGATGTTCTTCTCAACATCTTCCCCGAATTCAAGCACGCCTTTAGGCATGGATCTATGAACCTGGCGTGCGATCTGTTCAATTTTTTTTGGGTCAATCATGGCGTATCCCTTTTAGAGTTTAATAGCTGCCTTCTAGTGTAATGCCAGTTGCCCGACGAATAAACTCTTACTCCCCCGCCACCTATGGCTGCATTATGTTTTTGCTAATTGCCCTGTTTAATCATTAGCGCTATAGTCAACCCGCTTATTCTCAGGGCGGGGTGAAAGTCCCTACTGGCGGTAAATCACCTGCTACGGTGAAAGCCCGCAAGCGCTCAACCAGTCTATTACAGACGGGTTAGAGGTCAGCATATCCGGTATAATTCCGGAGCCGACGGTGATAGTCAGGATGGGAGAGAGTAGCGATATCTCTTGGGCTTGTGACAGCCTACGTTGCTTTTAGATATTGCTAGCTACCCCTCAAGATCGCCCTGATTCTGGTAATCCATAATTTTCTAATGAGGTTTTTTACCATGAATCAGACACTACTTTCAGATTTCGGTACACCGAAAGAACGCGTTGAACGCGCTCTCGATACATTGCGCAACGGGCGCGGTGCGATGGTGCTTGATGACGAAAAACGTGAAAATGAAGGTGATATGATTTTCGCCGCTCAAACCATGACTGTTGAGCAAATGGCGCTGACCATTCGCCACGGCAGCGGTATCGTGTGCCTGTGCATCACCGAAGATCGTCGCCAGCAGCTCGATCTGCCGATGATGGTGACCAATAACTCCAGCCAGTTCCAGACCGCTTTCACCGTGAGCATTGAAGCGGCACTTGGCGTTACCACTGGGGTTTCCGCGCCGGATCGCCTAAGCACTATCCGTGCAGCCATTGCCGATAACGCTAAACCTGGCGATCTAAACCGCCCAGGCCATGTCTTTCCGCTGCGAGCCCAATCGGGTGGCGTACTGAGCCGCCGTGGTCATACCGAAGCGACTATCGATCTTGTAGCGATGGCCGGTTTAAAACCTGCTGGTGTGCTGTGTGAACTGACCAACGATGATGGCAGCATGGCGCGTGCGCCGGAAGTAGTGGCATTCGCTAAGCAGTACGGCATGGTAGTGTTGACTATCGAGGATCTGGTGGCTTATCGCCAGGCTGATGAGCAAGAAAGCCACTTGAGGTAAAACGCCAGCCCTTAACTGGCTTTCTCCGATTAACAGATCCTTAGCTTTATCAACCAAGAATGACATGCGGATAGAAGCGCGACATATCTTGGGTGACTAGTTGGCGATCTTCACGTAGGCTGATGCCACAGGGCTGATCGTCAACTAACCAACTGCCGATCAGTGTGTAGCTTCCTTCAAACTGCGGCAGCGGATGGAACTGCTGAACAATCATACCTTCTTTACCATAGGGGCCTCCAACGCACGCTACCTGCTGGCCGTTTTCGACAATCTGGATATTGGCACCCTCGCGTGAGAACAGCGGTTTGGTGACATAATGCTCCAACGGCGGATGTGCATCTTCAGCAAAGTAGGCTGGAAGTAGGTTCGGATGATTCGGGAACATTTCCCACAGCAGTGGCAGCAGCGCCTTATTGGAGATGATGCTTTTCCAAGCAGGCTCCAACCAGCGCACACCAGCATCCTCTAACTTGGTGGTAAACATCTCGCGCAGCATAAACTCCCACGGGTAAAGCTTGAACAGGTTGCCGATCACCCGATCCTGTAGATCGGTAAACTGGCCTTTCTCGCCTAGGCCAATCTCTTCCATAAACAGGAACTCGGTGGCTAGACCAGCTTCTGACGCACAGTCTTGCAGATATTGCACGGTGCCACGATCTTCCTCACTGTCTTGGCAGCAAGCCAAGTGTAACAATTCGAAGCCATGATGCGCTTTTAGATCAGCGAAACGTTCAATCAGCTTTTCCTGTAGGCAGTTGTACTGATCCGCTTGTGGAACCAGCTTGCCAGCCTTGATCTGGTCTTCCAGCCATAACCATTGGAAGAAGGCGGACTCATACGGCGAGGTTGGCGTATCAGCGTTGTTTTCCAACAATTTAGGCTGGTTGACGCCATCGTAGGATAAATCGAGACGCGAATACAGCGAAGGCTGACGGGTGCGCCAGGCGTTGCGTACAAAGCCCCAAGTGTATTTCGGGATGCGGAATTTGGCCATCAGTACATCGCTGGCAACCACCCTCTCCACCACTTGTAAGCACATTTGGTGCAGATCAGCAGTGGTGCTTTCGATCTCTTCAATCTGCGCCAGTGTGAACTGATAATAGGCATCTTCACACCAGTACGGCTGGTCGTACATAGTATGGAAATGGAAGCCGAATTCATTGGCTTTTTCGCGCCAGTCTGGGCGTTCAGTAATGGTAACGCGCTTCATGCTTCAGCCGCCCATGCTGCGAGAGCCGGAGGTGGCGCTGCGGCGTTGCATACTATTTTGTTTGGCGACGGTTTTGCCGAAGCCGCCACGGGTGATGGTATGGGTGACCGCAGGCTTCGGGGCCATGGCGGTTGTCGGCACAGTTGTAGTGCGCTCACCGGCTATCGCCACACTATAACTTTTGCCGGTAGCGTCAGCGAACTTGCCGTTGGCCGGGCTGGCAGCATTTTGGGAGGTGAATAGCGGCTGCTGAGCAAAGCCAGTCCCCCCCATCATGCGGCCCATCATGTAACTGGCCATCAGCGGCATCCAGACGCTGCCGCTGCTTTGAGATTCTGCCACCACACCAGCCTGCACTGGTGTCTGGGTACACTGCGCATCGCCAAATTTGGCTACGCACTCTTCACGGGTGGCGTATTTTGGAGCAGTTTTTTCGGCTTCTTTCAACGCTTTATGGTGGGTCGTGGTGCACTGCTCTCGCATGGAAGGATTTGAGCGCGAACAGTCGTCAGCATTTTGATACATGGCGACGGTTTTGTCGCTATTTTCACAGCCAGCCAGAATAAAGACTGCGCTGATCGCTAGGGCCAAGGGTGCCATAGGGTAGCTGCGCCAAGATTTGCGGAACATTTCTTGGTTAATGCTTTTTGTCCGTTTCATCGTTATTAATCCCATTATTTGGGCTGTCTTAGCCCTTTCCTAGTAGTTAATCTAAGGATAGGGGAAACAAGGTTAAAATTAAAGCTGAAGTAGAGATAGAGGTAAAAGATCGGGCATAGCAGATGCCAGGCCCAATAGGAAGTAGCGCATGCGTCAGTAACGGAATGGATCACCGCTGTTGCGCGCTGTTTGAGTGGTATCGGTGGCTATCCCGTTTCCGTTATAGTCCCATTGGCATAGGCGTTTTTCTCGTTGGTGGGGGGAAACAGTATCTCTGGATAGGTAGAAACAGGTTTGCCTAGCGCACCATTAAGCACATGCAAATCATTTGCATTCAGCTTTCTTAGTTAAGATTCGATGTTTAACTTGTTGATCAGAGATCAATATAACGTGCGCTTGAGAGTTGCTGCTTAGCGTTATACAGCGTAGTAGTAGCATTCAACACGTCAACGATGGTGCCGGTTTCCACCTGATAACTGGCTTCCATGACGTCCATGAAACTTTGAGCGAAAATCACTGCCTGTTTGTAGGCGTTGATGCTGCTAATCGATGCGTTTACGTTGTTGAATGATGAACGCACAGTTTGCACCAGGCTGCGGTGTGCGCTTTCCAGCGATTCACTGGCACCAACAAAATTATACTGTGCCTGCTGTACCTGAGAGTTAGTCGCACCGCTACTGTAAAGCGGCAGATTGATGCTCATGCTGATTTTATTCTGCCCAGCGTTGCTGTCAGAGTCGCCGCAACTACTAGCACTGCTATATTTGGTATTGGCAATAACGGTAAATGCACTCATATTAATAGTTGTCATGTAGCCGGTATGCGCTAAACTGATCTGCTCACGGGCCAAATCCTGGCTTAAACGCGCTAAAAGCAGGCTCATATTACGCGCTTCCGCCTCTTTCAGCAGGTTATTCACCGCTTCCGGGAGCTGGGTGCTGAATCGGTCAGTATCCAACAAGGACAGCTCCGGGTAGAAGTTGCAGGTCACCTGGCGCAATTTTTCCAACGCATTATCTAGAGTATTGCGCCGGTGACTTCAGACGCCACGCTAGCACAGTGTCGGAGTTGTCGCGGTCGTTCTGTACGTAAGTGATCGCCACTAAGCCTACATTGAAGCGTTGAATAGTTTGATTCAACGTGCGGTACCCCGCTTGTTTTTTCGCCTGTGTATAAGACAGCGCATCGATAGCCCTTAGTACACTGAAGTAATCGGTGGCAGTATCAAGGATCAAACGCTGCTAAGAAGTCTTAACGGTGACGTCAGAGATACCCGCGTTTTTTCCCTGGCACGTTAACACGCGCCATTTCAATATATCAAAAATGCTCTGTGTCAACGCAAGGGAACCGTTAGTCATAGTAGAGTTGATATTATTGGCATCGCGGTTGCCACGATCATAAGAATAACCCGCGGTCAGACTGATCTGTGGTAACAGCGGGCTGCGCGCTTCGTTGATTTTTTCTAATTCAGCATCACGGTCTGCAGCAGTTTTGCGCAGTTCTGGGTTACTTTACCTGGCCTCTTTGTAGACCTGCAAAAAGTTTACTGCCTGGCTCATTGCACTGAAGCCGGCCAGGATTAGGGCGATAAGAAATTGAAGCAGTTTATTCATTTTTATTACTTATTGTGAAGCAATATTAATATGTTAGCGCTAACGATAAACGAATTGAGTTGCCGATTATAGCAGGGCTAGTTGTGCTCATCAGGTAGCTGAATGTGCCATCTGGCATAACTTTTATCTTTCAGCACCACTAGCCGCCTACGTCACACCTGATATCATGGCGGATGATTTAGCATAAAGCAGCGGTAAATTATCTCGTGGTTTTTTATCATCAAAGCTGTTTATTTTATCGCCATATAAATTCAGGAGCATGCGTTTATGAACCGTTCGCAGCCTTCGCCCGTTACTTTCGATAAAAAAGATGTAGACATTATTGCCTGTGAAACGCTATACCGTGGTTTTTTTTCACTCAATTTATACCGGTTTGGCTACCGCTTATTCAACGGCGAAATCAGCCCGGAGATTCAACGGGAAATTTTCGAGCGTGGGCATGCGGCGGTGTTGCTACCCTATGATCCAGTACGCGACGAAGTGGTGCTGATTGAACAATTGCGCATCGCCGCTGTCGATACCAGCCATTCACCTTGGCTGCTGGAAATGGTAGCAGGAATGATCGAGACCGGCGAGAGCATCGAGGATGTATGCCGCCGCGAAGCGCTAGAAGAGGCTGGCGTGGATGTTGGGCGCTGCAAGCCAGTGCTGAGCTATCTGGCCAGCCCAGGGGGGACTAGTGAACGCTTGTCCATAATGGTCGGTGAGGTAGACTCCGCTACCGCCAAGGGTATCCATGGGTTGGAAGCAGAAAATGAAGACATCCGCGTCCATGTAGTCAGCTATGAGCAGGCTTATTGCTGGGTTGAAGAAGGCGTGATCGATAACGCCGCATCGGTTATTGCACTACAATGGCTGGCGTTGCATCATAAATCGTTAAGAAAAGAGTGGGTCAACTAATGGAACAGGCGCTATACCCCTGATTTCCATGCAATGATGAGAGTTTACGCAACCAACTATACGTAATTATGTCGTTTGCTGCCACACAACGACAAAGTAGGCAAAACGGTAACTTATCAGGTGAACTCAGAGGCGTTGTTAAAGTTGTTGAATCAATCAAACATTTTGCCGGCAGGAGTATTAGATCACGCTACTTCTGTCAAAATAGCAACATTGCGTGGCCCAGCAAAAGTTCAAGATCACTAACTGGAAGGCTTACAACAACGCCCTTATTAATCAGGGCTTACTTACTTTCTGACTGGATGAAACGGCACTTCACGGCCTGGTACTGCTAGGCAAAACCTTCTCTGCGTCGTCGCCCACACCATTATTCTGATATGGCAATAACCAGCGTATTCATGCTGAAACAGATTTTCAGCATGACACTTCTCGCCCTCCAGGGCTTCGTCGACTTCATTTTCACACTGATAAAAGTGCCGTTGAAATGCCTAGAATATACCTGCATCAGTAAGCGGGCGAAATTTATTAATGTCCAGTTTAAAACTCCTACGCGGGGTGAAATTACGCACTTGGTTATCGACTCTACCGGGCTCAACGTCTTGGGTGAAGGGGAGTTGGATGGTAAAAATGGTCAGGAGAAACGGCGGATCTGGAGAAAACTGTATTTGGCCGTAGATACAAAAAAACATGAGGTCATCTATGCTAACCTTTCCTTGAGCAATGTCACCAATAGGGAAGCCTTCCCAGGTCTCATCTGCCAGAAGTACCGTAAAATCAAAGTCGCCTCGGCAGAGGCGACTTTCGATAGGCGAGTGAGTTATGATGATTTAAGTCGAAAGAAGATAAGGGAGTTAATACCGCCCAGAATCGGATCCCGTTATTGGTCGGCAGACTATGCAGACCGAAATCAAGCGGTAGTAAACCAGTGCCTTACTGGAGACAACAACACGGAGGTAAAGTATGACAGTCTATCACCGACGTTCGATAGCCGAAAAAGCGATGTACAGAGTAAAACAGCTAGTTAGTATTCACTTGTCACTGCAAGACTATTATGCGCAAGTTGCAGAGGCTATAGCCATGATCTGTGCATTAAACAAGATGACGCTCGCCGGTATGGCAGAAACTGTACGCGTTGCTTGAAGGATGCCAATTCAGGGGACTCTTTATTCTAAATCCGATTTATTCAACAGATCCTATTTACGATCTAAAAATGATGCACATCGCCTGCTTGGAATCATCAAATTTAATCTAGTTGCTGCAAAAAACAGGTGATGAAATTCTCGATTACAAGCAAGCAGCGCCTACTATTATACTGCCTATCGGAAAACGGTAGAATTGGGTGAAAACCACGCCTTCGTCGGTAAGAAAAGTATGCATAGCAGATCCAATGGATTGCAAGTTGAGGATAGGAGGCAAGCTCATGAACCTCTTGGATTTTACATAGGTAAGAGCTTGAGGTGCACGGGTGCAGCCAACAACGCGGCGGCTTGCAAGACTAAGGGGATAAAAGCCTGCTAAGCTAACAGTTCCGGCATCTTCCGCTCAACAATAAAAATAATTAACGATGATACATACCAGCTACACCAGCTACAACGCTGATGCTATTGAAGTACTCAGCGGTCTAGAACCAGTACGCCGTCGTCCCGGTATGTATACCGACACAACGCGTCCCAATCACCTCGGCCAAGAAGTGATAGATAACAGCATTGATGAAGCCTTGGCTAACCACGCTAAGCACATTGAGGTTATTCTGCACGTTGATCAGTCGCTGGAAGTGATTGATGACGGCCGTGGTATGCCGGTGGACATCCACCCAGAAGAGGGCGTACCAGCGATTGAGCTAATCCTATGCCGCCTGCATGTCGGCGGCAAGTTCTCGAATAAAAACTACCAATTCTCCGGTGGACTGCATGGCGTGGGGATCTCGGTGGTCAACGCCCTGTCTAAGCGGGTAGAAGTCAACGTTAAGCGTGATGGCAATGTCTACGGCATCGCCTTCGAAAACGGCGACAAGGTGCAGGACCTGACGGTTACCGGTAGATGCGGCAAACGCAATACCGGCACCAGCGTCCATTTCTGGCCTAACGAGCAGTTCTTCGACAACCCGCGCTTTTCAGTTTCACTCTTGAACCACCTGCTGAAAGCCAAAGCAGTACTGTGCCCAGGCGTCGAAATAAACTTCATCGACCAAGTAAACAACACTGAGCAGCGCTGGTGTTACCAAGACGGCCTGACCGATTACCTGTTGGAAGCGGTCAACGGCCTGATGACCTTACCGACAGCGCCGTTTATCGGTAACTACGCCGATGATACAGAAAACGTCGACTGGGCGCTGCTGTGGTTACCGGAAGTTGGCGAGCTACTAACCGAAAGCTATGTTAACCTGATCCCTACCATGCAGGGTGGTACCCATGTTAACGGGCTGCGTCAGGGACTGCTAGCCGCAATGCGCGAGTTTTGCGAATTTCGTAACATCTTGCCACGTGGCGTAAAGCTATCAGCGGAAGACATTTGGGATCGCTGTGCTTACGTGTTATCGGTGAAAATGCAAGATCCGCAGTTCGCTGGGCAGACCAAGGAGCGGCTGTCGTCACGCCAGTGTTCGGCCTTTGTTTCCGGTGTGGTGAAAGACGCTTTTAGCCTGTGGCTGAACCAGAACATTCAGGCGGCGGAACAATTGGCTGAACTGACGATCTGCAGTGCTCAGCGCCGTCTGCGGGCTACCAAGAAGGTGGTGCGTAAGAAACTGACTAGTGGGCCAGCACTACCGGGGAAACTGGCAGACTGCACTTCGCAGGATCTAAGCATGACCGAACTATTCTTGGTGGAGGGGGACTCTGCAGGTGGATCTGCCAAGCAGGCGCGTGACCGTGAATATCAGGCGATCATGCCGTTGAAAGGCAAGATCCTCAACACCTGGGAAGTTTCCTCCGACGAAGTGTTAGCCTCGCAAGAAGTACACGATATCTCCGTTGCGATCGGCATTAACCCGGACAACGAAGATCTCAGCCAATTGCGCTACGGCAAAATCTGTATACTGGCGGATGCGGACTCAGACGGTTTACACATCGCTACTCTGCTCTGTGCATTGTTCGTCCGCCACTTCAGTTCGCTGGTGAATGGTGGCCATGTGTATGTAGCGAAGCCACCGCTGTATCGTATCGATCTCGGCAAAGAGGTGTTCTACGTCCTGGATGAAGAAGAGAAAGCTGGCGTGCTAGAAAAACTTGGGGATAAAAAGGGAAAACCGAACGTCCAGCGCTTTAAAGGGCTAGGTGAGATGAACCCACTCCAACTGCGCGAAACCACGTTAGATCCAAACACACGCCGTCTGGTGCAGTTGACGGTAAACGCCGATAACGTGGTTCAAACGCTGGAGGTGATGGATATGCTGCTCGCCAAGAAGCGTTCAGAAGATCGCCGTAATTGGTTGCAAGACAAAGGCGATATGGTCAAACTGTCGATTTAAATCGTTCTCAGGTCTAGCGCTTCCTGCAACGCTAGATAACTGATGGTAGAATGCTCTCGCAGCACTGCTGGCGCTGATCAATAAGTTGCAAAGCTTCCCTAACCATGCATATCAAATCATCCGCTCGGTGGAAAATGCCGACGAGCAGAGGGGACAAATGAAACATAAATATACCGACCTATTAGCTTCCAGTCAGCAATCATGGCACCTACTGTGACAGCCACCACGCAGATAGATTACTATTACCAGTAGTAATCTCCCTTTTTCGTACAAGAGTTACTGCCATGCCAAAGTCTGAGGATAATTGAGTAATGCGTGATCTAACTCATGACGGTGTAGAGCGTTTACCGCTGTACACCTTCACTGCAAACGCCTATCTGAATTATTCCATGTACGTAATCATGGATCGAGCATTGCCGTACATTGGCGATGGGTTGAAGCCGGTACAACGCCGCATTATTTACGCCATGTCCCAGCTGGGACTGAGCAATAGCGCCAAATTCAAGAAATCCGCCCGTACCGTAGGTGACGTGTTGGGCAAATATCATCCGCACGGTGACAGTGCCTGTTATGAAGCCATGGTCTTGATGGCACAGCCGTTCTCATATCGCTATCCGCTGGTAGATGGTCAAGGAAACTGGGGGGCACCAGATGATCCCAAGTCCTTCGCCGCCATGCGTTATACCGAATCGCGGCTGTCCAAATATGCAGAAGTCCTGTTAGCTGAACTGGGCCAAGGCACCGTCGACTGGGTGCCAAATTTTGACGGCACCCTCCAAGAGCCGAAGATATTGTCGGCGCGCCTGCCAAACATTTTAATCAACGGCACCACGGGTATCGCTGTCGGCATGGCAACCGATATCCCACCACATAATGTGCGAGAAGTAGCCACCTCCGCAGTGGCACTGATAGACAAGCCGGGCGCTTTGCTCGATGATCTGCTCGTATTTATTCAAGGGCCAGATTTTCCCACTGAAGCCGAGATCATCACCCCGCGTGATGAAATTCGCAAAATTTACCAGAATGGTCGGGGTTCGGTGCGCATGCGAGCCGTGTGGAACAAGGAAGACAACAATGCAGTGATCACTGCACTGCCACACCAGGTTTCCGGTGCCAAAGTGCTGGAACAGATCGCCAATCAGATGCGTGCCAAGAAGCTGCCGATGGTAGAAGATCTGCGTGATGAGTCCGATCACCAGAACCCAACGCGTCTGGTTGTTTTGCTGCGCTCCAAACGCATCGATCTGGAGCAACTGATGAACCACCTGTTTGCCACCACCGATCTGGAACGCAGCTATCGCGTCAACATGAATATGATCGGTTTAGATAATCGTCCACAGGTAAAAGGGTTGGTGGAAATCTTAAACGAGTGGCTGAAGTACCGTCGTGATACGGTACGCCGTCGGCTTAACTATCGCCTTGAGAAAGTGCTAAAACGCCTGCACATTCTTGAAGGTTTCCTGCTGGCGTTCCTCAACATCGATCAGGGGATCCACATCATCCGCAGCGAAGACGAACCTAAACCGGTGCTGATGCAGAGTTTCGGTATTTCCGATAACCAGGCGGAAGCGATACTAGAGCTGAAGCTGCGCCATTTGGCTAAGTTGGAAGAATTCAAGATTCGCGGTGAGCAGGATGCGTTGGCCAAAGAACGCGATAAACTGCAAGCATTGTTGTCCTCTGAGCGCAAACTGAATAGCCTGCTCAAGAAAGAGATCCAGGCTGATGCGCAGGCTTATGGCGACGACCGCCGTTCCCCAATTATCGAGCGCGCAGAAGCCAAGGCTATGAACGAGCACGATTTCGTGCCGTCCGAACCAGTGACTATTGTGTTATCCGAGATGGGCTGGGTACGTAGTGCCAAGGGCCACGATATCGAACCAAGCGGATTAAGCTATAAGGCTGGTGACAGCTTCCGTAGCGCGGCGCAAGGCAATAGCAACCAGCCGGTGGTGCTTATCGACTCTACCGGGCGCAGCTATGCGCTCGATCCAATTAGGCTGCCTTCGGCACGCGGCCAAGGCGAGCCACTAACCGGCAAGCTGACGCCACCACCGGGCGCTACCATCGAACATGTACTCATGGCATCTAAGGATCAGAAACTACTTATGGCATCCGATGCTGGCTATGGTTTTATTTGCATCTTCAATGAGTTGGTGGCGCGCAACCGCGCTGGCAAGGTGATGATTACTTTGCCGGATAACGCCAAAGTATTACCGCCAATAGAGATCCACGGCGAAAACAACATGCTGCTATCGATCACCACCTCTGGGCGCATGCTAATATTCCCGGTAACCGATCTGCCACAGCTATCGAAGGGCAAGGGCAACAAGATTATCTCCATTCCGCCAACGCAGGCGGCAACCGGTGAAGATAAACTAGCTTGGCTATTGGTGCTACCGCCGCAAACTTCCATAACCCTGCATGTAGGCAAACGTAAGCTGACGCTGAGGCCAAAAGATCTGCAAAAATTCCGTGCTGAGCGTGGCCGCAAAGGCACCCAATTGCCACGCGGCTTGCAGCGCATCGACCGCGTAGATGTTAATGCGCCACATCGTGCGGCTATAGTAGATGACCAAGAATAAGAGCAATAACAGGATGATAAAAAGGCTGGTGCCACAGGTCAGCCCTTAGCTGTTTTGCACGCGTCGCCATTATTCATATTTCACACGCTCAATTTTCGCCCCTAGTGCGTGTAGTTTATCTTCAATACGCTCATAACCGCGATCAATATGATAGATACGATCGACGATGGTTATACCGTCGGCGATACAGCCCGCCACTACCAGGCTGGCAGAAGCGCGCAGATCGGTTGCCATCACCTGAGCGCCAGAAAGCTGCGCAACACCATAACAAATCAAGGCGTTGCTCTCCACTTCCGCCTGTGCGCCCATACGTATTAGTTCCGGCACGTGCATAAAGCGGTTTTCGAAAATGGTTTCGGTGATCACACCAGTGCCCTCTGCCACCAGGTTCAATAGACTGAACTGAGCTTGCATATCGGTCGGGAAGCCCGGATGCGGCGCAGTACGCACGGTGACTGCTTTCGGGCGCTTGCCGTGCATGTCCAAACTGATCCAGTCCTTACCCACCTTGATATCCGCACCTGCTTCGCGCATCTTGGCCAGCACCGCGTCCAGGGTGTCCGGACGGGTATCGCGGCACAGTACTTTACCACTAGAAACCGCAGCGGCGATCAGGAATGTACCGGTTTCGATACGGTCAGGCAGCACGCGGTACACACCGCCACCCAGACGATCCACGCCTTCGATTGTGATTTTATCGCTGCCAGAGCCGCTGATTTTCGCCCCTAACGTATTAAGGAAGTTGGCGGTATCGACAATTTCTGGCTCGCGCGCGGCGTTTTCAATAATAGTAGTGCCGGTCGCTAAGGTAGCAGCACTCATGATGGTCACGGTTGCACCAACACTCACCTTGTCCATCACGATGTGTGCGCCCTTTAGGCGGCCTGCCACAGAAGCTTTGACGTAACCTTCTTCCAGTTTTATCTCAGCACCCAGTTGTTCAAGACCGTTGATGTGTAAATCAACTGGACGTGCACCGATCGCACAGCCGCCTGGCATGGAAACCTGGCCACGACCGAAACGCGCTACCAGCGGCCCCAGCGCCCAGATGGACGCGCGCATGGTTTTCACCAGATCGTAAGGCGCGCAGAACTCATTCACACCGCTGGCATCAACATACACCGAACCGTTACGTTCAATCTTGGTGCCCAACTGGCTGAGTAGCTGAATGGTGGTATCGATATCTTTCAATTTAGGGACATTTTGTAGCTCGACTGGCTCATCTGCCAACAGGGTGGCGAACAACATCGGTAGGGCAGCGTTTTTAGCCCCGGAAATAGACACTTCACCGCTCAGGCGAGTCCGACCCTGCACACGAAATTTATCCATTTAATACTCTCTGTTATCTAACCTTACGCTGTCCCAACGCAAGGTAAACCGCCTTAAAATCCGTTGAGTTTGCGGTCTCGCTGCCACTCTTCAGGGGTATATGCTTTGATCGACAAAGCGTGAATGCGGTTGTCCGCGATGTATTCCATTAGCGGTGCATAAACCGTCTGTTGTTTTTTGACGCGGCTCATGGCGGCAAAAAGTTCGCCAACTACAATTACCTGAAAGTGGCTACCATCGCTTGTGACATACGCTTCTTCCAGTGCTAATGCTTGCATTAGCACGTCTTTTATATCGTTATTTTCCATAGTATCTAGTTCTGCAACCCTCTCCTTAATGCTGCAATTTACGGGCGAGCGTTAGCTTGCTCTAATTATTCCAGTCACTGACTGAAGTAAGCTTTTAAGGCTCTGTTGCCGTCGCCGCTTTCCTGTAACTCGAATTATCTTGGGTATAAATGACGGGAAACTGCCTGGTATCTTAGCGGGATAACCGGTTTTCTTAAACTAAGAACCTATCTCATTAGGCTATTTTATTTACTATTTTGGATCTAGGCAGTGCTGACCCTCCTCACGGACTTCCCTGTACGCGAATGTGCGCCTACCGGGATAGGCTTTAAAGCAAAAGCCCCTGTTCAACAGAGGCTTGGCGTAAATTTATCGTATTAAAACAGCTGAAAATGGCGCTAACCGGTATCGACAGGCATTATTGTTTGAAGGTTATACAGCGCCACTAACGTTCTCAGCCGCTCGGTCGCGCCGGAAATTTTTAGCTCCGCGCCGCGCTGATGTTGATGCGCACGTAGATGCACCAGCAACGCTAAACCAGCAGAGTCCACGCGCTTCAATTGTGCCACATCAATCTCGGTTTTATCAGCCAATAATGCACCCCGTTTTTGCCACAGTGGCAAAAGTGTTTCCCGATCCAACACCCCGCGTAAGATCAACGTCTGGAGCTGCGATTCATAGCTGAGCGCCGCCGACATCAGTTTTTTCAATCCAAGGTAATCGGCTGCGCTGCAGCAACCTGCAACTGCTTAGTCAGGCCGTCGATACCCTTAGTTCGAAGAGTGGCAGCCCACTCGTTATGCTTAGTGGTAATCATGCTGACGCCCTCAGCGATCATATCATACGCCTGCCAATAACCGGTTTCGGTATTCTTGCGCCACTGGAAATCCAAACGTACGGGTGGGCGACCGTCGTTATCAATTATAGTCACACGGATCGCTACGATATTAGCATCGACCACTGGTCGTTCAGGAGCAATCCGGTAACTTTGGCCGTTGTACATCGCTAGCGCCTGGCCATAAGCCTGCTCTAGGTAGGACTGGAAGGCGGTAAAATAAACTTTACGTTGTGTTGGCGTAGCATCTTTATAATAGCGGCCCAGCACTAGCGCGCCAGCGTATTTGACCTGTACGAACGGCATCAACTCCTGATGAACAATGGTGCGCAAGTAGTTGGGATCCTGTTGGATTTTCTGTTGCTCGGTTTTCAGGCGACTAAAGGTATTCTGCGCTGCGTCTTGCATCATACTATATGGGTTGCTCTGATCGCTTGCAATCGCCAAGGGCGCAGTCGCCAGCATGGCGACCATCAATAAACGTTTAAACATGCAGGTTTCCTCTCTTAATGACTCGGTGCAGTAGATTGCGATGCTACTCTATCGGCAGCTACATCTCCCGGTTTGGCGCTGTCTCTTTTATACAGGAACTGGCCTACCAGATCTTCCAGAACTATGGCTGACTTGGTGTCCTGAATAGTGTCGCCGTCTTTCAGAATAGCGGTGCCCATATCTAGATCTTCAAAACCGACGTTTAGCGCCAGATACTGCTCCCCCAACAGACCGGCGGTAAGTATCGTTAGGGAGCTGGTGTCCGGGATCTGGTGGTACTTTCTCTGGATATCCAGCGCTACGCGCGGCGTATAAGTTTTCGTATCAAGCTCAATATTGGCCACGCGCCCAATCACCACGCCGCCGACTTTCACCGGCGAACGCATTTTCAGCCCGCCAATGTTATCAAAAGCAGCATAGATGCGGTAAGTTGATTCACTGCCGATCGATTTAATATTCGCTACCTGTAGGCAGATAAACACCATTGCGCACAGCGCAATCAGCATAAATGCCCCAATCCAGATTTCACTTTTCTTCGTTTGCATAGAATCAATTCCCAAACATCAGTGCTGTTAGTACAAAATCCAATCCTAACACCGCTAGTGACGAATGTACCACGGTACGGGTCGTTGCCTGGCTAATCCCCGTAGAGGTCGGTACAGCGTCATACCCGTTGAAAATAGCAATCCATGTGACAGTAATGGCAAATACTACGCTTGTGAGCAGGCAGTTGAGCAGATCTTTTTTCCATTCCACAGCACCTTGCATAGCCGACCAGAAGAAACCGTTATCGATGCCCTTCCAATCCACCCCGACGATAGCACCGCCCAAGATGCCTAGTGCAACGAAGATAATCGTCAACAGTGGCAAGCTAATCAAACCAGCCCAAAAACGCGGTGCCACGATGCGCCGCAACGGATCGACGGCCATCATTTCCAAGCTGGACATTTGCTCGGTCACCTTCATCAGGCCGATTTCTGCAGTAAGCGCAGAACCGGCTCGGCCAGCGAAAAGCAATGCGGTCACCACCGGCCCCAACTCTCGCAGCAGCGATAACGCCACCATCATACCCAGACTAGCCTCGGCACTGTAAGTGGTAAGCACGATATACCCTTGCAGCCCTAATACCATTCCTATAAGTAGGCCAGAAACTATGATGATCAGCAATGACTGCACGCCAATACTGTACATTTGCTTCAACAACAGAGGCCACTGCTTGTGCGGTTCTGGCTGCCCGATCAGCGCGTTGAACAGCATCATCCAGGCGCGACCAAAGCTGGCGCTAGTGTCAATGCATCGGCGTCCTAACGACGCTAACTCCTGTAATAACATGAGTTTATTCACTCCATAAACCTAATAGTTCAGTCTGATAGTCACCGGCAGGATAACGGAACGGCACTGGCTCATCAGCAATTCCATCCAAGAACTGGCGCACATGTGCATCAGGATTATCCTGTAATTGCTGCGCAGTGCCTTCAGCGATCACACGATGATCGGCCACGAAATAAGCATAATCGGCGATGCTCAACACCTCCGGCACATCATGCGACACCACAATACAGGTGATGCCTATCGAATGATTCAGTTCGTCGATTAGTTTAACCAGCACGCCCATAGTGATCGGATCTTGGCCGACGAAAGGTTCGTCGAACATGATCAACTGCGGATCCAACGCAATCGCCCGTGCCAGAGCCGCGCGCCGCGCCATACCACCGGATAATTCAGTAGGCATCAGTGCAGCCGCACCGCGCAACCCCACTGCCTCCAATTTCATCAGTACCGTGCTACGCAAGAGAGGCTCTGGTAGTTTGCTGTGCTCGCGCAACGGGAAAGCGACGTTTTCAAATACCGTCAGATCGGTGAACAGCGCTCCAGACTGAAACAGCATGCTCATTTTCTTGCGCGCGTCGTACAATGGGTTGTGGGACAATGCGGGAATATTGACACCATCAAACCAGATTTCCCCACGATCCGGCGTCAGTTGACCACCGATTAGGCGCAGCAGCGTAGTTTTACCGATGCCGGACGGCCCCATGATTGCCGTTACCTTACCACGGGGAACCGTCAGGTTGACGTCTTCGAATATTAGTCGATTGCCGCGTGAGTAGCTCATATTGCACACGTCGACCAAATTTTTTACTTGGTGGTGCATGTTAATGCTCCTTTAGGTACGGCATATTTTTGCCTAAGTTACATATGATGTGAAAGCAATAAGCACAATTCGTATCATCTTGACAAAACCTAGCCACTATTTTGCTACCAATGGTGCCATTGATTTTACTTTTACGCGCCACACGGTAAAAATTGGTACCATCCATCACAGCGGATTTAAAAGCCTATCCTAGTAGGCGTACATTGTTGCCGCCAGTTTGCACACGGATAGAGCTCAACAACTAGAGTGTACATGCAGTACGTGAGGATGGTTAGCACTGTCCAGGGACAAAATGGCAAATAACATAGCCTATACTATAATGGGATAGATTTTTTAGTCTGCGCAGCGGTGGGCAAAGCAAACTAGCCGAATGACGGGTGTTAACCAACGAATCACAATAATACCCGACTAAAAGACCCTGCATGTTTCTCGCGATAGTATTATTAATCGTTGGTTTTTTTTACTGGTGTATTGCGCAGACCGCTTAGTTTGCGGTGCAGCGGTGATTTCACATTCGCTCGGCGTGCCGCTGCTGATTATCGTAATTACCATCGTTGGGATCGGCACCTCGCTACCAGAGTTCAGCATCTTGATGCTCGTCGCGCTGAACGGGCAAATTAACATAGCATTAGGAAACATCTTAGGTTCCAATATCGCCAATATTTTACTGGTCCTGTGGGGACCCCCCACTGATCCATCCGCTGGTAGCAAACTCAAAAGTGCTGCGGCGCGAACTGCCGTTGATGTTAGCAGTCAACGTATTATGCAGTTTCGTGTTGTTGATAGAAGGCCCCGTCCCCATAAGATAATTGGACGATGTGCTGCTATTGGCCACAGCTGCTGGGTTTATTCTAAAGCTGATGCTGAAAATCGCTCGGCTGGCGCAGCGCGAAGGCAGAGATAGCCTGACTGTAGAGCAAATCGCCGAGCTACCGCAAGATCGCAGCAACACAGTGGCGTTATTGTGGCTGGTACTAGCGTTTATAATTCTGCCACTATCAACCGAAATAGTGGTCGATAACGCACAGTGATTGCGCACTATTTCGGTATAAGCGAGTTGCTGGTCGGGTCGACCAGCATTGCCATGGATCCAATATTTTAACATAGTGATCGTGCTAAGCGTTTCAGCTTTGCTGTCTCCATGCAAGCGTTGAACCCCGCAGCCTTTCAACGCGATTAATGGGTGATACTGGCCCGCCAGTATCCTGCTTAGCGCCCTGTGCATTGGCCGCAAACATCGCATCGGCCATCTAGCAGATGATCTGTTATCATGTGGTTTTATTGCGTATATTGCGCTGTTGTTCTTTAATCTTTTCAGTACATTCTGTTAAATCCAGGGAAGTATGTATGTCGAGTTTTCAATTGCAACTAGGCTTCGATTTTCAACAGGCTGGCAAAGAAGTGCTACAGATAGAGTGTGAAGGGTTAGCTCAGCTTAATCGCTATATTGATGCGGACTTCACCCGCGCCTGCGAAACTATCACCGCCTGCTGTGGCAAAGTAGTGGTGATGGGCATAGGCAAGTCCGGGCACATCGGGTGCAAGATCGCCGCCACTTTCGCCAGCACTGGCACCTCCTCATTCTTCGTCCACCCGGCTGAAGCCAGCCATGGCGATCTCGGCATGGTCACCGCGCAAGACATCGTGATCGCCATCTCCAACTCAGGCGAGTCCAGAGAAATGCTGGCGCTGATCCCAGTATTAAAGCGCCAGCAAATCCCGCTTATATGCATGACTAACAACCCGGAAAGTACGATGGGTAAGGCAGCGGATATCCACCTATGCATCAAGGTGCCGCAGGAAGCTTGCCCACTAGGGCTAGCACCGACCACCAGTACCACCGCTACCCTGGTGATGGGCGATGCGCTGGCCGTTGCGTTGCTAAAAGCTCGCGGCTTTACTCCGCAAGATTTTGCGCTGTCGCACCCAGGGGGTGCACTCGGCCGCCGACTGTTGCTGCGGGTGAACGACATCATGCACAACGGTGATAAAATCCCATACGTTAGCATTGAGGCATCGCTACGCGATGCGCTGCTGGAAATCACCCGCAAAAAACTGGGCATGACGGTCATTTGTAACGATGCAATGAATATTGCTGGCATCTTTACCGATGGCGACCTGCGCCGGGTATTTGATATTGGCATCAATCTCAACGATGCCAAGATTATCGACATCATGACACCGGGCGGTGTGCGAGTGCACCCAAGTATGCTAGCTGTTGATGCACTAAATCTGATGCAACAACGCCACATTACTGTACTGCTAGTTGCTGATGGCAACCAGTTGCTGGGTGTGGTACATATGCATGACATGCTGCGCTTCGGCGTCGTTTAATTAGGAAATAGAACGGAATGCGTATAGTAGATACCTGCTACGGGCCAGTAGAGCAAGCCGTGATAGCGCGTGCAAACAAGATCCGCCTGCTGATTTGTGATGTTGATGGCGTGCTGTCTGATGGCCTGATTTTTATGGGCAACCATGGTGAAGAGTTAAAAGCGTTCAACGTGCGAGACGGCTACGGCATCCGCTGCCTAAAAACCTCAGACATTGAGGTAGCGATCATCACTGGCCGCTCCGCTAAATTGCTGGAAGAGCGGGCAAAAACACTCTGCATCAGTCACCTCTATCAGGGGCAGTCCGATAAGCGCTTAGCTTTCTACGACCTGTTGGAAAAACTCTCGCTAACTGCAGCTCAGGTAGCCTATATCGGCGATGATCTGATCGACTGGCCAGTGATGGCGCAGGTGGGTTTAGCGGTCGCCGTGGCAGACGCGCATCCCTTGCTGACACTACGAGCCCACTATGTGACCCGCATTGTCGGTGGTCACGGTGCGGTGCGCGAACTGTGTGACATAATTCTTTTAGCTCAAAATAAGCTGGAGGGGGCTAAAGGGCTATCGATATGAGCAAAACCAAATTGTGGATCACCCTCCTGCTGGCCGGAATCGCGTTCGCACTAATCGGCTGGAATATGGTGGATTTCAGCGATGACACTGCACCGCAGCTGATCAATGATCAGGCACTAACGTATCAGAGCGAGCACACAGTCAACGTGGTGTACAACCCAGTCGGCAAGCTGATCTACAAGCTGGTGGCGGAGGACGTGAAATATTATACCACAGGTGAACTGAGCTGGTTTACCCAGCCAGTAATGACGCTGTTCGATAAAGATGCGATGGCAACCTGGTCAGTGCGTGCCGATCGTGCCAAACTGACTAAAAACCGGATACTGTATCTTTACGGCCATGTCGAAGTGGATAGCCTAACCGCTACCTCACAGTTAAAAAAAATTAAAACCGATAATGCTCAGGTGGATCTGATAACTCAGGATGTGTCTTCCGATGAAGTAGTGACGCTTTACGGAAAAATTTTTACCTCTAACGGCATGAAAATGCGTGGAAATCTACGTGCTAAAACCGCTAATTTGATTGATAAGGTTAAGACCAACTATGAAATTCAGAATCGAAAAACCACTCTGTAATCTGTTAATCGCAAGCGTAGTTATGGCCACTAGCGCGCCGGTCCTAGCGCTTAAATCCGACGCCAATCAGCCAGTAGCCATCGACTCGCTCAAACAATCGCTGGATATACAAAACAACGTCAGCACCTTCACTGATAACGTAGTGATCAAACAAGGCACCATCGATATCCGTGCGGACAAGGTGGTTATCACCCACCCGGGCGGCGATCAGAATAAAACCTATATTGAAGCGTTTGGCGACCCAGTCACATTCCATCAGATGCAGGACAGTGGCAAGCCGGTAAAAGGTCACGCACAGAAAGTTCGTTATGACGTTGCGACACAGTTGGTAACCCTAACTGGTAATGCCTATCTGGAGCAACTCGACAGCAATGTGAAAAGCGATCGCATCACCTATCTGATACAACAGCAGCAAATGCAGGCGGTTAGCGATAAAGGCAAACGTGTAACCACGGTTCTGGTTCCAGCACAGTTGCAAGACAAAAATGGGCAAAAATAAGAGTAACTAATCCTTTATGGCTACACTCATAGCAGAAAATCTAGCAAAAGCCTACAAAGGCCGCAAAGCTGTTGAAGACGTCAGCCTTAAGGTAAAATCCAGCGAAATCGTCGGCTTGCTAGGGCCGAACGGGGCTGGGAAAACCACCACTTTTTATATGGTGGTCGGTATTGTGCAACGTGATTCCGGTCGTATTGTGATCGACGAAGAAGACATTAGCCTGCTGCCACTACATGCCAGGGCGCGCCGTGGCATAGGTTATCTGCCGCAGGAGGCGTCGATTTTCCGTTGCCTGAGCGTATATGAAAACCTAATGGCGGTGCTGGAGATCCGTGCCGATCTCACCAGCGAGCAGCGCGAAGACCGCGCTAAAGAACTGATGGAAGAGTTTCACGTCACCCACCTGCACGACATCCTGGGCAAAGCGCTGTCTGGAGGGGAACGCCGCCGCGTCGAGATCGCCCGCGCGCTAGCTGCAAACCCGAAATTCATCCTGTTGGATGAACCTTTCGCTGGAGTTGACCCTATTTCCGTTATAGATATCAAGAAGATCATCGAGCACTTACGTGATAGTGGCCTGGGCGTGCTGATTACCGACCACAACGTACGCGAGACGCTGGATGTGTGTGAACGCGCCTATATCGTCAGTGATGGCAAACTGATTTCCCAGGGCACACCGGATGCTATTCTGGCTGATGAGCAGGTGAAACGCGTTTATTTAGGCGAAGCATTCCGCCTCTGAGTACCAGCTCGTTATAAAGAACAACGGTTAACGGAAGTAAACTTAAGATTATGAAGCAAGGCTTGCAACTCAGGTTTAGCCAACAACTAGCCATGACCCCACAATTGCAACAGGCTATCCGCCTGTTGCAATTGTCCACACTGGAGCTTCAAAAAGAAATACAGTTGGCGTTGGAGAGTAATCCCCTACTTGAGCAGAGCGATCTGCACGATGAAATCAATACCACAGCATCCAACTACCTAGAAGGTATGGATATCCGCGAGGCACTAGAACAGAAGGAAATAGCTGAAGAGTTACCATTGGACGCCACAGGGGATGAGTTCTACACCACCAGTTCTTCTTCCTGCACTAGCACCGATTACAGCGACGACGAACGGCTACTGTATCAAGGAGAAACCACCCAGACATTGCAAGATCACCTGATGTGGCAACTGGGGTTGACACCGTTTTCCGATACCGATAGCGCTATCGCCACCTCGATTATTGATGCAGTCAACAACACCGGCTATCTCACCGTGCCTCTGGAAGAGATCCTAGAGAGCATAGGTCTCGAAACTGTAACCATGGCCGAAGTTGAAGCGGTATTAAAGCGTGTACAGCTTTTTGATCCGGTCGGCGTTGCCGCCCGCGATATACGCGACTGCTTGCTGGTGCAGCTTTCCCAATACGCTAAAGATACGCCGTATCTAGCTAAAGCTCGGTTGGTCATCAGCGAACATCTTGATTTGTTAGCCAACCACGACTTTCGCAGTTTGATGCGGTCAACCCGGCTAAAAAAAGATACACTAAAAGAGGTGATAGTGCTGATTCAGTCGCTCGATCCACGCCCAGGGCAGTCGATCATTACCGATGAATCAGAATATATCATTCCAGACGTGCTAGTGCGCAAAGCGCAGGATAAATGGATGGTTGCACTTAACTCCGATAGCGTTCCGCATCTGAAGATCAACCAGCAATACGCCGCGCTAGGCAACAGTTCACGCAATGAAGCCGATGGTCAGTTTATTCGCAGTAACCTACAGGAAGCCAAGTGGCTAATTAAAAGTCTAGAAAGCCGCAATGAAACCCTGCTAAAGGTTACCCGCTGCATTGTCGATCAGCAGCAGGCATTCTTTGAACAGGGCGAAGAACTGATGAAGCCTATGGTACTAGCAGATATCGCCCAAGCCGCGGATATGCATGAATCGACAATTTCGCGCGTCACTACGCAGAAGTTTTTGCACAGCCCACGCGGTATTTTTGAGTTGAAATATTTCTTCTCTAGCCATGTGAATACCGACAGCGGTGGCGAAGCCTCCTCAACGGCGATCCGCGCACTGGTTAAGAAATTGATTGCGGCGGAAAACCCCGCTAAACCACTTAGCGACAGTAAACTAGTCATCCTGCTTTCCGCACAGGGAATCATCTTAGCGCGGCGTACCGTCGCCAAATACCGAGAGTCTTTATTCATCCCGCCATCTAACCAGCGTAAACAGTTAGTTTGACCTCTATTAGAGAAGGAAGAAACTATGCAGCTCAACATGACTGGACATCACATTGATATCACCGAATCATTGCGCGAGTTCTTCACCAACAAGTTTGCCAAACTCGAATAATATTTCAACCGTATCAATTAGGTGTATGTTGTCTTATTAAGTGTGGGAAAAATGCAGCAAATCGCAGAAGCTACGGTGCATGTGAATGGCGGCGAGTTGCACGCCTCTTAGGAAGAAGAGAATATGTATGCAGCAATTGATAAACTAATAAACAAATTAGCACACCAATTGAGTAAACATAAAGATAAACTGAAGCAACACTGATATTTTGACCCCTTTCCATATGGGATCATGCTTAAGGCAACTTCAGTAATCAGCACGTTACCTGTTGAGTAACGCGCCATATGGTAACCAGAGTTAAAATAGGCGAAAAATCACATTTCTGGGCAGTGCCTTAGCCCGTGGTTTTAAGTGAAGATGAGATGAACAACGAATATAGGCAATTAAGCTCGGTGCTAAACATCGAGTGCACTAAAAGCGCGGTACACTGCACTAGTAAAAAGCGGGCTTTGGAGATTATCAGCGAACTGGCGGCCACTCAGTTCAACATACCGCCGCTGGTTCTATTTAACGCGGTGCTCACCCGGGAGCGCATGGGAAGCACCGGCATTGGCAACGGTATCGCTATTCCCCATGGCAAACTGGAAGAGGATACATCGCAGGCCGTTGGCGTGTTTATTCGTCTCGATCAACCGATTGCCTTTGATGCTATCGACAATCAACCGGTTGATCTGCTGTTCGCTTTGTTAGTGCCAGCCAATCAGTGCAAAACACATTTGCATACCTTATCGCTAGTCGCTAAACGCCTGGCCGATAAAAGCGTATGCCGCCGTCTGCGTGCGGCACAGAGTGACGAAGAAATTTACCAAATCATCACTGATTGATACGTTGCTAACGTGACTTACCGTCAGGGTAGTGGCTACTGTTTCACTATGATGGATCCCAGCTCTTGCTAAAATTTATAATGTTTCTAGCAGTGGTAATGGATGTCACTAAAAATAGCAGGGGAGTGAATACATGGTGCTGATGATTGTCATCGGTTGTTCCGGTTCAGGGAAATCCGTCGTCTTGCGGGTTCTGGAGGTCATGGGCTTTTACTGCGTATACAACTTGCCCGTGGTCTTGCTGCCGCAGCTTGCTAATGCAACTTACGCATCATAATGTCGCAGCGACAGGTGATCACCAAATAGCTGTTGTACTCTGTAGAACGCTGTTTCGGCTATCGAATGTCGGTGGTAGCCGATCATACTTTTCCTACGTGTTTTTCTCCGCTAAATAGCTGGTTCGCCAACACTTAATTTCATTCTGCATAAGTCTGCCGACCAATAACTGACTCCACTTCTAGGCGGTATTAACGACCTGATCTTCTTGCGTCTTAACTTATCATGACATACTCGCGTATCACTCACTCGCTTATCGTAGGCCCTATCCGCTAAGGCGACTTTGATTTTACGGTACTTCTGGCAGATGAGACCTGGGAAGGCTTCCCTATTGGTGACATTGCTCAAGGAAAGGTTAGCATAGATGACCTCATGTTTTTTTGTATCTACGGCCAAATGCAGTTTTCGCCAGATCCGCCGTTTCCCCTGACTGTGTTTTATAACAATGAGCGCAATTTGTACCCGGCGTTGGGGTCTGAAACGGGACACTGACGGACTTAGACAGCTTATCAATGCAGGTTTATTCTTGGCAGTTCAACGGCACTTCATCAGTATGAAAGTGGAGTCGACGAAGCCCTGGAGGGCGCGAAGTGTCAGGCCAAAAATCCGTTTCAGCATCAATACGCTGGTCATTGCCATGCCATATTGGAATAATATTGTGGGCAACCACGCAGAGAAAGTTTTGCCTCGCAGTACCAGGCGTAAAGTGCCGTTTTATCCACCCAGAAAGTGAGTTAACCCAAAGTGATAATAGCCTTGTTTTAAGCCTTCTAGTTGATGATCTTAAAATTTTTCTTGGCCACGCAATGTCGCTATTTTGACAGAAGGAGAGTGATCTGATCCTCATGCCGGCCAAACGTTCGCTTTATTCCACAACGCCTCAATAGCCGCCAGTTTTTCCTCTTTATCAGGCTCTCGGATGTGCAAAGTTGCAGCTGCTCTACGTCATACAATACCGGCTATCGGCAACCAGCGCCGAAGTGAGACAGGATGTAACGTCGAGTTAAATAATTCATTAATTTCAATTGTTAACATCTCAGTATTCCACCGAGAGCGCAGATAGCCAAAGTCCTATGGAGAACGCTGAACGCGCAAATCAAGCATCTTCAACATCGCCTCCGTGGGCTATTTTCGGGGGCGTCCAGGTGAAAGGCTTTCCAATCTTTCATAGCCGCCCAATTTGGGCAAATTAACCCATCGTCCGACAGAGAAACGGGCGGCATATAAGGTTTTACCTAGGTAAATTAGCGTGTTGCCACGGTATAATATCAACATGGCGATAAGGCGTCTGGCATAATTTTTATCTGGTGTTTTCTAGATAATTTTTGCATATAGCGTCGTTCATGTTGAGGGATAGGTGCTATAATCGGAATAAATTAGTCCGGTTGTTATGGGTTGTGATGTTTACGATTGATCAGATCGCTCAAACTAGATTAAGTTCCTTCAGTGATCTACTATTTAGGCGCAAGTATTAGTTGGTGATGGCGCGGGGAAGCTGGCTAACCACGAACAGACATTGATAATAAATCACTGTCGGGTAATAGTAGCCATCGAGATGGCAGCGTAGTTAGGTAGATCTACAAGACAGCAGTGGTAATGCGTTTCTTAGGCGGAGCCAGTATAACAGGCTGTAATATTGCGCGTGGCTATGAACCAACAGCTTTTAAGCCTTCACATGGTTGGAACCGTTGGGTTTTGGACAACAGTGCAGGTTACATGGTATCGACGACGCTCCGTTCGTCTCTAGCGATTCCCAGCAGCACGCTCACAACTGGGGAGCATCGGTTTCAGGTTGTGTAAATACCTTTGGGTATCTTCATGCAGGATCTGCGTGTCATAGCTCATAGAAGTGCCATGTGTGACTGCATCAGTCAACAGACTGAGACAGTATATAGTGGTAAATGGGCAGCGTGGCGGCGTTTATCAACACACTTTTCATCGGTTATTGCACCTAGATGAAGAGGGCATAATAAAAAATCAATAACTGAGCCAAAATATTAAAGCGTGCTGCAGTGGCAACAGCGGCGAAGTTTGTTAGCCGTTAACGCTTTGGCGCAGGGTAGATTTCACGTTTCTGGTGTATTGATCCCGCTGACGGTTTGGCACCCCGGCTTAAACTATTTAGGACGACTAACACGGATAAGAGGTGTTGCAACGCTGGTAAAAGGTGAGTAAAATTGTAAAGAGTAATGACTGAGATTGATGTATGCCTCTACGTCATGGACAATTGAATTTGATAATAAATTGCAAGATAGTATGCTAAATTGGCTCATTTATGAGCAAAAGTGCGCGTAACGCAATTTTTTTGTTGCATAGGCCTCCAGCTCTACCTAAAATGATTTTTACTTGATGTCGGCTTAGCTCAGTTGGTAGAGCAACTGACTTGTAATCAGTAGGTCACCAGTTCGATTCCGGTAGCCGGCACCATTCAAGTTTCAATAATTAAAAGTTGGTGGGGTTCCCGAGCGGCCAAAGGGAGCAGACTGTAAATCTGCCGTCACAGACTTCGAAGGTTCGAATCCTTCCCCCACCACCAAATTTTGCCTTTAGCAACTGACTGAAGAGCAGTAAACCTCGCAGCAGTTAGTTCAATGCAAAAAGAAAAGGCGAAAAGTCTTTAATGAGATTCCGTTTTGCTACGCGCTAAACATAGGCGGCTCGAAAGATAAGAGCTACGTGACAAACAATCTTGCTCTCTATCGCTAAATTTTACAGAAAAATCTGATAGCCGAGTTCTCAGGATGCGGGCATCGTATAATGGCTATTACCTCAGCCTTCCAAGCTGATGATGTGGGTTCGATTCCCACTGTCCGCTCCAAGATGTGCTGATACGGATCAGTCGGTAGAACGCGCCTTTGGTACAGGTGCGGTCGGCAGTTTGAATCTGCCTACTAGCATTACTTGCCACTCTTCTTGCCTATTATTTTCTTTCTGTTCTGAATTCAATGAACAAATGCTTGGTTGATGTGGTGGTGGATACCACACGATTTATCCGTGTCTTAGAGGGACAATCGATGTCTAAAGAAAAGTTTAAACGTACAAAACCTCACGTTAACGTCGGTACTATAGGCCACGTTGACCACGGTAAAACCACCCTGACTGCCGCGATCACCACTGTTTTGGCTAAAACTTACGGCGGTTCCCCACGCGCTTTCGACCAAATTGATAACGCACCAGAAGAAAAAACGCGTGGTATCACCATCAACACTTCTCACGTTGAATATGACACCCCGACACGCCACTATGCACACGTTGACTGCCCAGGGCACGCCGATTACGTAAAAAACATGATAACCGGTGCTGCTCAGATGGATGGTGCTAT
>JAAKDF010000015.1 GCA_011754105.1 Serratia symbiotica
ACCAAATAGCTGTTGTACTCTGTACATCGCTGTTTCAGCTATCGAACGGCGGTGGTAGCCTGTCATACTTTTCCTCGGTGTGTTGTCTCCGGTAAGGCACTGGTTCCCCACCGCTTAATTTCTGTCTACATAGTCTGCCGACCAATAACGGGCTACGCTGCTGGGCGGTATTAAAGCCCTTATCTTCTTGCGCCTTAACTCATCATGAATCACTCGCCTATCGTAAGCCACAGCCGCTGCGGCGGCTTTGATTTTACGGTACCGTCTGGCGGATGAGACCTGTTAAGGCCTCCGTATCTGTTATATTGCTCAAGGAAAGGTCAGCACAGATAACCTCATGATGTATTTCTGTATCTACCGTCAAATACAGTTTTCGCCAGGTCTGCTGTTTCCCCTGACCGTGTTTTATAACGAGATGCGCAATTAGACCAGGCGTTGGAGTTTTAAACGGGAGATTGACGGACTGCGCCTGCTTACTGATGCAGGTGTAGTCCAGGTATTTCAACGGCACTTTTATCAGTGTAAAAATGGAGTCGACAAAGCCCTGGAGAGCGCGAAGTGTCAGGCCGAAAATTCGTTTCAGCATCAATACGCGGATCATTGCCATACTATAAAGTGAGTGAACCCCGAGTGATAATGGCGTTGTTGTAATCCTTCTAGTTGGTGATCTTGAACTTTTGCTTAGCCACGCAATGTTGCTGTTTTAACAGAAGGAGATTGATCTGATCCTCGTGCCGGACAAATGTTCGATTTATTCAACAACGCCTCTGAATATATGTCAATACTCCCACGCTATTGAAGATCAACGTTAGAGTTTGCTGAGTAAAACCTTCATGACTAGGTTGTTGGCGGAATACATAGAACCACGTTTGAGTCCCGAATGGGTCTTGTAGCATTGGAGTACCCAATATGTAAGCGACCTGCTGCTGGGTCATACCTTTTTTAATTTTTGCCACATCGGTCTGTGTTAGGTAGTTCCCCTGGTTGATCTCACGCCGATAAGCCACTTTCTCAACAGTAGAACAGCCAGCAGACAGCATCACAAGAACCAGAGCGGCGGCAGTCAGTGTTTTACAGCGCATAGTAATCACCTTCCTTGAGGGCATGGTGTACCGATGATAATAGACCTTGCTGCAATTGGAAACCTTTATACCTTTCATATTTTACATAGCTACCACGTTGGCTTACCGCTCCTATTCTAGGCGATAGGTTAACTAAGAGCCTATCCCATTAAGCTATTCTATTTGCCATTTTTAATCTATACAGTGCTCACCCTCCTCACGTACTCTATGTGTTTTCTAGTTGTTGCGCGCTGCCCGTATGAAAACTGGATGCAACAATATGCGACTTACTTGGGATAGGCTCGAAGTATTGTAGGGTTGCGTTCACTTGCTGCTTTTAAATCTATTAGGTAAATAGCGGCAACGTCAGATCTATGCGGTAAGCAATTCTTTTTCATTTGCCAAGGTATTTCGGGTGATTTCACTGCCTGAGCAAATGTGCCAAGTCTTGTAAACGGTCCCGTTTATCCAGTAGTGCAATCTGTGTTTCGGTTTCGGTCCCGTCAGTCTGTTTGCTAAAAAACAAACAGGTGCTGATGTCCGCATCCTGCTACTTGCGGCAGGTGCTTCACGCACATTACTTGAGTGGATTAGTCCAGTTGACGTAATAGGCGGCCAACAATGGCTGTGGTTGGCCCACTATTCTGACGCCCAAGTATGCTTTGTCGAAAATCAACGCTGGGGTTTTCATCTTACGAGCGGTGATTACCTGGATGGCTTCCGGCAGTTATAGTTCACTGCCGGAAGCCACTTTTGTCAATGGTTGTAGCGGTTGGCCCGGATTGGTGGAAACATAAAACTCGTTGTAGCTAGCACCTTTGGCGTTTAGGTTCTGCAGCTCGAAACGCATGTCGATACTGAATTTGCCCTGCGGCATAGAAAGTTCCTGCATACTATTGGTGATGATTGTAGTCAGTTCAGCCGCATACTGTAGACGTTTCAGGTGCAGTTGTTTCGCCAGGTTGAGTGCTTGGCTGATAGTATAAAGTGACCGCCTTGCTTAGATTCTCGTGCTTATGTTTCTGCTGCGACAGAAGCGGTTTTTCGTCATGTAACTGCAGATGCAGTTGTGGTAGCTCTTCCGGTATCACATGGTACTTGTGCATGCTAGGTGTGATCTGTCGTGATAGGTGTTGTTCCAGTTTGTGCAGACGGTTGGGGTCTAGATCCATATCATCAATGTAATGGCGCAGATCATCGCTAGCTTAGGTGATCTAAATAGAAGCTTCTTCAAGCATCTCCAGCAGGCTGCTAAGTTTTTTATCCATAGAGACTAGATGATCAATAAACAGGTGTTTGGCCTGTAAAGTTAGCTGAGTATGTTGTGCTCTTGATCTTCATCTTCATCTTCATCCAACTTTACAGGGCTTGCTGAATGATGGTTAGCCGCTAGCCGCTGTTGGCTAGGTTTTTGTATTCGGCCTCGATTTGCTCAAACCACCCGGCCTGTTGCGCAAATTCGTTTAGCTATCTTAACTGCTACTAAAGTAACTGTATGCGACTTTTGCATTAGGAGGATTGTTGCTGAAAGTTTGCCCACTTACTGGTAGCTTTAGTGCTAGCGTTGGTATGCTTAGCGCATTTATGCCAGCGAGGTAGGTTTATCATCCTAGGTATCGAGCAGTTCTTTCTGATAGTCGGGCTTGAACAGCTACGCGCTTAAGTTGTATCCGCCAGTTATAAGCGGGCAAAGATGTCGGCGCGGGTGGCTACCAGGACGTACTACGTTGCCATCAGCATGGTTCCCGAGGCACAGACCCAACGCGTCAATGACAATGGATTTGTCAGCGCCGGTTTCACCGGTAATCGCTGTCATTCCTGGTTAAAGATCAATTTCCAACTCAGGAACGATCGGAAAGTCGCTACTGGTCAATTGGGCCAGCATAAGTACCTTACTGTGTACAGTATATACGCTGTAGTTTAATACATTGAAAACTAATATTTTATATATAAAGTGGTTTAGGAGATTTTTAGAATAATTTTTTTGACCATCCCAGTTTTGAGCTTAAAGTGTTGAAATAGCTGTAGTTCTTTGGATGAATAAGATTAAGGTGAAAATTACTGCGGCGTATCAATACTTCTTCGCCTTCTTGAATATTCAGGGAGATTTGGCTATCGCAACTGATTTCAAGATCATTACCCATCTGATAAAACTTCAGCCGGATGGTGCTGTCGCTGTTGATCACCAGCGGGCGGGCTGAGAGAGTGTGCGGGAACATCGGTACCAGCACGATGGCCTCTAGAGATGGAGTGAGGATTGGCCCGCCGGCTGAGAGCGAATAGGCCGTGGAACCGGTAGGGGTAGAAATGATTAGACCATCGGAGCGCTGGGAAAAAGCAAAGCGGTCGTCAATATAAACCTCAAACTCAATCATATGCGCTACTTTACCGGGGTGCAATATAACTTCGTTGATGGCGGTGCTGATACGGCACTGTTTATGTTCCTTATGCACATTGGTTTCCAGCAAGAAGCGCTGTTCATAGATGTATTCGCCTTCCAACACATCCGCCAACTGTTGGAATGCATTATCGGGATCGAGGTCGGTGAGGAAACCAAGGTTGCCGCGATTCACTCCGATCACTTTGATTTCATGACGCGCCAGTATACGTGCGGCACCGAGCATGTTGCCATCACCGCCTACTACCACCGCTAAATCAGCCCGTTGACCGATATCCCCCAGACTGCCAGTAATGGCGGCTTTCAGCCGCAAGTCCTGAGCGATTTGCCGTTCGATCATCACGCAATAGCCACGAGCGATCAGCCAGTGGTACAGCATTTCATGCGTTGCTAGTGCCGAGGGATGACGTGGGTAACCAACAATACCGATACAGGTGAATTTTTTATTCATTATTATGATGTTCCTCGCCGGAGCTAGTTTATGCCCCGCATTATGATCGATTGACTTGAAACCCCATTTTTGATCCCCATAATAAGCTAAGTTGCGGGATAAATGCTAAAACGCGGAGATATTTGATGAGTAGTAGAGAACACAAAGCGCCAAACAAGCAAGTCTCAGAAGAACAAGTCTCAGAAGAAATGGAACAGCAGGCCAGATACGAGGATATATTACCGGAATCGACGGAGGATGTTGATTTGCGTGATGCGCGTATTACCGAGCTGGAGGCTCAGTTACTTGAATCTCAGAAACATGAACGTGATGGACGTGATAGCCTTCTACGCGCCAAAGCTGAAATGGAGAATGTGCGTCGGCGTACTGAGTTGGATATTGAAAAAGCGCACAAATTCGCATTGGAGAAATTCTCTGGTGACCTGCTTCTAGTGCTCGATAATCTAGAGCTTGCATTGGAACTGACTGATAAGAATAATCCTGAGTTGATAGCGATGATTGAAGGCATCGAACTGACGCTGAAGTCCTTACAGGATGTAGTGCACAAGTACGGCATTGAAATCGTCAGTGATGTCGACGTGCCCTTTAACCCGGATGTGCATCAAGCAATGAGCCTGATTGAATCCGCCGATCACCAGCCGAACTATGTGATGATGGTGATGCAGAAAGGCTATACGCTGAATGGCAGATTGCTGCGCCCCGCGATGGTTGCGGTTTCTAAAGCTAAGGCATAGGCGCGCTGGTGTGGTAAAAAATTACCTTAGGTACATACCCGTCAGTTTAAGAAACATGGAATCGATCTCATGGGGCTATGTACAGATCCGGAAACCGTTCCTTGTTTCCGGATTTTATGCACGCGGTAACCAGTCTATCGGCTGCAAGCCCTGTTGCTTCAGCAGTTGATTAGTTTGTGAGAAGTGGCGGCAACCGAAGAAGCCACGGTGAGCCGAGAGCGGCGACGGATGTGGCGCTTTCAGCACATGATGGCGCTTGCAGTCAATAAAGTTGCCTTTCTTCTGCGCATGCGATCCCCACAGTAGAAACACCACGCCACTGCAGTTCTCGTTTAGTGCAGCGATCACTTTATCGGTGAAAGTTTCCCATCCCAAATTTGCGTGGGAATGCGCTCGACCTCCTTCGACGGTCAGCACTGTGTTGAGCAATAACACGCCTTGTTCGGCCCAGCTCTGCAGGTACCCGTGGTTCGGATATTCAAAACCAGGAGTATCGGTTGCCAGTTCCTTGTATATATTTATCAGCGAAGGCGGTGCAGGAACGCTGGAGCGCACGGAGAAGGATAAGCCGTGGGCTTGATTGGGGCCATGATAAGGATCCTGACCAAGGATCACTACTTTGACGTCCGCCAGGTCTGTGAAACGTAAAGCGTTGAATACATCTCTCTGCGGTGGATAAATAGTTTTATCAGCCCGACGTTCAGCGGCAACAAAAGCGAGTGTTTCAACAAAATATGGCTTCTCTTTTTCTTTGCCGATAACGTCATGCCAGGTGAGTGAGGTGGACATAAACTCTCTCCTTTTTTTTTGTTAGCAATTTATTAGCTATAGATTACCCTGTCGTTTAACACGGCGAAAACTACTTTTTATTTTCTTATGGTCTGCGTCATGAAATTATTTTTGATAATTTACAAAAAAGTGCTACAGGCTGGTCAGGAAAATTGATATAAAGATATTTATATATCTACAGTATCTGACAAGAAAAAATTTATATTAATCAAAGAATTGATCTGGCCAGGCCGTTATAGATGATGATAAAGCAAAAATGGTCTTGCCACCTAGTAGAAACTAGAATTGGGTTTTCTCATGAAGTAAAATTTTCGCCCTGGTATGGCAGCAATAAAATGATTACTAATATTCAAATTACTAAAGCCAAAGACCTGGCGCTGGTAAATTTTTTTGGTTACTGAATGGTCAGCGATCAAATTTTGGCTCCTTTTTTATTGGCGGCTATCAGGGGATCAGGTCTGAAACATATTCTGCGAAAAGACAATCGCCCGAGTTACGAATCCTTCTGAAAACTACAGTAGCTATTTAGCTGCTAAATGAATGAGCTTACGCACCACGCATAGCCGTTAATGCCATAAAGAAACGCCTAAAAATAGGACGCTATATTTCATGACTGGCACGGCCAGGATTCGGTAGTTCACACACTGGATGCCAGTCCAGCGTTATTCCGCGTTTTTTTCACGTTTAGTCTTGGCTTGGCGGCGTTTGCCGATGTTTTTAGTATCGCGATGTCGCACTTTCACCTTAGCTTTTTCTTTGTTTTTCGCTTTGTCTTGCATACGTTTAGCCAGCACTTTCTTTGAAGGATTACCACTGCTTTTCTCGTTTGGCACTTTGGTTTTTGGCCGCAGGTTGTTGATGACTCGTGGCTTCAATGGTTCATTTAGGTAACGACCCACTTTGCATAATAGCAGGTGGTCGTGTGCCTCAACCAGTGAAATGGCGGTGCCATTGCGCCCGGCACGGCCGGTGCGGCCAATGCGGTGCAGGTAGGTGTCGGCGGTGCGCGGCATGTCGAAATTAAATACATGAGTAATGTCAATGATATCCAGACCACGTGCGGCGACATCGGTGGCGACCAGCACATCAATCCTGCAGTCTATCATGCGTTTTATCGCTTCGTTGCGCTTGGCTTGCACCATTTCGCCTTCGAGGTAGCAGGTATTGATGCCTGCTTCACGCAGCCAGATAGCCAGCTCATGCACTCGCTCGCGCTTGCGCACGAAGATCACTGATTTTTGCACGTCCGGCTGCTTCAGCAGGTGCACCAGCAGCGCTGTTTTGTGCTGCACGTCATCGGCGCGGTAGTACCATTGCAGGATTTTTTTGCGTTCGCAACGCGACGGATCAGCTTCTACTTTCACAGGATCTTTCAGAATGCGTTCAGCGAATTCGTGGATCGCTTCGCCTTCTAGCGTGGCGGAGAACAGCAACGTCTGGTTGCGCCAGCGGGTTTCGGCGGAGATGATTTCGATGTCCTGTGCAAAGCCCATGTCCAGCAAGCAGTCTGCTTCGTCGAGGATCAGGGTTTCCACCGCGCGGCAATCTAAGTTCTCTTCTTTGATATATTGCAGTAGACGGCCAGTAGTAGCGACCACCATATCTTGGTTTTCGCTGAACACTTCTGCGTGGTTCATATAGGCTACGCCGCCGGTGATGGCGGCAATATCCAACGAGGTATGTGCTGCTAATTCACGCGCTTGATCGGCCACTTGCATTGCTAACTCACGTGTCGGTGTAAGGATCAGAACGCGTGGTGGCCCCGACTTCTTACGCGGAAAATCCAGCAGATGCTGCAAAACGGGCAGCAAAAATGCGGCGGTTTTGCCGGTGCCGGTAGGAGCAGAGCCTAATACGTCGCGCCCGTTCATCGCGGGTGAAATCGCTTTAGCTTGGATAGCCGTGGGGCGATCGTAGCCTTTATCATGCAGTGCGAGGATCAGGCGTCCATCGAGTTCGAGTTCAGAAAAATGGGTTACTGTCATTGTCTACCTCTACTTGGGGTGCCCATTATAGACGGGTTGGCTGTGTTCTTCATCTATTAAGCAGAAAGCAACTCTTTTCCCATAAATCAAGTTACCTTATGCTACGTCAGTTTTGTATCTAGGTGGTTATTGTGAGTAATAAGTCGAAAGCAAATTTTACCCCACGCTGTAGAGGTTTTACTTTTAAGCAATTCTTTATTGCTCACGATCGCGGTGCGCGATGAAAGTGGATACTGATGGCGTGTTGCTTAGGGCTTAAGCACCTATGGCACAATGGTAGCGGGTGCTGGACATCGGTAGCAGCAGCGGACTGATTGCGTTGATGCTATCGCAGCGTTTGGTTGCTGATATGATAATCGATGCAGTGGAAATGGACGAAGTCGCCGCCAAGCAGGCGCGCGATGATAATATGCAAAAATCCCTTTGGCCGCAGTGCATTAAGGTTTACGCACAGGATATTTATTATTACGCCGAACATAACGCCGCTCAATATGAGCTGACTAGTCAGCAATCTGCCTTATTTTAAACCAGCTGTGGGCCCTGCCGTGACCAAGCGCGCCATAACGCGCGTTGCACAGAGATCTTGACTCACGCTACGCTGCTCAAGTGTGCCTAACAGTTGATTAATAAGCAGGGAGTTTTCTGCGTATTAGTTACCAACTATAACATTAGCACAGCCTTGCTTGGAATACCGCAACAAATCGGAACGTCATTGATCGCGTCGATACGCGACTAAACATGGTGCTGTTGGCGCTAACACGATGGCCAATGCTGCCTAAGCAGCAAGCGCTGGCAATCAAACTGGCCGACGGCAGCTATACCGAGAACTTGCGTCGGCTGATAACCGAATTTTACCTATTTTATTGAGTTAAAAAAGAATACTGTTGCAGCACTTCATCGACATTCATTCATGGATGCAGGATGGTTGGTAATGCCTACGTTCGTCGCTCTGGGTAATCCAGCGTAATAGTGCGTGCAGGCCCCGGCCCTCCTTACGCGCCATGTCGCAGCGCACAATCAGTGCTGCTACCTGTACTAGATTGCGCAGTTCGATCAAGGCGTTGGAGATACAGAAGTTGGCATAGTACTCGTTGATTTTCGGTTGCAGGGTATTGATGCGTCGCAGCGCGCGTTCCAGCCGTTTGGTTGTGTGTACAATGCCGACGTATTCCCACATGAATAGCCACAGTTCGTGCCAGTTATACTGGATAATTAACTGTTTATCCGCGTCGTCAACCATGCTCTTAACCCATGGCGACAACGGTTTGGTTGACTTAATTAACGGCAGATGCTTCAAGATGTTTTTCGCCGTTGAGCAACCGTAAAACAGACACTCCAATAATTAGTTCGAAGCCATGCGGTTGGCTCCGTACAGGCGGGTTTAGCTGACCTCACCGATAGCATAAAACCTGTCGAGATCGGTGCGTCCATGTTGATCGACTATCACACCGCCACAGGTGTAGTGTGCAGCTGGCACGATCGGGATCGGCTGCGGCGTCAAATCGAATCCCAGCGCCAGCAAATTTTCATGGATCATCGGAAAATGCTGGCTAATGAATTCCGCTGGCTTGTGGCTTATGTCCAGGTACATGCAATATCGCCTAGTCGCTTCATTTCATGGTCGACAGCACGGGCGAAGATATCGCGCAGAGCTGATCAAAGTCTGGCATAAAGAGGATACAGTATGGCCGCTTGAGGTAAGAGCCTTCACCGCGCAGCGTCTCAGTTAGTAAGAAGTTACGCGCCTGCGGATAGAACAGGCAGGTCGGGTGGAATTAGTTAAATTCGAGGTTGGCGACTCAGGCAACCTGAGCGCCAAGCCATGGCTATGCCATCCACCTGAGGAGATCTCCGGGTTAGTGGTGTATTTGTGATACAATTTGGCTGCGCCGCCAGTGGCCAGTACCACCGTTCTAGCATGGTAGGTTTCTACCTGTTCCCGCTCGCTTTTCCAAACATAGGCACCGACTACCCTGTGGGTACTTGGTAGGCTGATTTTGTTCGAGATGATCAGATCGACCGCATTGCGGCGATCCATCACACAAATATTAAGATGGGTGCTTGCTTTCCCCACCAGTGTGGTCTCTATTTCCTTACCAGTACTAGTAGCATCGGCAGAATGCTGCGGTGGCTGTGCCCCACCCTAGCGCGTCAGATAATAATGTTCTTTACCTTGGGGATTGACCTCAGTATCGAAAAACATGCCTTAATCGATCATCCACTGCACGCAATGGCGCGTATTACCAGTGATAAACTCGACGGCTTCTTTGTCGCACAGGCCGGCTCCGGCAATCAAAGTGTCATTAATCTGTGAGTCAATGCTGCCCGTTTCATAATAAACTGCGGCGATTCCGCCTTGGGCATAAAATGTGTCCCCTTCGCTGAGTGGCCACTTGCTAAGTACGGTAACTTTGCAATGCTGTGCTAAACGGCAGGGCCAGTGACAGGCCCGCAGAGCCGCTGATGACAGTCAGTACATCGCTGATATGTTAAGATGATAGTTGCATAACGTATGATGTGTACAGAAGAAGAGTGAAATTCATGTTAGCCTAATTGCCAGGGGAAAAGCTACGGATGGAACGACATTGATAGAAAGAACTATGGTGATATGGAATTCATGTTCTATATGACTTTCAAACTAATGCTTGCTCAGGCAAATAATGTATGGCTGGCAGTACAATTTCACGCAGGGAAATAAATTTGGAGAGAATTTACCTCGGATGAGCGAGCAGTTAACGGATCAAGTTCTGATAGAACGGATCCAAAAGGGTGATCAGAAATCATTTAACTTACTGGTAGTGCGTTACCAGCATAAGGTAACGAGTATTGTTTCTCGCTATGTGCAGCAGGGTGACATACCTGATGTGGTGCAGGAATCTTTTATTAAGGCCTATCGTGCACTGGAGTCATTCCGGGGCAATAGCGCTTTTTATACTTGGTTATATCGAATCGCTGTGAATACAGCAAAGAATTATCTAGTCGCGCAGAGGCGTCGCCCGCCATCCAGTGATGTAGATGTAAATGATGCGGAAAATCACGAAAGCGCAGGGGCACTGAAAGAAATTTCGAACCCTGAGAATTTAATGTTTTCAGAAGAGCTAAGGCAGATAGTTTTACGTACCATTGAGTCTCTCCCTGAGGAGCTTCGTATGGTAATTACTTTGCGGGAGTTGGATGGCCTAAGCTATGAAGAGATTGCTGCAATCATGGAATGCCCGATCGGAACAGTACGTTCGCGTATTTTCCGTGCACGGGAAGCTATCGATAATAAAATCCAACCGCAAACCCATCCTTAGTAATGGCGGGTATAGGAAAAGTATTTAGGCATGCAGAAAGAAAAGCTTTCCGCTTTAATCGATGGGGAGTTGTTCGATAGCGAACTGTTGAGTTACCTGTTAAAAGATCCGGGGACCCAACAAAGCTGGCAGAGTTATCACCTGATACGTGGTATCACTACGGGGGGATATCAGACAAGCAGTCATACATCTTGATATCGCCGATCGTGTTGCTGCTTCACTTGAGAAAGTAACCCATAGTGGGTGTTTCTTCTGTAATCTTGGAATCTCAGCCGCAATCTTACATCTGGCAGAAGATACTATTCTGGAAGAATGTGCGCCCCTGGGTGAATTAGATTGCTCAGTTTGGTATGGCGGCCTGTTTTTCGCTGGTGATGATTGTTGGCGTACAACATCACAACCAGTCGGACAGTTAACTGGAGGTAGCCGAGTCACCGGCGTTTAATACATTGCTGATCATTGTTCAGACGTCACCGGTTAGCCTGGATTTGTCGGCTGACAGTTTTTCCATCGGCAGTCGCCAATAGCAGCAGTTGCAGGAACAGCGCAAACGCATTAACGCAATGTTGCAGGATTATGAGCTGCAACGCCGTCTGCATTCATAGCAGTAGTTTAAACAAGGCAACTATCAACATGCTGCCGGAACTTAGTTTTTAGGAATGCAGCAGCAGTAATGAAGCAAATTTTGGTCTTCGTTTGCCTATTGAGGGTAGCCTACTCCACTCAAACTCCACTCAAACTCCACTCAAACTCCACTCAAACTCCACTCAAACTCCACTCAAACTCCACTCAAATATCGCTCCGGCGCAGAAAAATGAATCTAGGGCAATACTGCAACAGATGAGCAACGCTAGACGTTCTCTAAATTACAAATTTGCCTATATCGGCATCAGCAAACAGGACACTGAGTCGATGCATTATCGTTATGCGGTGATTGGCAAGCTGCCGCTTGAACAATTGTTGCATATGGATGGGTCACGAAGTGAAGTGTTGCTGCGTGGTGGCGAGATCAGTTACTTCGAATCCGGTTTTGAGCTATTTACCGACGATACCCCAAAAATAACGACAGTCATCCCCCAGTGATGTTGATTTCTACCGTTTGACGGCTGCTATTACCTGAGCAAGCGCAGTTGGATGAATTGGATGCTGTATGGTATTGGCTGGAATCGTACACTCTTCATGGAATCGCAGCCACGCTCAACCGACATGGGCTATTCACCAATTTAAACATTCCCCATACTTTTAAGGAAATCGTACAGGCGCTCGCCGCACATGAAAAATACCATCGACTAATTTGACAATAGTTGCGCCATACCTGGTGCTGTAAAAAATTTAGAGACATTACCGTTGCGCGGCAACCCTGACCAGATGCCCTGTGGAGCCATACGCTGGCGTGTTATCTGGAAACATGCCTCGCCCACCATGCCTAACTGTTCAATCCTAGCCGTGCTTGGTCTGGTACTAGCGGCCACTTTCTCTCTGGGAATTCATCTGCCGGAAGCGCCGCTACAGCCGTCATGGAGTGCTGGCGATACCCAGAAAATGGGCATCGCCAGCGCCTATAAGTCACCTAACCTATTCCAGAACAACAAAAATTATTTGCTGTATAGCCAAGGCCAAGGTTGCGTGGGCAGCGATATCCTCAATGGCTGTTACCTAATTGGCAACGATAATCTGAAAGCGTAAACCAGCGTCAATAAGGAGATCGGGCTGGAGTTCCATAACTCTGGCTGGTCTGCGTAACCTACTTCCGCAACGACTATCACGACAAAATCGAAGCGGGCAGTGCCCGGATCTCCCCACCAGCAGCTCCGGTACAGCAGTTTATCAGTGGGGAAACGTGCCGAAAGCGGTAGTCCAAGGTCTGGAAGGTATGCTGAATGTGCCTGTTAGCAAGAGCGTCTCCTGGAGCAACAACGCCACTTACATAATCGAAAACCAGAACAAGAGCACCGGCGATTACCTCTCGGTGATCACTAAGTTCACCCTCAACTCTACCATGAGCTGGCAGGCCACCGAGGATTTGTTGATACAATCCACTCTAACTTGGTACGGCCGGCAAAAGCCGAAAAAGTACAATTATCAGGGCAAACGACTTACTGGATCTGAAAAACGCGAAGTTAGCTATTACGCAATAGTGGGGGACAGCGTAAAATTAAAATAGGCAATGCTCCTCTTCATGCCGATCTACGCTCATTTTTTCGATCAGGTAATAGCGGATAACAAAACGCCCCCAGACTCACTCTGGGGGCGTTCGAGGATTCAGGCTAACTGGCCGATTTAGCTTTATCCGAGAGGAGTTCCTGCTCATAAGCTAGCGCCTTCTTGCAATCGAACTGGTGCTCCCACTTGGCAATGACCAGAGCCGCCAATGCGTTACCCACCACGTTTAAAGCGGTACGTGCCATATCGAGGATACGATCAACACCAGCGATAAACGCCAGCCCTTCTAACGGAAGGCCAACGCTGCCCAATGTGGCAAGCAAGACCAAAAAGGAAACGCCAGGTACACCTGCAATACCCTTTGAGGTAACCATCAAGGTCAGTACCAAGATGATTTCATGGCCAAGCGACAGCTCAATCCCATACAGCTGTGCAATAAAGATAGCGGTAATGCTTTGATACAGGGTTGATCCGTCTAGGTTAAAGGAATATCCGGTAGGAACCACAAAGCTGACGATCGACTTAGGCGCGCCATAAGCCTCCATCTTTTCAATGATGCGCGGCAGCACCGTTTCTGAACTGGCGGTAGAGTAGGCTAGGATCAATTCATTCTTCAGAATGCGGATCAGCATCCAGATGCGTAGGTTGCATAAACGCGCGACCATGCCCAATATTACGAAAGCAAAAAAGGCGAGGGCGAAATACACCAGAAGCACCAATTTAGCCAACGGCAACAGAGAGGTGAAGCCGAAGTTCGCCACCGTCACCGATATTAAGCCAAAAACCCCGATTGGCGCGTAAAGCATAACCATGTGGGTAACCTTGAACATGCTCTCTGAAACCGCTTTAAACATCTTCAGAAACGGTTCTTTGGTTGCCTTCGGTAATGAAGATAACCCTAGGCCAAATAACACCGAGAAGAAGATGAGAGGCAGTATGTCCCCGTTGACCATTGATGAGAAGACGTTAGACGGGATCAACGATAGTATGGTAGCCACCAGACTATGCGAACCACTCTGCATATGCTCGGTGTTTTTCTCGTACTGCGAGATATCCACTGTGGTCAGCGTCGACATATCGATGCCGTGACCGGGTTGAAAAAAATTGGCCAGTGTTAACCCTACCACTATAGCGATCGTGGTAATAACTTCGAAATATATAATCGTTTTTAATCCGATGCGCCCTAACTTCTTCGCATCTCCTACCCCAGCAATGCCGACAATCAACGTAGAAATAACAATCGGCACGACAATCATTTTAATCAGACGAATAAAAATATCGCCCGCAGGGCTGAGAATATTGCTGACTAACCACTCATGGGACTCGTCCTGATTATGCAATATCGAACCGACAATAATACCTAAAATCAACGCTATCAGTATTTGCCATGCAAGGCTAATCTTTACGTTTTTCATATCCAAAAGTCCTTATAGAGACTCTCTTCCCTACATTAAACCATTGTGCAACGAAGAGAATACTTAATTATTTAATACAGGCCTATGTTAATTCAATGAATGCTTCACCTGCCATTATAGTGTAACGCAGTATAAATCTTTACCATTTGAGAGGCCTTGTTTGCAAGCTTTGATTTGTTAATCTTTAGTACTGCATCGAATCACACAAATATTACACCACACAAAAAATATAATACATTGTTATTAACCATGTAATTTTACTTAGGGTGGACTTCAACATACCATTTAGATAGTTTTTTAGGCTTTGTTGAATAAACTTGATTTGGAATAAAGAGTCCCCTGAATGGGTATCTTTCAGGCAACGCGTACAGTTTCTGGCATACCGTCGAGCGTCATCTTGTTTAATGTACAGATCATGGCTATAATCTCTGCAACTTGCGCATCATAATCTCGCAGCGACAAGTGAATACCAAATAGCTATTTTAATCTGTACATCTTTACTGGCGGAGAATCAAGTTTATTTCATCGTCAGGGTGGCGCTGCCGAGGTGGTGGAAATGCACATTAAAGCCCACCAGCGCCCCGCTACTAACTTCATCCACTTCAATACTGCTTGTCTATATCTAACGCATGTATGGTAAACTGATAACGGTAGCTTTCGCCCTGCTGAGGTGTTGCGCCGCCGTAACCGATTGAGCCGAAGTCATTACGGTTTTGAATGGCACCGGCTAGAAGCGAAGCCTTACAGGAACCTGTTCACGTATGCCCTGCGGAATATTTGCTACCACCCTTTATGATCACTATGCTCCAACCGGTTCTGGTTGGAGCATAGTGATCATAAAGGGTGGTAGCAAAGCTTTTGCTGCCTTCAGGTACGCCATCCCAGGCTAGGTGTGGCGATAGGTTTCTGCCGTGGCAGCCCATACTATTGAATACCTGTTATGCTAGCATTTTTGCGCCGTCTTACAAATCGTTGCTGTAAAAGCTCAAAGCTATAAAGACCTATAGTAGTCGGTAATAATGGAGCTTTTAAGTTAGGTCGTTTGACTAGAACAATGTAAGTCCATCGTCGGCAATAGGCTATGGACGCGGTTTATAGGCAGCCGAATCTGTTGCTTCAGCGCACTGCGGCCGCTACCGCCGCAGTCAGACGGCTAAGCGGCTCCGGCTCGATAATGTAGGGAGGCATCAAATAAATCAGCGTGCCGAACGGACGTAGCCACACTCCGCTATCGACGAACTCGCGCTGTAATTGCGCTACATCTACCGGTTCGCGCATTTCCACCACTCCAATGGCCCCTAACACCCGTACATCCGCCACTTTTGGCTGTGCAGCCAAGGGCAACAACTGCTGTTTAAGCTGCGTTTCGATAGCGTTTACCTGTGCCTGCCAGCGATTTTCTGCCAGTAGCGTCAAGCTGGCTTCAGCTACCGCACAGGCCAGCGGGTTGCCCATAAAGGTTGGCCCATGCATAAAGCAGCCAGCGGCACCTTTGCTGATGGTGTTCGCGATCTGGCGGCTGGTCAGGGTAGCGGAAAGTGTCATGTAGCCGCCAGTCAGCGCTTTGCCCAAGCAGAGAATGTCCGGCACCACCCCAGCATGCTCACAGGCAAATAGCTTGCCGGTACGGCCAAAGCCAGTAGCTATCTCATCGGCTATCAGCAGTACCTGATAATGGTCGCACATTTCGCGTACCCGCTTAAGATAGGTTGGGTGATAGATGCGCATACCTCCAGCGCCTTGTACTATGGGTTCGAGGATCACTGCGGCCACCTCGTCAGCGTGCTGTTGCAGCAATGCAGAGAACGGCGCAATGTCTTGTTCATTCCACTCTTCATCAAAACGGCACTGCGGCGCAGGGGCAAACAAATGCTGGGTGAGGAAGCCCTGATACAAGCGGTGCATCGAGTTATCGGGATCGCACACAGACATCGCGCCAAAGGTATCGCCATGATAACCGTGGCGCAGGGTCAGCATATACTGCCGCCGTTCTCCGCGTGCCTGCCAGTATTGCAGCGCCATCTTCAACGCCACTTCTACTGCCACTGAACCTGAGTCCGCCAAAAATACGCATTGCAACGCCTGCGGCGTCATCTCCACCAGCCTAAGGCATAGCGCGATGGCGGCGGGGTGGGTAATGCCGCCGAACATCACATGCGACATTTTCTCTAACTGCTGCGTGGCAGCCAGGTTCAACTGTGGGTGGTTGTAACCGTGGATCGCTGCCCACCAGGAGGACATGCCATCTACCAGACGCCTGCCATCAGCCAGATGCAACTCAACACCAGCGGCTGCTTTAACCGGATAGCAAGGTAATGGATGGCTCATAGAGGTGTAGGGGTGCCAGATATGGTGCTGATCGAACACCAAGTCGGTCTGGGTGATAGACATGATTGTAAACCAATTTTAATTCATAATGGTTGACAGTATATCCACAATATTTACACTGACGACACTTTTTCGTTTTGGAGACGCCATAATGACCGATCGCATTCACTGGACAGTGAATCTTGCCCAGACCCTGTTTGATAAACCGTTGCTTGAGCTATTATTTGAGGCGCAGACAGTACACCGCCAGCACTTTGATCAGCGCCAAGTTCAGGTCAGCACATTGCTGTCGATCAAGACGGGGGCCTGCCCGGAAGATTGCAAATATTGCCCGCAAAGCTCGCGCTATAAAACTGGCCTGGAGTCAGAACGTTTGATGCAGGTAACCCAGGTATTGGAGGCCGCCCGCAAGGCCAAGGCGGCAGGTTCTACCCGCTTCTGTATGGGTGCTGCGTGGAAAAACCCCCATGAGCGCGATATGCCGTATTTGCAGCAGATGGTACAGGAGGTGAAAGCGCTGGGGATGGAAACCTGTATGACGCTGGGAATGCTGGAGGGCAGCCAGGCCGAACGGCTGGCGCAGGCCGGGCTGGATTATTACAACCATAACCTCGACACCTCCCCGGAGTTTTACGGCAGTATCGTCACTACCCGCAGCTATGAAGAACGCTTGGATACGCTGGAAAAGGTGCGTGATGCAGGCATTAAAGTATGCTCCGGTGGTATTGTCGGATTGGGCGAGACAGTACGTGATCGCGCCGGGCTGCTGGTGCAACTGGCTAACCTACCAAAGCCACCGGAGAGCGTACCGATCAACATGCTGGTGAAAGTGAAAGGTACTCCACTGGAGGACAATGAAGACATAGATCCGTTTGATTTTATCCGTACAATTGCGGTGGTGCGCATCATGATGCCATCTTCCTACGTGCGCCTCTCTGCGGGGCGCGAACAGATGAACGAACAGACTCAGGCAATGTGCTTTATGGCTGGAGCCAACTCGATCTTTTACGGCTGTAAACTGTTAACCACGCCTAACCCGGAAGAAGATAAGGATCTGCGATTGTTCCGCAAGCTGGGGCTGAATCCGCAACAGACTGCCACCGAGTACGGTGACAATCAGCAACAGCAAGTATTGACTGATCAACTGATGCATGCCGATAGCGCTCAATTTTACAACGCGGCGTTGCGATGAGCTGGCAACAACGCATCACGCAGGCACTAGATGAGCGACGGCAAAGCGCTACTTACCGCCAGAGGCAGGTGAATCGAGGCGGTAATGGCCGCCAAATTCAGATTGGCGGTAAAAATTATTTGAATTTTTCCGGCAACGACTATTTGGGACTGAGCCAGGATGCACAGGTGATCTCAGCCTGGCAGCAGGGAGCGCGGCAGTATGGTGTTGGCAGCGGTGGCTCCGGACACGTCACCGGTTTTTGCACCGCGCATCAGGCGTTGGAACAGCAGTTGGCGGAGTGGCTCAGCTATCCGCGGGCGTTGCTGTTTACTTCCGGCTATGCCGCTAATCAGGCGCTGCTGGCAGCATTGATGCAGGCGGGCGATCGCATTCTGGCAGATCGTCTTAGCCACGCTTCACTGCTGGAAGCGGCTAGCCAGTCGCCAGCGCCGTTGCACCGCTTTCGTCATAACCACCCGCAGTCGCTGGCTAATCTGTTGGCAAAACCCTGTGCAGGGCAGCGGTTAGCGGTGACTGAAGGGGTATTTAGCATGGACGGTGATCGCGCACCACTAGCTGCTCTACATAGTCTGACCCGTGCGTCAGGGGCCTGGCTAATGGTGGATGATGCGCACGGCATTGGCGTGTGCGGCGAGCAGGGACGCGGCAGTTGCTGGCAGCAGGGGATGCGGCCAGAACTATTAGTGGTGACCTTTGGCAAGGCGTTTGGTATCAGTGGCGCGGCCGTTTTGTGCGAAGAACCCACCGCAGAATACCTGCTACAGTTCGCCCGCCATCTGATTTACAGCACCGCGATGCCGCCAGCGCAGGCCTGTGCCCTGCGGGCGGCGCTACGGCGTATTCAGCAGGGCGATGCATTGCGCGCTTGGTTGCAGGACAATATCCTGCGCTTTCGACAAGGGGCGGATCAGTTGTCTTTAGCGCTGACAGCGTCCGATACCGCCATACAGCCGCTATGGGTGGGTGATAATCAGCGCACCCTCGATATAGCGCAGCATTTGCGTGAGCATGGCCTGTGGGTGAACGCCATCCGCCCGCCCACGGTGCCACTGGGTGGCGCACGTTTGCGTATCACCCTGACAGCCGCCCACCAGCCACAGGATATTGATCGCCTACTGGAGGTCTTGCATGGCGTTAACGTTTAAGTGGGTGAACAAGCAGGCAGTGGCATCGGCTTTCAGCCGGGCGGCTAGCAGCTATGATGCGCTGGCGATGTTGCAGCGTGAAGTCGGTGAGTGTTTACTGGGGATGGGGAAAGATTTGCCGGGCGTGCAACTGCTAGATGCAGGTTGCGGCACCGGCTATTTCAGCCGCCGTTGGCGGGCGCTGGGGAAGCAGGTCACCGCGCTAGATCTGGCACCAGGCATGCTAGCATTTGCCCGCCAGCAGCAGGCGGCAGATCACTATTTGTTGGCGGATATTGAGCAAGTTCCTCTACCTTCTGCGGTGATGGATATTTGCTTCAGTAGCCTGGTGATGCAGTGGTGCAGCGATCTGTCGGTGGTACTGACAGAACTGTATCGGGTAACACGGCCTGGGGGCGTGATCCTGTTTTCTACGCTGGTGCAGGGTTCGCTTCATGAATTGGGCGATGCTTGGCAGCAGGTAGATGGCGAGCGTCATGTGAACGATTTTCTGCCGTTGGCTGCTATTAATGCTGCATGTGCAGGCTACCATCATTGTCTTGAGGCGCAATGGCGAACCCTGCACTACCCGGATGTCATGGCACTGATGCGCTCACTGAAGGGCATCGGTGCAACGCACTTGCATCAAGGGCGCGAAAGCGGGCTGATGTCGCGCCGACAGTTTGCCGCGTTGCAAGCAGCCTATCCGCGCCTTCAGGGACAATTCCCGCTTAGCTATCATCTCATATATGGTGTGATTTACCGTGATTAAACGTTACTTCGTTACTGGTACCGACACTGAAGTAGGCAAAACCGTGGCCAGTCGTGCGCTGCTACAAGCGGCTAACCGGGCAGGTTACCACAGTGCTGGCTACAAGCCGGTAGCCTCTGGCAGTGCCATGACCTCTGAGGGATGGTGTAATGGTGATGCGCTAGCTCTACAGGCCAACAGCAGTGTGATACTAAGCTACGACGAAGTGAATCCTTACGTTTTTACCGAACCAACCTCGCCACATATCATCAGCGCCGCTGAAGGTCGGCCAATAGAACTGGCGCAGCTTTCGGCTGGTTTATGCCATTTGGAACAGCGAGCCAACTGGCTGCTGGTTGAAGGTGCGGGTGGATGGTTCACGCCGTTGTCGCTGCAATACACGTTCGCTGACTGGGTACGTAGGGAACAGCTGCCCGTGATTTTGGTAGTGGGTATCAAGTTGGGTTGCATCAACCATGCGGTGCTGAGTGCACAGGCGATTTGGCAAGCGGGTTTGCCGTTGGTTGGCTGGATCGCCAACGATGTCATCATGCCCGGCAAACGGCATGAGGAATACCTGGCAACGTTGTGCCGTATGCTGTCAGCTCCGCTTCTGGGAGAGATCCCCCATTTGCCTGATATTAAGTGCCATACTCTAGGGCCCTATTTAGATATCAGCCAGTTGTAATCCTCTGGATCAGTCTGGTTTTCCCTCATTGAACTACCAGAGCAGAATTGCTTAATGGGTTTCCCAGTGGGAATATATCCTATCGCGCTGCCTATATTCGCTGAATGTTTGGGGGCAATAGGGCGGGAAAAGTTAACGTGGACACGGCCTGCACACTTCCCAAGTTATAAGAATCATTATTAGGCAAACGATCTAGATGCTTGCAACCTGCAAGACAGGGCTTGAAATTGCCTTCATAATAGGACTATTAACATTAATTAGCATAAAAAAAAGGATATTTTAGCGTTGTTGAATAAATCATATTTGGAATAAAGAGTCCCCTGAATATGCATCTTTCAGGCAACGCGTATAGTTTCTGGTATACCGGCGAGCGTCATCTTGTTTAATGCACAGATTATGGCCATAGCCTCTGTAGCTTGCGCATCATAATCTCGCGGCGACAGGTGACCACCAAATAGCTTTTTTACTCTGTACATCGCTGTTTCGGCTATCGACAGGCGGTGGTATCCTGTTATACTTTTTTTCCGTATGTTGTCTCCGGTAAGGAGCTAGTTCGCCACCGCTTGATTTCGGACTGCATAGTCTGCCAACCAATAACGGGCTCTGCTTCTAGGCGGTATTAACACCCTTATCTTCTTGCGCCTTAACTTATCATGACTCACTCGCCTATCGTTAGCCCCATCCGCCGAGGCGACTTTGATTTTACCGTACGTCTGGCGGACGAGACAAGTGAAGTATTCCATATCGGTAATCTTGCTCAAGGAAAAGTCAATACAGATGACCTCATATGTTTCTGTATCTACGGCTAAATATAGTTTTCGCTAGATCCGCCGTTTCCCCTGACCGTGTTTTATAACGAGGTGCACAATTTCACTCGGCGTTGGGGTTTTAAACGGGACATTGACGGACTTCGCTAGCTTACTGATGCAGGTGTAGTCCGGACAAGTTCAACGGCACTTTTATCATTGTGAAAATGGAGTCGACGAAGCACTTGAATGCGTGAAGTTATCAGGCCTGAAATCTGTTTCAGCATCAATACGCTGGTCATTGCCATATCGGAATAATATTGTGGGCAACCACGCAGAGAAGGTTTTTCCTCGCAGTACTAAGCGTGACGTGCTGTTTCATCCACCAGAAAGTGAGTGAACCCCGAGTGATAAGAGCGTTGTTGTAAGCCTTCCAGTTGGTGATATTAAACTTGTGCTGGACCATGCCATGTCGCTATTTTGACAGCAGGAAAGTGAACTGATCCTCGTGCTGGTAAAAATGTTCTGTTTATTAAACAACGCCCATATTTAAACCAGGATAGCTTGCAATAACCCGCGCGTATATGAAGTATGAGAGTATAATAAGCACTGCCCAGGGCAAAATAGCAAATAAATAGCCTAAAGGGATAGGTTCTTAGGGGAAGCGTAAATTCTGTCGCTATACCGCGTGGCGTAACCTCAATATGCGGCCATTACAAAATAAAGAAGGCGATGAAAAAGGTAGCCATTATAGGTTTGGGTTGGTTAGGCCTGCCGCTGGCCTTGTCGCTGATGAGTCGTGGGTATGAGGTGGTAGGCAGCAAAACCACGCAGTCCGGCGTCGTAGCGGCGCGCATGAGTGGCATTGAATGTTATCAGTTGGTGCTGACACCGGAACTGTTCTGCGAGTCGGGCGATTTGGACTCGCTGCTGCGCGTTGATGCCCTGGTGGTGACGTTACCCGCCCGGAGTAGCATTGCAGGCAGCGAGAACTACTGCAACGCGGTGCGTATGCTCGTGGACAGCGCGATAGCCAACCTTGTGCCGCGAGTGATTTTCATTAGTTCTACCTCGGTGTATGGCGAAACCGTCGGCATCCTGCGAGAGGATTCGCCGCTACAACCTATCACGCCATCGGGGCGGGTATTGGCCGAACTAGAACGCTGGCTGCATGTACTGCCTCAAACCTCGGTGGACATTCTGAGGTTAGCAGGATTGGTGGGAGTTAATCGTCATCCTGGCCGTTTCCTGGCGGGCAAAATTGATGTCAAGTGTGGATCGCAGGGAGTTAACCTGGTGCATCAAGATGATGTAATCGCGGCAATTCAACGGCTGCTAAAACTACTGAATGGGGGACATGTGTATAATATGTGCGCACCGAACCACCCCGCCAGGCAGGATTTCTACCCAGCGATGGCTCAACAGCTACATCTGGAACCGCCGCAGTTTGCCGACGAAGCGGAGCACAGCACACGTCTAGTAGATGGCAGCCGTATTTGCGCCGAACTGGGGTTTGAGTACCAGCACCCCGATCCCGCGTGTATGCCGGTCAGTGAATAACTTAGATCCTAATGTGGTAACCTAATCTGGTAAGTAGCTGAGACGGTGTCCCGTCATCGTCGCACCCAGTTCCTTCTCGGGGTTGATTACCGTAGCGCTATCGACGTATTGCAGCATCGGCTGGTCGTTAATTGAATCTCTATAGCCGCCGTAGCTTTGTTCTAACTACAGCGATGGCTGCTGCGCCAGCCATCGCTGTAGGCGGATAACCTTGCTATGCTGATAGGTTAAGGGTGCCATAGGTATTGCCAGTATTGCCAGTAAAGCAGTTATCGACCACCTCAACGGCGATCGCCAGCGCACTCTTTGTGCTGAGCTGTTCGTCTATCGGTGCTACCAAATGTTCTCCGTTAGCAGAAATCACCAAGATGTAGTCACCACTCTCGCGATGCCATTGTAGGCGTTAGCGGGCGGCGGGGTTAACGCGCTGCAGGATATCGCTGCGGATATAGCGTTGCACCCAACCGGCCACCGTCTGGGTGTTCAGGCCGATCAGCGGTGCCAGCGTAGCGCTCTTTGTAATCATCCATTGATAGCTTGCCCTGATAATAGCTCTGCATTAGTTGCTGTTCCTGCAGAGCCAGCCTGTGGATCCCCTGAGCAACTAGCCAGCGGATTCACAGGCTGGCTCTGTCAGTGTCAATTAGATTTTCATCCAGATCGAAGAAGGCTAAATTCATGAGTATTTCTCTGTAAGTTCAGTGAAGGGGGCAACATACAGACTAGCGTATATCGCACGTTGCTAACCCCCGGCACCGGTGAAAAGATCAAAGTAAGCAGGCGCTACAAGGTTGAAGATATGCATAACCGAGTGCGTCACCACACCACTTGCTGCAAATCGGCGATCAATATCATCTGCATCCTCAATTTCTAATAATAGCCGCCGCAATTTTTTAATAAAGGTGATTAGCCGATCAGGCTGAACAAGATAGCGAAGAGGGAGATTAACCCCATCACAACCACAAACAGATTGCTGATGTGGCCGCGGTACTTGCGCATTGCGGGCACTTTGCGGATAGCGTACATCGGCATCAGGAACAGCATCATGGCGATGATCGGGCCACCGAGGGTTTCGATCATGCCCAGTATGCTGGGATTCAGGGTGGCGACTAGCCAGGTTGTCACCAACATGAAGATGCCGGTAATGCGGTTTAGCTTGGTGGTGCTGATGGTTTTGTTGTGGCTTTTTATCGATTTGGTTATCAGACCGTTGAAGCCTTCACGTGCCCCCAAGTAGTGGCCTAGGAAGGATTTGGTGATGGCGACGAAGGCGATAATAGGTGCAATGTACTCGATCATCGGGTTATTAAAGTGGTTGGCCAGATAAGACAGAATCGAAATATTCTGTGCTTTGGCTTCTGCCAGCTTTTCCGGCGACAAGCTCAGCACACAGCTAAACACGAATAACATCACGGTTAGCACCATCATAATATGTGCATAAGCCAGGATGCTTGAACATTTTTTCTCAGCGTTTGTACCGTATTCTTTACGCTTGGCGACTGCAAAGGCAGAGATAATCGGTGAGTGGTTAAAAGAGAACACCATGACCGGTATCGCTAGCCATAGGGTCATAAGCAGGCCATTGCCGATAGTGTTGATGGAGCCAGACAGCGAAATGTTCTCGAAGATAGCACCGCTCCAGTGAGGGATCAGGTATAGAGCCAGCAGCATTAGCACGGCAACAAACGGGAATACCAAGATGCTCATGGTTTTCACAATGGTTTGTTCACCGAAGCGCACGATGGTCATCAGAGCGACGATCAACATCAGCGACAGGAGGGCGCGTGGCGGTGCGGGCATACCCAACTGGTGTACGATGAAACTATCGACAGTGTTGGTTATTGCTACACTGTAAACTAGCAGGATCGGATAGATAGCGAAGAAGTACAGCAGGGTGATTAATTTGCCTGCACTGATGCCGAAATGCTCTTCCATCACTTCAGTAATGTCTTCACCGGGGTTTTTACCGGACAAAATGAAACGGCACAGGCCACGGTGGGCAAAGAAGGTCATTGGGAAGGCGATTATAGCCATGATCAGCAGGGGAATCAAACCTCCGATACCTGCGTTGATTGGAAAGAACAGTACTCCGGCACCGATGGCGGTGCCATACAGGCCCAACATCCACATAGTGTCCGTTTTACGCCAGGCGCGGGTGGAGCGGGAAGCCGCAGAGGCAAGGGGGCCGGTCTGTATAGTCTCCATAAATATCTCCGAAGTGAACACGTTAATTTAAGGGTAAGAGCGCCTAAGGGGATACGCAATATCAGATGATATTAGAAGGTAACATGTTTATTTACAGTATAAAAAACGGTGATACTGCATTTCAAATGCGAAATATGTGCATTTATCTACCTTTTTATTAGTTTTTCATGCTTGTGCTGTGGGTTAGTGCAATATAATATTCTTGTGCTAAAAGCACCTCTAGGCAACAGTAGGTCGATCCGATATAGTCAATCAGTAACCTGGTAAAACGTTGCTTGCAAAATCAGCCAAGCAATATATTTTAATAGTGCATCATAGCGGATGATTTGGTGACATAAGTAGCCGCGCTTAATTTAATTCAATTCACTACGGGTTGGGTATAATAAACAGCGGACGGTAACCCCCCTGTTACGCTGTACAGCTATGCTTTCACCCAACCTTTGCGGATGGCGAAGCTAAACAGGAAACGGTATAGACGCGTCAGTTGGGCAGCGATAATGCCGCCAAAAAGGTTCCATATCCATTGGGCAAGCAGACAGCTGACTAGACCTAACAGAAAACTACCGACCATGTCTAATGGCCAGTGTACGCCAAGATAGATGCGAGACCAGGCGCTGCCCATCGCGACGATCATTAGCAGCCCGCCGAGCCAGATCCGATACCAGAATAGGAATGCTATCGCAAAGGTAAAGATGGCGGAACCATGATTGCTGGGAAAGGAGCTGTCTGGCGCGTGTGCTAGGAAGAGATAGCCGATGCCAGCGACGAACGGCCTTTCGTGCGGCAACAGCTTGCCGATGGCAGCGGCGGCAAGCATAGCAAATAGCAGCGCTATTGTCGTTTTGGCTACCACTTCACGTTGTGATACCAGTTTGCTTTGCGGCCCCCACAGCCATAGGCCGATGAGCAACTGTGGCACTAGGGCGATCGTATCGCGCGCTAGAAATGTGGCGACCTCGAGAAGCCATTTGGAAGACGCTAGGCTAGCATTAATCCAGGCGAAAAGAAGATAATTCAACCGATCCAAAATCTTTACCGTCCCATCAATTACCAATTGACCATGCCAAACCCACCGCCCTGCTGATAACCCGTAGGATAAAGCCTTTTAATTCTAAAAGAATAAAACCAAGGAGTAAAGTCAGGTACTTTTATTTGGGCATGTTATTAATCCTACATTTAAAGCTTATCGCAGTAGATACATATTGTGGCAGTCAGTTTGCACAGGGACAGCGGTGCAACAACCGTCGGGGACAGGTAGCATATGAGGAGGGTCAGCACTGCCCAGGGGCGTTGTTAAATAAATAGAACATTTTTGCCTGCACGAGGATTAGGTCACTTTCCTGCTGTCAAAATAGCGACATGGCGTGGTCTAGCAAAAGTTTAAGATCACCAACTGCAATGCTTACAACAACGCCCTTATCACTCGGTGTTTACTCACTTTCAGACTGGATAAAACGGCACTTCACGCCTGGTACTGCGAGGAAAAACCTTCTCTTCGTAGTCGCCCACAACATTATTCGAATATTGATGCAGAAACGAATTTTCGGCCTAACATTTCTCGCCCTACATGGCTTCGTCAACTCCATTTTCACACTGATGAAAATGCCGTTGAAATGCCCGGACTACACCTGCATCAGTAAGCGAGTGTAGTCCGGGCATTTCCCGTTTAAAAAACCAACGCCAGGTAAAATTGCGCACCTCGTTATAAAACATGGTCAGGGAAAACGACGGATCTGGCGAAAACTGCATTTAGCCGTAGATACAGAAACATATGAGGTCATCTGTATTGACTTTTCCTTGAGTAATGTCACCGATACGTAAGCCTTCCTAGGTCTCATCCGCCAGACTTACCTTAAAATCAAAGTCTCCTCGACAGATGGGGCTTACGATAGGCGAGTGAGTCATGATGAGTTAAGACGCAAGAAGATCAGGGCGTTAATATTGCCCAGAAGAGGAGCCTGTTATTGGTCATCAGACTATACAGACCGAAATCCAGCGGTGGCGAACCAGCGCCTTACCGGAGACAATACACGGTGGGAAAGGATGACAGGCTAACACCGACGTTCGATAGTCGAAATAGCATTGTACAGAGTAAAAAAGCTATTTGGTAGTCACCTGTCGCTGCGAGATTATGATGAGCAAGTTGCAGATACTATGGCCATGATCTCTGCATTAAACAAGATGACACTCGCTGGTATGCTAGAAACTGTACGCGTTGCCTGAAAGATAACCATTCAGGGAACTCTTTTATTCCAAATTCGATTTATTCAACAAAGCCCCTAGCCAGCAAATAAACGCGGATGCGAATAGAACAGGTTACACATCCATCGCCTTCACCACGACTTGGCAGCCCGGATGAATAACGATTGTGCGCTGGACAGCGTTGGCTGCTTCTGCTAAGCCTGAGGCCGGTGCATGGCAAGTTGAACCCAGGTGGGTTTGACAGCTAACGTTGGCCGACGGTTCAACGTTGGCCACTGACTGGTTAAGTCAAATATGCCAGCCTGCTTGACGGCAAATCATTATCATCCATGTTGTTCTCAACAAGGATGATAATGCTCTATAAAGGTGAACGAGGCTTGCTATAAACCACGTTGGCACTTTGATGCTAAAAACGGGCATTTCCGTATTTGATGGCCATTTCAGGCTTGCATGTGACTATATGGCGGCTATCCTAATTTGGGCGGCATTGTGGGTGCGGGCGGCTTAGTGGCTATTGCCTGCCCACCTCATTGGCTACCGTTTTCCTTTTATAGCCAGTTGGCTTAGTACGCTAGTCTATGTCGTGTATGTTTGGCTGTCTTAGTGCACAGCCTCCAGCGATACGCACCGCACTGGCATTAGCACTGTGGATGCTGCTGTGTCTACGTGGTGTTCACTGCATTTTTTAGCAGGTGGTGTGGTTATGGTGCCGTAGGGTTAATTCTACTTTGCAATCCGCTGGCGGTATACTGTCGGACAGTTTCTGGCTATCGGTATTGGCGATCACTTGCCTGATTTTCTGGTTCGAATAAGTTCCGCTAAGCGCGCGTTTCTGCTCCGCTTAGTATTTGGTACCAGTGCGTTGGCTACATATCCAGTTTGGCATCACGTTATTGCTGGTGCCGATACAAGCGACTTTTTTCTTAGCCTAAAGTTAACCACAGCCTGTTGGCTGTGCCAGTGTTTTCAATAGTAACGGTACCGTTGATGCAACTGGCGGTGATCTGCGGTGCTTTGCCAGCATTGGGCAAGTGTGGGCTATGAGGGCTGACCGATCTGACACTGCTGTGGGTCTTTACCCTACTACAATATATGCAGCAAATCCGTATCGATCTGGGCGCTGCCTCACTTGTTAGCTAGTGCTGCGGGTTGGTTACTAGTGATTTGCTGGCGCTTTCACTGGTGGTGGCGTTATACGTTGGGATGGCTCACGGTAGCGATCTGTTGCGTGCTGTGACGCGAAAAAGAACCCGCATACCGTTGGCGGGTGGATATGCTGGACGTAAGCCATGGTCTAGCGGTCGTGATCAAGAAAAATGGCAAAGGGGTACTTGTTTGATACTGGTAATCGCTGGATAGCAGCAGGTAGTGCTGCCGAACACCATATTTTGCCTATGCTAAATTGACGGGGTATCGAACTGGAATACATTATCATCAGCTATGATTATTTTGATCATATTGGTGGGCTGGAAGATGTGCAGTAGATATTTTCAGAAGCGAGAGTACGCAGCCGGATAGATCACGCAGGCCATTTACCTTGTGTAGCCGGAGAAAGCTGGCAGTGGCAATCGTTGCAATTTGAGATATTGTGGCCCCCGAAATCGCTGAAAAGACCTGTCAATGATGACTCCTGTGTGATCCCAGCGTGGATGGCGGATAATTTAGATTATTACTGACTGGTAACTTGGGAAAGAAAGCGAAGGCACAGTTGCTCAGGTTACAGCGCGATAAGCTAGCCGTATTACCCTACTGCAAGTTCCGCACCACGGCAGTAAAACCTCTTCAGCGCTGCATTTTTTATGTGCAGTTGCACCTGAAACAGCGTTGGCTTTGGCATCTCGTTACCACAAATGGCGATTACCTACGGTGAAGGTTTGTCGCCAGATATCTGGTAAATGCCATCATATGGCGCGATACTTCCTACTCAGGCCAGTTATCGGTGCTTTTTTTCGACAACGATTGGCAAATTAAAGGCTTTCGTGAACAATTAATACCCTGTTGGTATCACCAACGGTTTAGCGTAGAGGGTGGTAATGAGTAAAATAAGCCGATATTTCTTTCGATGCTGGTATTGGCATGATGAATGATAATGATCTCTCCACCTGGCAGACTTTCCGTCGCCTATGGCCGATGATCACGCCTTTTAAGGCCGGCTTAATTGTGGCTGGTGTAGCATTGATTGTTAACGCGGGAAGCGACGCCTTTATGCTGTCTTTGCTTAAACCTTTATTGGACGACGGTTTTGGAAAAACCAAGAATAGTATCCTACATTGGATGCCAATGGCCATTATTGGTTTGATGGTAGTGCGCGGTACAACCAGCTTTATTTCCAGCTATTGTATTTCCTGGGTTTCCGGCATGGTGGTGATGCATATGCGCCGCCGTCTATTTGGCCACATGATGAGAATGCCAGTTTCTTTCTTTGATCAACAGTCCACTGGCACGTTATTGTCACGTATTACCTACGATTCAGAGCAGGTAGCATCATCTGCTTCCAGCGCGCTAGTGACTATGGTGCGTGAAAGCTCATCGATTATCGCACTGTTCTGTATGATGTTTTATTACAGCTGGCAGCTTTCGGTGATCATGATAGTATTGTCACCTATCGTATCAATTACGATCTGCATCGTATCTAAGCGGTTCCGTAATATCAGTAAAAACATGCAAAATACTATGGGGCAAGTGACCACTAGTGCCGAGCAAATGCTGAAGGGGCATAAAGAGGTATTGATTTTTGGCGGGCAACAGGTCGAAACCGATCGCTTCAACTCGGTTAGCAATCGCATGCGCCAACAAGGTATGAAGTTGGTATCCGCTTCCTCCATCTCCGATCCTATCATCCAACTGATCGCCTCTTTAGCCTTGGCCTTTGTACTGTATGCCGCCAGCTTCCCAAGTGTGATGGAAACACTTACCGCCGGTACTATTACCGTGGTATTCTCTTCCATGATCGCCTTGATGCGTCCGCTGAAATCGCTAACTAACGTCAACACCCAGTTACAGCGCGGTATGTCGGCCTGTCATACCTTATTCTCAATTTTGGATATGGAGCAGGAGAAAGATACCGGTACTTGTCAAGTAGCGCGTGCGAAAGGCGATATCGAATTCCGTAACGTGACCTTCTATTACCCAGGTAGAGAAATTCCGGCGCTGCGTAATATCAACCTGAGCATTTCGGAAGGTAAAACTGTGGCATTGGTAGGACGATCTGGTTCAGGCAAGTCAACAATTGCCAACTTATTGACCCGTTTTTACGATATTCAGGAAGGTGAGATCCTGATGCATGGGCATGACCTGCGTGAATATACGTTGGCTTCTCTACGGGATCAGGTAGCTCTGGTTTCGCAAAACGTTCATCTTTTCAACGACACCATCGCTAATAATATTGCTTACGCACATGAAGCACGCTATAGCCGCAAAGAAATCGAGAAAGCGGCGCATATGGCCTATGCGATGGACTTTATCGATAAGATGGAGAATGGGTTGGATACAGTAATCGGTGAGAATGGCGTAATGCTGTCCGGTGGTCAACGCCAACGAATCGCCATCTCGCGTGCATTGCTGCGTGATTGCCCGATCTTGATCCTGGACGAGGCAACTTCCGCACTAGATACAGAGTCTGAGCGCGCTATTCAGGCGGCATTGGACGAATTGCAGAAAGATCGCACTTCGTTGGTGATCGCCCACCGTTTGTCAACGATTGAAAAGGCGGATGAAATTCTGGTTATAGAGGAAGGTCGCATTGTTGAACGTGGTGAACATATTGCATTACTCGAAGAGCAAGGTATCTATGCGCAATTGTATCGTTTGCAATTTGGTCAAGAATGATTAACCGTGTCTGGTCAGGTAGCTCTCTGCTTTATCTTATACTGCTGCCGTTGTCTTGGTTGTATGGCCTATTCAGTACGCTGATCCGCCTTAGTTATCGTTGCGGCCTGCGTAAAAGCTGGCGCGCACCGGTTCCGGTGGTGATAGTGGGCAACCTAACCGCTGGTGGTAATGGCAAAACGCCGATAGTGATTTGGTTAGTGGAGCAATTGAAGCAACGAGGTTACCGGGTTGGTGTAGTATCACGCGGTTACGGCGGCAAATCTGCAGTTTATCCGTTGGTTCTTAGTCAGAACACCTCCCCCTGTGAGGCGGGTGATGAACCTGTGCTTATTTATCAGCGTACCGGCGCACCGGTAGCTATTGCACCTAAAAGATCTGATGCGATTCAGGCATTACTACAGCAGCATCAGCTTGATGTAGTTATCACTGACGATGGCTTACAGCATTATGCGTTGCAGCGTGACTTCGAACTGGTCGTGATCGATGGCGTGCGTCGCTTTGGTAACGGTTGGTGGCTACCGGCAGGGCCGATGCGTGAACGCGCAGCCCGCCTCAATAGCGTGGACGCATGCGTTGCCAACGGCGGCGTAGCGCATGTTGGGGAAATCGCTATGCGCCTGCGCGCGAGTGAGGCGGTAAATATGCTCAGTGGAGAGCGTTGTCCAGTGGCTGAATTAACACATGTGGTGGCGGTGGCGGGTATCGGTCATCCACCGCGTTTTTTTGCCATGTTAGACAATCTAGGAACCGATGTAGAACAAGAAGTAGCATTTGCCGATCATCAGAAGTACCAGTTGGAGTCACTTTTGGCGCTGACGCCAGTAGGGCAAACGCTGTTGATTACGGAAAAGGATGCGGTAAAATGCCATGCTTTTGCTCAGCCCAATTGGTGGTATCTGCCAGTTGATGCGGTATTGCCATCCGTCGAGGCGGAAAAACTGCTGAAAAAAATTGAAAACCTGCTGATTTTTTGACATCCTTGGTGATGCCTTTAATTGGCTGAATGTGCTGTATAAAACCGGGTTTTAAGTTCCTCATAGCCTGCGTTAATAGTTCATTTCCCCCATTGTACTTCTGCTCTGGTGCGCCGTGATAGTAAAAACCCTAAATGCCAGAAGCATTTCCCCAGCCCACCTACACATATCAAGCCAGGAAGCCCGGCGTTAAAGAGCCAATCGTTGATATGTCCTTCAACAGCGCTGGGGTTCGCGATACAGCAACGACTCTTAAAAATCGGTATCAACATGCTTCTTCACTCTTTAAAATAGTGGCTCGCAAAACTCTCTGCTTCTCACGTTCAATTACGTTGTATGAAAATGTCATCGTTTCCTTCATTGATAAACAAAGGTTTTACTAATTAGATGCATAACCTTTCTCCCAATTAATACTCGTTTGAAACCATCTGTAATAGTCAAACAACATCAGACACTGATTTAGGTACATTGTTGTAATCGACACTCATAATTGCGCGGTTTCGTGACTATCTGGTGACGATAAGAAAAGATCAGGCCCCTGAATTTACCTGCCGGGCACTAGACCGGTAGGATAATGAGCCTGGTTTAGAGTTGAGATTGAACTAGCCAATTAAAGCCGATACAGAACGGGTTTATCGGCGGGGAATATTCAATGAATGTCTTAAGGAACACAGCGAGTGCCGACCGCACTCAGCGCTGTATTATTTGATGCCGTATAAATTTGCAACTGAGTGGCGAAACCGAGAAATAGTGAGTAAAAATTGACATTGCTAACTAACTGAACGTTGCATCTAATCCTGGGATTAGTCTGTAAATTTCACAGGTTTATTGGTAGGTTTTGTCTTCTTTACCTTTACTTCAGTGAGTGCCCTTGCATACATATCCCTGTGTTGTTACAAACCAAATAGAACTTACCATACCAATAAGTAAGCATGTCAGTGGGTGGAATTTAGTAGACGAAGTAGAGTTGGTTAACTCATTAATTTTGTGTGATAAAGCTGGTTTTTGTAGACGTCGTTCGACAGCAACATGGTGTCCCCGACTGGAATCGAACCAGTAACTAGCCCTTAGGAGGGGCTTGTTATATCCGTTTAACTACGAGGACTCTATGGAATGGTAGCTTAAGCTACCGAGTAGTATACCTTTTCTTACCCTCAAAATAAGTACTTACCGGTGCGTTTGCTTTTTTACTCACCAAGTGCTCGTCTATTTATTCGCTAGGTTGGCTGTAAACTGAACACGTTTTTTCCCTAGGTATCAGGCGAATTGTCGTCTATTTATGCTTTGGATCATCCGTAGCGGGCTACATGCGACTTATGCTAGGGGATTCGCTATCCCAAAGAGACATGTATATCTTTAGATGTGGCAAGTCAAAGGTTTGACTGGTGTTCGCGATGAACGATCCCTGTTTAGTAAGCTAAACTTTTCGGTCTCTCCTGGCGAAATTCATTTAGGTGGCAGGGTAAAACGGTGCAGTTAAGGCCAGTCTGCTGCGTATTTTGGCTGGTTTGGTGTGGGCAGGAGTTGCTGAGGGATGCAATACGCGATAAAAGATACCTCAACAGGGAAAAGCTACGATCAGGCGCCGCATTGCGCAAGCAAAAACACATGCTTGCGCATAAACTGTTAAACTTGTTGTCAATAGACGCTACTGCTGGAGGCAGCTCAGCTGTTACAGAATCTTACCAGTAAAGAGTAGGGTAGCGTTTAAATAAACAAGCAGGCACCCTTAAAAAAGAACGTGTTTTATGGAGAAAAATATGAAATTTCGCCTGACTGGGCTGACTTTTGCAACGTTATTATTAGTGGGCTGCGCCAGTGCACTAGATAATGAATCACCGGGGCGACCTGATCCTCTTGAAGGGTTTAACCGTACAATGTTTGACTTTAACTATAACGTTTTGGACCCCTATGTACTGCGCCCGGTGGCGGTAGCTTGGCGTGACTATCTGCCAATGGTGGCGCGTGACGGACTGAGAAACTTCACCTCTAACCTAGAAGAGCCAGCCAGCATGGTTAATGCATTCCTAAAGGGGGACTCATACCATGGGATGATCCATTTTAACCGTTTCTTCCTGAATACCCTGTTGGGAATGGCGGGGCTGATCGACGTGGCTGGCATGGCCAACCCGACACTGGTGCGAGAAAAATCGAACCGTTTTGGAAGCACCTTGGGATATTATAATGTTGGTTATGGCCCATACGTGATGCTCCCGGTCTACGGGAGTTTCACCTTGCGTGAAGATAGCGGCGACTGGGCGGATGCATTCTACCCGATGCTAAGTTACTTGACCTTGTGGATGTCGGCCTGCAAATGGGTGGTTGAAGGCATTGAAACTCGTGCCCAGTTGCTAGATTCTGATGGCCTGCTCCGCAACTCTTCCGACCCTTACATGATGGTGCGTGAAGCCTACTTCCAACGTCATGACTTTATCGCCAACGGCGGTTCGCTAAAGCTGGATGAAAACCCGAATGCCAAAGCGATCAAGGGGAATTTAGATGAAATCGATTCGGCACAGTAAGCCCCACGATGAAAAACCGCTCGCAAGTTAATAACCTATATCATTAGGTAATTTTATTTGCCACTTTGGCCCTGGGCAGTGCTCTAAATCCTCACGTACTCCATGTACGCTGTGGCTGTTAAGTGCTGTCAGTTTCTGAATGGATAAAGGCTATCCAGTCGAGAAAAAAAAGAGTCTGAAGGCATTCAGACCAGGCTGTGTCCCTTAATCACTTAAGCTATAGTAACTATCTGTTTACACAACATATAAAACTATAGTTTGCTACGATCTTCCCGATGAAGCATTGACAATTATCCAGCCCTCACTGCTTGCTAAATCTATATCTCCACAAGCCTGGCTGACCATGGGTAGAACATCGTTAAATCATCAACGTAAGGTTCTAGATACTGTGTTCATGAGTGCCATAGCGAGATTTATTTGAGTAACATCAACCATCGTTTAAAACCGTTTATAACGGCTTTAAACGATGGTTGATGTATGGAGTTATTAACATTATTTTTAACAAGTTACTTTTATACCTTAATGCTCATGGCCTTATTGACTGGTTTTTCAAGACTCTGGATAGCAGTAATATCTGGGCTCTAAGATATGCTGTCGGGGCTTAAAAAAACCGATCTCACTGAAGATAACAGCCTAGGTCGCTCGCGCAGTAGTTATGGCACCAAAATACATATGGCAATAGACGTAAGCGGTATCCTATTAAATATCATGCTGATTTTCGCACAGGCCCACGAACGTTAGTTCGTGTTACGCCATCTGGCGGGTATTGGCGTGTAGCGTGGGGAATGATCAGAATGAAACGTTATATACCGTGCGGTGTTGGCTGATAATGCTTATTTTGGGCATACACAGCGTAACGAGCTGAAACGCATAGGGATAAATACTGTTATTACCCAGGCAGCGCCCCGGCGCTTATACAAGCGAAACAGATAGTGATCGGTTATTTAAGTCAGGTCAATAATACCGAGAGTGGCGATAGCAGCTGCAGTCCCCCAGTTATCCTGCTTAGAGCCGTTCATACAGGTATTGGTGCTCACCAATACCTAGCCCAGCACGACTGGGAGTAACCTAACCGAAATTAACTTTTTATTCTTATTAACTTAATATTTGATCACCTTGAAACACTGTGCCTGTAACTATTTACTGCTACTAAGCTATGCGGTACACCACCATGATCACTGCAGTAACTTGCGCATGACTAGCGTAGCGTTGGTACCACCGAAGCCAAAGCTGTTGGACATCACAGTGGTTAACTGGCGCTGGGTCGGCTGGGTTACGATGTTTATGCCCACTGCATGTGCGTCTAAGTTCTCAATGTTGATGCTGGGCGCGATAAAACCATGCTCAACCATTAGTAGGCAGTAAATCGCTTCCTGAACACCAGCAGCGCCCAGAGAATGACCCGTCATCGCCTTGGTGGATGAGAGTGCCGGGATTTTGTCGCCAAACACTTCACGGATTGCTCCCAGTTCTTTCACATCCCCAACAGGAGTGGACGTGCCGTGCACGTTCATATAGTCGATGGGAGTATCAATACCCTGCAAGGTCATCTTCATACAACGTGCCGCGCCTTCGCCTGATGGCGCTACCATGTCAGCTCCGTCTGAGGTCGCACCGTAACCGATGATTTCAGCATAGATATGCGCACTGCGAGCCAGCGCGTGTTCCAGCTCTTCAACTACCACCATACCGCCACCTCCAGCGATAATGAAACCATCGCGTGCTGCGTCATAGGTGCGGGAGGCTTTTTCTGGGGTATCGTTATAGTTAGTGGATAATGCGCCCATTGCATCAAACTCACAGGCCATTTCCCAGCACAATTCTTCTCCGCCGCCTGCAAAAACGATATCCTGCTTGCCCAGTTGGATCAATTCAACCGCATGGCCGATACAATGTGCAGAGGTGGCGCAGGCAGAGCTAATAGAATAATTGACGCCACGGATTTTGAACGAAGTTGCCAGGCAGGCGGAAACGCCAGAGGCCATAGCCTTGGTTACCATGTATGGGCCAACTCCGCGCAAACCTTTAGCGCGCATACCATCGGAGCCAGCAACCTGGTTACGTGGCGAACCACCGCCAGAACCAACCACCAGACCAGTACGATCGTTAGATACTTGATCCGCAGTTAAGCCAGCATCCTTGGATGCTTCTTCCATGGAAAGATAGGCATAAATAGATGCGTCGCTCATAAACCGCATTAATTTACGATCGATCAAACCGGTGATGTCTAGTTTAACATTGCCCCATACGTGACTACGCATGCCTGAATCTTTCAGTTCCTGGGAGAAAGTGATCCCAGATCGACCTTCCTGTAGGTTCTCTCGAACCTCCTGCTGGTTATTACCAATGCTGGAGACGATTCCCAAGCCAGTAATCACTGCACGTTTCATTTAATACCTCTCCCACACTTATTATATTTACCTAAGGGATTTTGCATCGCACTTTAGCGTACAGTTGTACGCCGAACAAGTCCGATTAGCGTTTTTCAATTTTATTTTTTTCGAATTTGCGCCACAGTTCCAGTACCGTTAGAATTCGCGTCATCCCTTGAGTTACGAGCAATTTATCGTGAGCCATGCGGTTCATCCAAACCTCAATGATAATTTGGAACGAACAAGGTATACCTGTTTTGAAAAAGTTTAATGAAGTTAATTTTTCCAATCAAAATGGGCTGAAAGAAATTCGATATGTGTTTCTTAAATCGTTGTTGAATAAATCAAAGATTTGGCCGGCACAAGGATCAGATGACTCTCCTTCTTTCAAAATAGCGACATGGCGTGGCCAAGCAAAAGTTCAAGATCACCAACTGGAAGGATTACAAAAATGCCCTTATTACTCGGGGTTCACTCACTTTCTGGGTGAATGAAACGTCACTTTACGCCTGGTACTGCGAATCAAAACCTTCTTTGCGTGGTCGCCTATAACATTATTCCAATATGGTAATGACCAGCGTATTGATGCTGAAACGGATTATCGGCCTGACACTTCTCGCCCTCTATGGCTTTATAGAATCCATTATTACACTGATAAAAGTGCCGTTGAACCGCCCGGACTACAACCTGCATCAGTAAGAGGGCGAAATCCGTCAATGTCACGTTTAAAAACACAACTCTGGGTGAAATTGCGCACCTCGTTATAAAATACGGTCAGGAAAAACGGCGGATCTTGCGAAAACTGCATTTGGCCGTAGATACAGAAACACATGAGGTCATCTGTGCTGACTTTTCCTTGAGCAACATCACCG
>JAAKDF010000016.1 GCA_011754105.1 Serratia symbiotica
GCCTCCCCATGTGAGTGTAGGACACTGCCAGGCAACACATAATGCAAAAAGCCCCATGCTTAAGCATGGGGCTTTTTGCATTATGTGTTGAACCCTGTTCACTGAGGCAGTTTAGAGTAAGAAATGTAGTGGATCAGTAATTCAGGACACGTCTTAATCACTATTAGTGCTAAACAGTAAACATAAGATGATGAATGATAAAAACTCGTCTAACCAAACGCATATTTTCCCCAGGGTTTAAACTCGACGCTATCGAGTAGATTGTTAATAACTAGCGTGATGCCGGTGAAGTCGTTCCGGCACATGAACTCAATCCTGATCCTCTGCGTCAATGGATACAACTATATATGCAAGCGCTTTAGGGTATCGAGCCAGTTAGAAATGCCATTACGCCTGAAAATCCTAAAATTTAACAGCTTACAGCGCAGATATAACGTCTTGAGTGGGGAAAAGAAATACTAAAGCAGCATGCTGTGCTGATAAGAACTCACAAAGTAATGCTTCTTCGCATCACACCACGTAAAACGCTCTCGCTAATCACATGCCTGAAAGCAAAGTAGCCCATATGGGCTTATCTGTAATTTGTTCGGTGTTCACTGTAAAGTTGGTTAGGAACAGGGGAAGCGGCCCATTGATGCACGACGAGTTTGACTAAAGAAGTCGGGCAAGAACATGGCATATTCTCAGTTGTAGTGCCGCAGGTAGCTAAACAATCAGCCAGATGCTGCGTCAGAATGGGGTTGATGCAGGCTGATAGCTGGCTTGACGCCTGGTGGAAAGAATGCGTGCTGACACTCAGTCTGCGGGTAAATACTGCGACCAGATAAACCATGACAGCAGCATGGCCTTACTAAACTTGCTGCGTCGGCAGTTTAATCCAGTCGCACTAAATCGCGTCTGGTGCGGTGATATCAATTTTATTAGCCTACAGGATAAATGGGGTTATCTCTGATTTGTCTTTGATTTATATCTGCGCAGAATTATCGGTGCAGCCCTCTTAATAACTGTCGATGCTGATAGAGTGTGTCGGGCAATGGCATAATACCCCGGCAATAAAACAGCGTGATGGGAGTAACCTGTTTCATTTGGAGCAGGCTAGTCAATATAAAAGTGACAAAGATAGAAAGTTACTCTAGCGGTATGGTGATATACAAAGTATGAGTCGCAAAGGAACTACCTGGATAATTCGCCAATGGAAAGAGTCGTTCGTAGCCTCAAAAGTGAATGGTTACCAAAAAGGGGCTATGCTGATTTTGCCCAGCGAACCGATTAGACTTACCATTGGCTTCTGGGGTGGTTCCAGCCCTTTAGTTTAGGTTTTATTACTACAGATAATTAGGGAAGTTACATGCGAGAAGTTCCATCAGAAATACATCTTACCGGAAAAACATTTACTCAGCGAATTGAGCGACATAATAGTAATTTACGCACATATCTTAAACGACTGATAAATAAGATGATATATTATTCAGGTCCATCAGCAGGATAATTGTCATCTGCACCTGCTCGGACACCAGGGTTACCTCTCCTGCAACGGGCTGAACAGTTAGTTGGTGCCGCCCGCGTTTACTGAGAAAGGTATGCACCAACCCACCCAGCAGCCTTGCGGCAAAGGTAGAGAGCACATACAAGCTTAGTGCCGTCATCTCGCCAGCGAGTTAGCCCCACCAGCTACGCCCACCACTCAGGCCACCTAGTAGGCTACCCATCATGGCACCGATAGTGCGGGTGTTGTCGATCGAGTCCTAAATATGCAGGCCGAAGTGCCCATAATGCAGGAGGCTAAGAAGGTGATATAAAGCAGCTTGTGCGGTAGGTTAACGGTGACCTGCATCAGTGGAATAAACAGGCGGGTTTTACTCATCAGATAAGCGATGACCAGAAACACATACATCTTCTAGAATAGCATTAATATTAACGTAATGTCGTACACTCCCTAAGCTCGAAAAGCTTTTGTAGTGCAAGATCTGCACTGTCGTGTCACGGTTAAGTTTGTCACGGATTTATTGAATAAATTGGATTTAGAATAATATTTAGTCTCCTAAATAGGCATCTTTCAGGCAACGCGTACACTTTCTGGCATACCGGCTAGCGTCATCTTGCGCATCATAATCTCGCATCGACAGCTGACTACCAAATAGCTGTTTTTCTCTGTACATCGCTTTTTCGGCTATACGTCGGTGATAGCATGTCATACTTTCCCTCCGTGTGTTGTCTCCGGTAATGGAGCTGGTTCGCCACCGCTTGATTTCAGTCTGCATAGTCTGCCGACCAATAACGGGCTCCGCTTCTGGGCGGTATTAACGCCCTTATCTTCTTGCGCCTTAACTCATCATGACTCACTCACCTATCGAAAGCCCTATCCGCCGAGGCGACTTTGATTTTACGGTACTGCTGGCGGATAAGACCTGGGAAGGCTTCCGTATCGGTGAAATTTTCACTCGGCGTTGGGGTCTTAAACGGGACATTGATGGACTGAGCCCGCTTACTGATGCAGGTGTAGTCCGGTCAGTTCAACTGCACTTTTATCATTGTGAAAATGGAGTCGACGAAGCCCTGGAGGGCGCGAAGTGTCAGGCTGAAAATCCGTTTTAACATCAATACGCTGGTCATGGCCATGCCATATTGGAATAATATTGTAGGCAACCACGCAGAGAAGGTTTTGCCTCGCAGTACCAGGCGTAAAGTGCCGTTTTATCCACCCAGAAAGTGAGTGAACCCCGAGTGATAAGGGCGTTGTTGTAAGCCTTCCAGTTAGTGATTTTGAACTTTTGCTGGACCACGCCATATCACTATTTTGATAGCAGGAGAGTCATCTGATCCTCGTGCCGGCAAAATGTTCGATTTATTTAACAACGCCAAACCGAGGTTGTCATTTATTCGCCTTTTTGTTGCTTTAGCGTCAAGATCAACCCTTTGTGACGCATTTGCGCCGCTTCATCCAAGCGATGCAGTTTTTCCAGTGTATAACCCAGCCAAGTATAGTCGTAGACGTCTGGCCGCTGTTTCAGCGCTTCACGGAAGGCGTCAGTCGCCTGCTGCCATTCGCCGTGCTTCATCAGCAATTGCCCCAACGTACTATTTAGTAGCGGTGTTGCACCATACTGTTTGACCTGCTGATGCAGCGCTTTCTCCAACCGCTCCAGGGTGCCAGATTTCAGCCGTGGGATCAGCAGGACTAAACGTTCGTCATAGTGGCGTTTTAAGCTGTCCAACACAATCTCCTGTGCCATATCGTGGTCGTTGCATTCGATCAGGTGTTCCACCATGGCGATTTGCAATGGCACTTCATGGCGTTTTTTGCGGCTTTGATCTGTCCACCAGCGCTTCAGCCCATCACTACCCTCTGCGGCCATCGTCTGATTCATCATCCCAATATAAGCTTGCTGCTGCAACGCCTGTAGCTCGTTTTCGCTGTGCAGTTCAATCTTGTGCATCGATGGTAGGATCTCCAGCAGCGAACTGTAGGCACCCGTCCGCAGGTAAGCCTGCTCGGCTAACCGTAGCACTTCTGGATGGTGTGGAGCTTGGTTCAGCAAGCGATCAACGCAATGACGGGCAGCATGATCCTCACCTTGTGCTAGCTGAATGCGCACCCTAGTGATGTCCACGGGTAACTGATCGGTATCGGCGACCTCGGCGGCGCGCTCCAGATATTGATTGGTGCGGAAGTCATCGCCACGTTGTTGGGCAGCTTCGGCAGCCAGTAGGTAGTTTACCATTGGCTGTTCAGCATGATCGGCATTACGCGTCAGCAGGCTCTCAACTTGCTTATAGTCGCCTTCCGCTAGCTTGATGAGTGCGGCCTTGGTCTCAGCACGGGCACGTCTATGTTTGCGGCCAATAAACCAGCCGCGAGTGCGCGCAACAGTGCGAAAAATATGGCGCAGGACACATTCGATCGCCATTATTATTACTACTAGCAGTAGCACTATGATCATCAGACCGGTGACGCTGGTTTCAATGTTGTAGTTATCAGTCTGAATCAGTACGTAACCTTGATGCCCAGCTAACATTGGCCCTAGCAGCACGCTGACAATCAGCACCAGGAACAAAAATAGCACGCGTAACATGGCTTACTCCTCCTGGTGTACGGCAGGAGGAGAATGATAAAGCAGATTGCGCAACCGTTTCTGCATAACTTTTTCTAATAGAGGCTGGCTTTTCAAGCTTTCTGGCAAATCCATAGATATCGACTGCTGGCTCAGTGTATCCAGTTCTTCTAGAAAAGCCTTGGTGGCTGGATCAGTGGTGTTAAAGTAAGCGCGTACCCAGGTGGAAATGGTTTCCAGCGATTTTTTGTAGGTCTCGTTTTGGTGACGAGGGATAGCTTGTGCAGCCACCAGTAGGCGTGAACGAATATTTTCATGCAGATAGATATCCTGATTCGGCGCTAGCAGCGGTTCGGCGCTAGCATCTCGGCGGCTGAGGGTAATAAAGTCGGCCATAAAGTTGTGCCAGCTTTTGCTCAGGTTCTGCTGCCATTCACCGATCGAGCTAGAAAGCTCATCTCTGTCTTGATCCATTAGTGCTTTGTCGGTGTTGTTCTCCACTAGACGCAGATTATCGACTTGATTCGACAACTGATTGACCCTGAGGATAATACCATCGAAATCTACTCGAATTAGGTTGTGCAGAGTATTAATGTCTTCAAAGATGGCGCCGCGTACCTCAAGCAGGCTTGGGTCATTCATGTCTGCCAAGCTGGTATCGGCACTCTTCATCAGTGTCGCCGCACTGGTAACGTCCTGATCGCTCCACAGTTTGCGGCCGGCCATTTTTACTAGAAAGTCCGCTTGTGTTAACAGCCAGGTTTTGGCATCGCTGCCGGAAAGGGTGGCAACCTTTCCCTGCAATTCATTCAACTGGCGCGCCAAGGTAGTTTGTTCTCGGTTAGCGTCGTCCAGCCTTTTGCTCCGTTGCCGAAGTAAATCTTCTAGCACGCTTATTTCATGTTGAAAGCTCAGCTTTAGCATATCTAACTGTTGCTGCATTGCATGGTTAGTGGAGAGAAACAGCTTGGCCTGCTGGCGTGTATAGTAGTAGCCGCCAGCACCTAGTGCAATAACCAGCATGATAGAGATCGAACCGAGCATCGTACTAGTATTTTTTCCTTTACAGCGATCAGCGTCTGGCTGTTGGAGGTTCTCAGCCGCTGGGGTGGGTTCTTCAACCGGTGTAGATGGGGTATTTTGTTCCGTCATCATGGCACATCCCATAGTCAGGTTTATTTTAACACACGGATCAATGCGTCATTGTCGGCGCTATCGGCTACGCGAATGGTACTCCAGCCCAAGTCTTGGGCAAGGGTAGCCAAACGTTCACTTACTACGACCAGGCAGCAACGCAACAACCACAAGGAACGATAGTAATCAGGAACTAGAGTGTAGAGCTGCTGTAACATTTCACCGCTAGTAACCACTATCGTATCAACACCAGCCCGCTGCCAGTAGGCGCTTTGCTCATTGCCATCGTAATATACCGGGTTGCGTTGATAACATTCATAATAGCTTACGGCGGCACCTCGCTCGCGTAATGTATCGCCGAGCAGCCTACGCCCATTGTTGCCGCGCAGGATCAACGCCTGTTTGCCATCCAATTTCTCTAGCGCTGGCAGCATCAGCAGCGTTTCACTAATTTCGCGCCCGTACGGGTATATCACCGGTAGACTGCTGATGCGGTATAACGCTAACCCGCTGGCCCGACCTATCGCATAATAGGCCAAATGTGTCGGCCATGTCAGCCCGGCGCGATTAATAACCGAGTCGGCATAGTTCACTGAGTGCTGTGATAAAACAAATACCAGATCACCGATGTTGAGTTGCAGCAAGTGCTGTGGCAGCTTCGGCAAGTCGCAACCGGGGATGAAATCGATCAGCGGCGCATGATAGGCAACCTGGCCGAGTGCGCGCAACCGGTTTACCAGACATACTCCTGAAGGAGTAGGGCGCGTTACCAGAATCGTCATGTTAGCGGCTTTCCCTGATAAACATCATGCAGGATTTTCTGCGCGCCGCGTGCCAGTAGTTTCTCCGCCAGTTCGCAGCCTATTTGTTCGGCGCTGTCAGCCGGGCCACGGCATTCGCCACGTACTATTTGGCTACCATCCGGGGAACCAACCATCGCGCGCAGCCATAGGCTATCGCTGACCAGTTCGGCATAGCTGGCGATCGGCACTTGGCAACCGCCTTCCAGCCGGGTATTCACCGCCCGTTCGGCGCGCACTCGAATTTTAGTGGCGGCATGATTCAACGGTGCCAACAGTGTGCGGGTGGTTTCATCGTCGAGACGGCATTCAATGCCTACCGCGCCTTGACCAACCGCTGGTAGACACTCTTCAGCGCTCAGTGGGCAGCAGATACGCTGTTCTATCCCCAAGCGCTTCAGGCCAGCCACTGCTAGAATAACAGCATCGTAGTCACCATTATGCAGCTTTGCAAGGCGGGTGCCAACATTGCCGCGTAGATCACGCACTATCAGGTCTGGCCGACGTTCTCGTAGCTGGCACTGACGTCGCAAGCTGGAAGTACCCACAATGCTGCCTTGCCGAAGTTGATCGATCGAAGAGAAGCGATGTGATACCAATGCATCGCGCGGATCATCACGCTCACAAATGGTAGTCATCCCCAGGCCAAGTGGGAAACTCACTGGTACGTCTTTCATCGAATGAACGGCGATGTCTGCACGCTCTTCCAACAGCGCCAGCTCCAGTTCTTTAACAAACAGCCCTTTACCACCGACTTTCGCCAGTGGCGTATCTAGAATAATGTCGCCACGCGTAACCATCGGAACCAGTTCAACCTGTAACTCAGGGTGGGTGGCTATCAGACGTTGCTGAACATAATGTGCTTGCCAAAGAGCTAGCGGGCTTTGCCGGGTGGCAATTCGCATAATGTTATCTAACATTCTTGTTACCGTTTTTATAATTTGCCCGCCATCCTAACACTGAGCGTCAACACTGTCAGTGTAAGTAGCCATAGGTGTTAAAGGTAAAGAAGGGGCAGTTAACATTACAGATATACCATAAATAATTTGAGTTAGAGGAAGGCAGTAACGCTGGGTTACAGGCTTAACCTCCGGGATGAGGTTTATTAATCCCCAAACGTTTACATCATTCAGTGACTAGATTGAGCGAGGAAAACTATCGCACAGTCAATCTAAAGTATGACGGGTATAAGAGCCTTTCGCATTAAGCTCCAAATCGTTTAAAGAGGCGGTGACCTAAACAGCGAAGCGTTACATCCTTTAGGGTTAATCATCAAAGTGTTACATTGGTCACGTTTCCGCCAAATATTCTTGTAACACTCATGGCACAATGGAATACCCATTTTTAAAATACTGGGATAATCAGGTGAGATGTCTTATACCTTTACATCGATACACTGAAGCAAAGTTTCAACTGGTATAACGTCTGCCACCTGCCCTATTGCATTACTATCATCCCCTATGCTGGGTTACCTGCGGGGTAATATTCTCCATGGCGTTTGCTTCTACACCCCTGATTAACCCCAACAAGATTACCTTGATGACTTAGCAGATAAATGGGAAAGCCCTTTTGCCAAACCAGCCAGTTATGAACTACTGATTGCCAGCATTTACTAGATGGGTAGTACCTCTTCGATCGGCCAGAGTTGCAGTTCAGATCTCTATATCTGGTTCTGCCATTAGTCCTGGCTAGATAACTAAGAAAGCTACCTTTTCCAGCAGCAATGCAGCCTGCTGGAAAAGGTAGCTTCGTTGAGGTGGGGTGTAAATCAGCTTTTTTCTGATCGATAAAAATCACTTCCGCCATAACGAAAGTGGCAGCCTAGGCAGTAAAAACTGCGGCTCTACTCAATATATCCTATTGCTAGATGAGTTTTACCGCACTGCGGTGCGCTTGTCTAGCAAACACATTCTGTGAAATATGGTGCCAGGCGAAGAAGAAACGCATTATGACGAATATGATGTGCTGTCGATCTACGCACAAGGCGTGTTAACACCGAACGAATGGCTGGATCTCGGTAGCCTGAGCACGTTGTTGGCGGAAGAGTACTTTGGTGCCAGCCTATGGCAGCTATATAAGATCGTCGATATAAGAGCGTCGATTCACCTTACAAGGCAGTGCTGAAAACCCTGCTGCTGGAAGCGTATACCTGACTGAAATAAACGGCCCGACCTGGTTCGCCGCTGTTTCTACCTGAAAGTCTGTGAAAAAACTATCGTTGGCCCAAGACTATATTAGCTGGCGGCATATTGGCTGGCGGCGAAAAATCCTCAGCCAACTGGTGAACGAATTGGCTGGAGCGAAGAGCGACTGGCGATCCTAAACAACCGTGCCAACTGGAAGATAGAACGGGTGCGTGAAGCACATAACGAACTGCTGGATGCAATGATGCAAAGTTATCGCAACCTGATCCGCTTTGGCCGCCGCAACAACCTCAGCTTCAGTGCTAGTCCGCAGGATATCGGCGTGCTGACCCTCAAGCTATACGCCGCCTTTAAAGCCTTGCCCAGCAAGTTTGTGCCGAATGGCCGCGCCAACTACAACAGCTGGTACTTGTACAACTAGGCACCATCGATAGATTCCATCGTTAGTTATCAACCAATGGAATCTACTGGAATATAACCGCTATCTGAATAAACAGGTAACCTGGGCCTATTTCAACGGCCTGCTAAGGCCGAAGACCCGACGGTATATCAAGAACGGTAACCGGTGTGATACCGTTAAATTGCAGGAATTAGTGGCCGATGTCTCCCATCAATTCCCGCTGCGCCTGCCAGCACCAACGACGAAAGCTCTATATAGCCCGTGCGAAATCCGCCACCTGGCGATTATCGTCAATTTTAGAAATGACCCTACCGCCGTATTCAATAATTATGTGGTGCATTTCGATTTCCGCAAACCCGATCTGTTCAGCAATACAGCCACGCCGCCGGAATCGGTGAATGTGTTCTATTATAGCCAGCATCTGCGCGGTTTAATCAGCACGCACATTCAGCAGTTAGTATCTGAATGTATTGAGTTGCGCTTATCCAGTAGCCTCCAGGAGCATGGTTGCTTCAAGGCGGTACGTATCTGCCGGACAAACCTGGAGGCTATTTTCGAACGCCTGAGTTGTCACGGTGCAGAAGCTGGAAAGCGCAGTGGAGTTCTACGGTGCTATTTCCAACAACAAACTGCATGGCCTGTCGATTAAAGTGGCAAGCACTTAGGTGGATCTACCGCCAACGGCGGATGGCTTTGATAGGGAAGGGATCATTCAGTTATTCTTCGAAGATAGCTTGGACGATAAAGGATTTAATATTTATATTCTGGATGAATCCTACCGGGGTTAGATGTTTATCACCACTGTGAAGGACTTTTCTATCGATTTTGCGTCGAATAAAGGCTGCATCTCCCACCTTTGCAGAGATTTTTTAGCTTTCTCTTCCTCGAGAATAGCCGCCACACTGTCCGGGCCACCTGCTCAAGAGCCAGCGGCCATTGATGCCCGTGAACAGCTTCGCCAACAACAACGTGAACTGGCTCGCCCTAGCCGACTTAGGCTTTGGACAGCTAGCAGATGAACGGTAGCCGCTCCAGTATCTTTGCCTCACCCAGATGGCGTAGATAAAGATAGGCACCATCACCGCGTGATGGTGGTGATGGTGCGGCCAGCAGGTCTAGGAAGACTTTGTCTTGTGGGCCAATCTACATATATTTGTTCTTTAGTTCGCCTAGTGAAGTTTCCGTCCCCATACTGTAATCCTATAGGTAACGGTAGCCATCCTTCTTAACCAGAATTCCACCTTCACCACGGAAGCCTTCAGTCATCAGGATACCGGAGCCGGGAAGGCCAGTTAGGTGATATTTTACTAATTCCATATCGCGCAATGGCACGCCATGGTGGAACACCATGCCCATGCTATCACCAGTGATTATGCCGCTGTTGGTGTTGTAACGGAGTTGTTGACTAAATCAGATTTAGAATAATAAAGAGTCTCCTGAATGGGCATCTTTCAGGCAACGCGTACACTTTCTGGCATACCGGCAGGAGTCCTCTTATTTAATGCACAGATCATGGCCATAGCCTCTACAACGTGCGCATCATAATCTAGCAGCGACAAGTTACCACCAAATAGCTGTTTTTCTCTGTACATCGCTTTTTCGGCTATACGTCGGTGGTAGCATGTCATACTTTTCATCCGTGTGTTGTCTCAGGTAAGGGCGCTGGTTCGCCTCTGCCGACCAATAACGAGCTCCGCTTCTGGGCGGAATTAATGCCCTGATCTTCTTGCGCATTAATTCATCATGACTCACTCGCATATCGTAGGCCCCATCCGCCGAGGCGGCTTTGATTTTATGGTACGTCTTGGCGGATGAGACCTGAAAAGGCTTCCGTATCGGTAACATTGCTTAAGGAAAGGTCTGCACAGATAGCCTCCCAGAAAGTGAGTAAACCCTGAGTGGTAAAGGCATTGTTGTAAGCCTTCTAGTTGGTGATCTTGAAATTTTTCTTGGCCACGCCATATCGCTATTTTTACAGAAAAATAGTCATCTGATTCTCGTACCGGCCAAATGTTCGATTTTTTTAACAACGACTGTAAAAGCTGCAAATCCAGCAATGATTTAACCGGATGAACGTAAAGTCTGGCAAGCGTGATCACCATTATTACCCTGCGATCATTAAATAGCATGGAGCAACTTTATGACAAGCGGTCTGGATTAGCTATAATGCGCAACAATTTTCTTTTTGGTTATAAGTACGATATGAACTCTCTGTTTGCCAGCACGGCGCGTGGGCTGAAAGAACTCCTAAAAAGCGAGCTAGAAGCGCTGGGTGCTCACGATTGCAAAGTGGTGCAGGGTGGGGTAGATTTTCAGGGTGACGACCGTCTTTTGTACCAAATCCTGCTGTGGAGCCGGCTGGCATCGCGCATTCTGCTGCCACTGAACGAGTTCCGTGTGCACAGCGATATCGATCTGTACCTAGGTGTGCAAACGGTTGATTGGAAGATAATTTTTGGAGTAGAAAAAACATTTTCTGTGCATTTCAGTGGTGTCAACAAGGAGATTTGCAACAGCCATTACGGTGCGCTGAAGGTGAAGGACGCCATAGTCGACAGCTTTATCCTTAAGCTCAATCAGCGCCCGACGGTAGCTAAGCAGCAGTCAGATATTCGCGTTAATGTATTCTTGCGGCGTAATATAGCCAGCGTGGCGCTCGATCTCAGCGGCGAAGGTTTGCATCAACGCAGCTACCGCTATCTGGCTGGTCAGGCACCGCTAAAGGAAACTCTGGCGGCTGCTATTGTGCAGCGATCTGGCTGGCGGCCGGGCGAGCCTATGCTCGATCCGATGTGCGGTTCTGGAACCCTGCTAATAGAAGCGGCGATGATCGCCTCCGATCGCGCGCCGGGGCTGCATCGCCAACACTGGGGCTTTACTGCATGGTATAGGCATAATGTCAATCTGTGGTGCGAAGTGATGAGCGAAGCCCAGGAACGTGCACGCGATGGCCTACAGCAGACAACCTCGCGCTTTTTAGGCTTTGATAGCGATCGCCGGTTGATCAAGATAGCACGCAGCAATACGCGCAGGGCGGGAGTTGCCGAACTGATCACCTTTAATGTTAGTGATGTCAGAAAACTAACTAATCCGCTGCCGGAAGGCCCGATTGGCAGCGTAGTCAGCAATCCGCCGTATGGCGAGCGTCTAGAAAGCGAGCCGGCGCTGATTGCGTTGCATAATATGCTCGGGCGCATCATGAAAAGTGCCTTTAGCAGCTTGCAACTATCGCTGTTCAGCGCCTCACCGGCATTGTTGAGCTGCCTGCAACTACGTGAAGAGCGCCAGTTCAAGGCTAAAAACGGCCCGCTGGAATGTGTGCAGAAAAACTATCAGTTGGCGGCTAACCCGCCGCCAGGAATTAGCGGTGTGGTGCCGGTAGCGGAAGCTTTCGCCAACCGCCTGCGCAAAAACCTGAAGAAGCTCGATAAATGGGCGAACAAGCAGGGTATCGAATGCTACCGATTGTATGATGCCGATCTGCCAGAATACAACGTGGCGCTAGACCGTTACGGCAGTAACGTGGTGGTGCAGGAGTATGCGCCGATGAAGACCGTGGATGCGCAAAAAGCGCGTCAGCGCCTGTTCGATGTAATCAATGCTACGCTGGCGGTGCTGGAATTGTCATCCAACCAGTTGATACTCAAGACCCGCGAGCGGCAAAAAGGTAAAAACCAGTATGAGAAGCTAATGCAAAATGGCGAGTTCCTGCTGGTGGAAGAGTTCAAAGCTAAGCTATGGGTTAACCTGACTGATTACCTCGATACTGGCCTGTTCCTCGACCACCGCATTGCGCGCCGCATGCTGGGCCAGATGAGCAAGGGCAAGGACTTCCTCAACCTGTTCGCCTATACCGGCACTGCCAGCGTGCACTCTGGGTTAGGCGGCGCGCGCAGTACCACCACGGTGGATATGTCGCGCACCTATCTGGAGTGGGCGGAGAAAAACCTGCGAGCCAATGGCTTGACTGGCTATCAACATCGCTTGATCCAGGCCGACTGCCTGTCGTGGCTAAACAACGCTCGTGAGCAATTTGATGTGATTTTTATCGATCCGCCTACCTTCTCCAACTCCAAACGCATGGAGAACAGCTTTGATGTGCAGCGCGATCATCTGGAGCTAATGAAAAATTTGCAACGGTTGCTGCGCCGCAACGGTACTATCATGTTCTCGAACAATAAGCGAGGCTTCCATATGGATATGGCGGGGCTGAGCGCGCTAGGTCTGGCGGCAAAAGAAATCACTTCCCAGACCTTATCACAGGACTTTGCCCGTAACCGTCAGATCCATAACTGCTGGCTGGTCACCCATATCAGAGCAGGGAAATAATTACTATGTCGTTAATCAGCATGTCTGATGCCTGGCTGTCCTTCAGCGATGCGCCGCTTTTAGACAACACCGAAATTCATATCGAAGACCACGAACGCGTTTGCTTATTGGGGCGCAATGGTGTCGGCAAATCTACGCTTTTGAAAATTCTCAGTAAAGAAATCCCGTTGGATGATGGCCGGGTAATTTACGATCAGGATCTGATTGTGGCGTGTTTGCAACAGGATCAGCCAAGCAATATCGATGGCAGCGTATTCGATTTTTTGGCAGAAGGTGTTGCGGAGCAGGCGGAGCATCTGAAGGCATATCACGCGATTTCCCACCTGGTAGAAACTGAACCAAACGAGCAAAATCTGGCGCGCATGGCACAGATCATGGAAATTCTTGATCATCAGGAGCTGTGGCAGCTCGATAATCGCATCAGCGAAGTGTTGCGACAGTTGGGCTTAAATAGTGATACCAAACTGTCCTCACTTTCAGGCGGCCGGTTGCGTAAAGCGGCGCTGGGCCGCGCGCTGGTCAGCGCGCCGCGCGTGCTGCTGCTCGACGAACCGACTAACCACCTAGATATTAAAACTATCGACTGGCTGGAAGGTTTTCTAAAAAAGTTCCAGGGCAGCATCGTCTTTATCTCTCACGATCGTTCGTTTATCCGCAAGATGGCAACACGCATTGTCGATCTTGACCGTGGCAAACTGGTGTCCTGGCCGGGCAACTATGATTTATATATGCTCAGAAAAGCTGAGGCGCTACGGGTAGAGGAGTTACAGAATGCCGAATTTGATCGCAAGCTAGCACAGGAAGAAGTTTGGATCCGTCAAGGTATCAAAGCGCGCCGCACCCGTAACGAAGGCCGCGTGCGTGCCCTGAAAACGCTGCGCAATGAGCGTACGCAACGCCGAGATGTGATGGGCACCGCTAAGATGCAGGTGGAAGAGACGGTGCGTTCCGGCAAAATCGTGTTTGAGTTGGAAGACGTCAACTATCAGATCGGGGAAACAGTCCTGGTGCGCGGTTTCTGCGCTCAAGTGCAGCGCGGCGACAAAATCGCACTGGTGGGGCCGAATGGCTGTGGCAAAACGACGTTACTTAAATTGATGCTCGGTCAACTAAAGGCCAACAGCGGCCGCGTGCACTGTGGTACCAAACTGGAGGAGGCCTATTTTGATCAGCACCGCGCTGATCTTGATACCGAACGTACAGTGATGGATAACCTGGCAGAAGGCAAGCAAGAGATCATGGTCAACGGCCGCAACCGCCATGTGCTGGGTTACCTACAGGACTTCCTGTTTCATCCGAAACGTGCAATGACGCCGGTTAAGGCGCTGTCAGGTGGTGAGCGTAACCGTCTTTTATTGGCTAAGCTGTTTCTGAAGCCAAGCAATCTGCTAATCCTTGATGAACCCACGAACGATCTAGACGTTGAAACACTGGAACTGCTGGAAGAACTGATCCATAGCTATCAAGGCACCGTGCTGCTGGTCAGCCACGATCGCCAATTTGTTGATAATTCGGTGACTGAGTGCTGGATCTTTGAAGGCAACGGGGTGATCAACACTTTTGTTGGATGTTATGACGATGCGCATCATCAACGCGCCCCGGCTAATCCGATCCGTACGGAGGTTGTCAGCCAGAGTAACCCTGTTGCGGAAAAAAAAATCGCACAGCTGAAGAAACCGGCCTCCAAGTTGAGTTATAACTTGCTGCGCGAATTGGAACAATTACCGCAGCGCCTTGAGCAAATGGAAGAGGAAATGGAGGAACTACAGGCACAAATAAGAGAAGCTGACTTCTTCACGCGTCCGCATAGCGAAACTAAGCGCGTGTTGACGGCGCTAGCTACTGCCGAACAGATGCTAGAGCAGGCTTTCGTCCGTTGGGAAGAGTTGGAAGCGATGAAAAAAAGCTAACTATTTGAACACCGTCCGCGCTGTGAACAATATCACTGTAGTGCTAAGCAATATTATTAAGGAGAAATAGGGTGTGTTCCTACGAAAATCACCCGCAGCATAGTCATACGCCACCCGCGTCCTTGCGGCAGGACAATCTTATGTTGTGCCCGCAATGCGACATGCTGTTGGCGCTGCCTCCTCCTCGTTGGCTTTTGCACCAGAGCGCTATGCCCACGCTGTAAAACGATACTCAGTACTTGCTGGGAGAAATCGCGTAAGCAGCCCATCGGTTATGCCATCAGAGCATTATTCATGGTGCTGCTGGCGAATATTTCCTAGTTTATCAATATTCGCGTTGCTGGCTTTAGCAACGAAATCAGACTGATCCAGATACCACAGGGATTGGTGGCGGATGATTATACTAACTTGGCTACGCTGTGTATGGTTTTTGTGCAGTTGATCCCGGCGTTCTGTATGCTGGTGACTATTCTGCTATTCGATAAGGTATGCATGCCGCTGTTGCTAAAAGAGTGGATAGCGAAAATGCTATTCCAATTTAAAATCTGGTGCATGGTGGAAATCATCCTGGCCGAAGTACTGGTCAGTTTTGTCAAGCTGATGGCCTACGGCGATATCGGCATCGGCAACAGCTTTGTGCCTTTATTCTCTATATTGCCTGCTGCAAGTGCGCGCCTTACAGTGCATCGATCGCCGTAGGCTGTGGCAGGGTATATAACACGCACCGCATCTGGATCGCCCGTTAAGGGTAAGACTCACCAACATGCACCAGAGTATGCGCTCTTACCATTGCTGCACGGCCACCTGCCAGCCGACTAGACTCATTGCCCACGTTGCCACATATTTGCTGTATTTGCTGTATTTGCTGTATTTGCTGCACTCGGCAGGTATACTCTGGAACCTTGACTTATTTCTTCCTATAACTGACGGGAGTTACTACCCCCCCATGCTGCAAGAAATTATGCCATTTGTTAGCAAACATCCCATACTTAGTTTGGCTTGGATTGCTCTGCTGGTTATGGTAATCGTTATAACCTTCAACAGTAGTTTTTCTAAAGTTAAAGAGATCTCTTGTAGTGAAGCTACGCGCCTGATTAATAAAGAAGACGCCGTTGTGGTCGATACTCGCAGTAGAGATGACTTCCGTAAGGGTCACCTGACCAATGCAATTAACTTAACTGCCAGTGAAATCAAAAGCGGTAACCTGGGCGATCTAGAAAAGCAAAAAGCGCAGCCGATAATTGTGGCTTGTGCTAACGGCACAGCTTCACGCGAAGCTGCAGACAACCTTAATAAGTCCGATTTTAACAATGTTATGATATTGAAAGAAGGCATTGCCGGCTGGAACGGTAAAAACCTGCCCCTGGTTCGCGGAAAATGATTGTTTAACCCAGTGAAGTGAGCAATCTATGGCTGACATCAATATCTACACCAAGGAAACTTGCCTTTTCTGCTATCGCGCTGCTGAATATAAAAGGGGTGACGTTTAACGAGATAGCTATTAATGGAGATAATGCAAAACGTGAAGTGATGATTGAGCATAGGTGGCGCACCACCTCTGACGCAAATTTTCATCAATTGGCAGATTGCGATAATTTATATGCATTTAATGCTTATGGTAGTCCTAATCCGTCGCTTTAAGCGAGCATATCCATCTTCTGAGTATTAACTAACAACGTTTAACCAAAGGTATTACACACATGTCAGAACAAAATAGCACAGAGATGGCTTTCCAGATCCAACGCATTTACACCAAAGATATCTCCTTTGAAGCGCCGAAATCACCGCAAATTTTCCAGCAGGAATGGCAGCCGGAAGTTAAACTTGATCTAGACACCGCTTCTAGCCAACTGGCTAACGATGCGTATGAAGTGGTACTGCGCGTAACCGTGACTGGGTCTGTAGGCGAAGAAACCGGTTTCCTGTGTGAAGTACAACAGGGAGGCATCTTCTCCGTAGCAGGCATCGAAGGCACTCAACTGGCGCATTGCCTGGGGGCATACTGCCCAAATATTCTGTTCCCGTATGCACGTGAGTGCATCACTAGCCTGATTTCCCGTGGCACTTTACCGCAGATAAATCTGGCACCAGTCAATTTTGATGCACTGTTCATTAACTATCTACAACAGCAGGCGGAAGGTGAAGGTGCCGCACCCCATCAGGATGCCTGATGAAAATCATCCATGCTTCAATGGCAGTAATTGGTGCCGGCTCTTACGGGACCGCACTAGCCATTATGCTAGCGCGTAATGGCAACCCAGTGGTGCTGTGGGGACATCATCCTGCTCATATGCAAAAATTGCAGCAACACCGTTGCAACCAGACCTTCCTGCCTGACGTATCCTTCCCTGATTCATTATTACTCGAAGCTAATTTGCCGCTTGCGCTGGCGATGAGCCGTGATGTGCTAGTGGTAGTGCCAAGCCATGTATTTGGCGATGTGCTGCGACAATTAAAACCGCATCTGCGCCCAGATGCGCGCATCGTATGGGCGACTAAAGGGTTGGAAGCGGAAACAGGTCGGTTGCTGCAAGATGTGGCGCGTGAAGCCCTGGGTGACGACATCCGGCTGGCAGTCATCTCCGGGCCAACGTTCGCTAAAGAGCTGGCCGCCGGGATGCCTACGGCGATTGCGCTGGCGGCTACTGATACACAGTTTTCCGACGATCTGCAACAGTTGTTGCACTGTGGCAAAAGCTTTCGCGTATACAGCAACCCCGATTTTATCGGCGTACAGTTAGGTGGAGCAGTGAAGAATGTGATCGCCATCGGCGCAGGAATGTCAGACGGTATTGGTTTTGGTGCCAATGCTCGTACTGCCTTGATCACCCGTGGCATCGCTGAAATAAGCCGCCTTGGCTCTGCGCTGGGTGCCGATCCCTCGACGTTCATGGGCATGGCGGGGCTGGGCGATCTGGTATTAACTTGCACTGATAACCAATCACGCAACCGCCGCTTCGGTATTATGCTGGGGCAAGGTAAAGGTGTGCAGGCAGCACAGGACAGCATCAACCAAGTGGTCGAAGGCTATCTGAATACCAAAGAAGTATTGACACTGGCGCAACGTCACGGTGTAGAAATGCCGATCACCGAACAGATTTACCAAGTATTGTACTGCAACAAAAATGCCCGCGAAGCGGCATTAAGCCTGTTGGGGCGTACTAGAAAAGGCGAAAAGCGTAGCGCGTAACCTAAAAAAACCATGCCAGAACAGCATACTGGCTCTAGTAATTTAAGATTGGGGCCGCGACCGTCCTGCGGTGAGACAGCCTATTTTGTAAGGCAAGAGAGGAATGTAATAGCGCCTGAAGAGTTAGAACAAGTCTGGAATAACATTAAATCAGAAGCGAGAGCGCTGGCTAACGGTGAACCGATGCTGGCTAGCTTTTTCCATGCGACATTGCTTAAACATGAAAACCTGGGAAATGCACTCAGCTATATTCTTGCCAACAAGTTAGCTAATTCGATCATGCCCGCTATCGCGGTGCGGGAAGTGGTGGAAGATGCCTACCTGGCCGATCAGCAGATGATCGTCTCGGCGGCACGCGATATTCTGGCTGTACGCCTACGTGACCCGGCAGTGGATAAATACTCTACGCCACTACTATACCTGAAAGGCTTCCATGCACTGCAAGCATACCGCATCGGCCATTGGCTGTGGTTACAGGGACGGCAGGCGTTGGCCATCTATATGCAAAATCAGATCTCGGTCGCTTTCGGCGTTGATATTCATCCAGCGGCTGCCATCGGTTGTGGCATCATGATCGATCATGCTACCGGTATCGTGATCGGTGAAACATCATTGGTGGAAAATGATGTTTCCATCTTGCAGTCGGTAACCTTGGGCGGTACTGGCAAAACCAGTGGCTATCGCCACCCTAAAATACGCGAGGGTGTGATGATCGGCGCCGGAGCTAAAATTATTGGCAATATCGAAGTGGGTAAAGGTGCAAAAATCGGTGCAGGCTCTGTGGTGCTACAGGCTGTGCCACCGCATACCACTGCCGCTGGCGTGCCAGCGCGCATCGTAGGACGACCAGAAAGCGAGATACCTTCAATGGATATGGATCAGTATTTCAACGATGCCAGCCGCAGCTTTGAGAACGGCGATGGTATTTAATGACTTAGAGCCTATCGCAGTAGGGGTAGTACATTGTTGCCGCCAGTTTTTATACGGGTAACACGCAACAACCCGCACGTACATGGAGTACGTGAGGATTAGGAGCCCTGCCCATGAGCAAAATGGCAAATAGTCTAGTTTAGCGGGATAAGTTCTTATCTGTAGTGATCATAGGCTATCTTATATACCTGTTATACTTCTAGTTGCTTGTGCGTGAGCTTTTCTCACTGACGCTAGTTAGAGACTGGTGTTAGTGCTTGAGGATTAATACCCCTCATCCATGAGGCTCAGCCTGCTGCCCAGCGCAAGCGCTGTTCAAATCGGTTCCCGACCGGATGGCTTTTAACGTGTTTTGGCAAAAACATGCTCGCCTCGGCGGGCGTATATTCTAAGGAAGAGCGAGAATTTTACATCTTCGCTGCGAAACGTGCAGCAGCTTCGTCCCAGTTAACCACGTTCCAGAAGGCCTTGATGTAGTCAGGCCGTTTGTTTTGATATTTCAAGTAGTAAGCGTGTTCCCACACGTCCAGGACAATGATTGGAAAGCCTGAAGTGCCCGTTACGGCTTCGCCCATCAGCGGGCTATCCTGGTTGGCGGTAGATACAACGACCAGTTTGTCACCTTGCAGCACCAGCCAAGCCCAGCCTGAACCAAAATGGGTGGCTGCCGTTTTCTCGAACTCTTTTTTGAATTGCTCAACGCTGCCAAAATCGCGTTCGATGGCGGCTTTTAGATCGCCGGACAAAGTAGTGCCAGTTTTGAGATTTTTCCATAAAAAGATATGGTTAGCATGGCCTCCAGCATTATTGCGCATGAAGGTACGCTTATCAGCTGGCACTTTATCCAGATTCTCGATCAATTCTTCAACGCTGTATTTGGCCAGTTCTGGGTAGGCTTCTAGCACAGTGTTAGCGTTGTTGACATATGCCTGATGGTGTTTGCTGTGATGGATTTCCATCGTTTTCTTATCAAAATACGGTTCTAGTGCGTCATAGGCGTACGGTAGGGATGGCAGTGAATAATTCATAATCGTAATCTCCAGTGGTGTATGGGCGGCGCGAAAGGTAAGTACCGCGTCAAGTCGGACTATTATAGTTAATTAAATGATATTTAAAATGATGATTAATCCCATATAAAGATGATAATTAATTATCATTATTACATGGTTTATTGCCTGATATAAAGCGGTAAAGCAGCATTGACATTGCTGGAGTATTAAGTTATTGGTTAATATCTATACTATACTGGCGAATAACAGTACCCTAGTACGATGCTGGTAACTTTATCTTTGACTACAGGAGTATGTGTTCACTGTAGTATAATTAGTTTGTAACAACCATAATAACAATGGCATTAATGCTTCCCGATTTATCGGAGGATAATATCAGATGAAACCATGTGACAATGAAAGTCAAGAAGATTAACATGCAAATCAGCAGAAGGCATTTCTTTAAGATCTGCTCTATCGGTATGTCAGAAATGACGGTTACCGCTCTTGGATTTGCTAAGAATTAACGTTAGCGGACATCCGGCAGTATACACTGCTGCGCGCTAGTGAAACCCGTAATAACTGTACGTACTGCTCCTTCGGCAGTGGGCTACTAATGTATAGTACAGCCTCTTTAATGGTACCAAGAATGTAAAAAAAGTATTTCCTATATTGAAGGGGACCCAGATCAACTAGTCGACCGTAGTGCGCTCTGCCCGAAAAGTTTTGGTCTAGTTAACTTCATCCACAGTGAAAGTTGCCTCCAGTACCCGGAATACTGTGCGGCTGGTTCGTAAAATGGCTGCGTATCAGTTGGGACGACGCCTCTACCCACATCGCTAATATGATGTGGGTAGACCGTGACGCTAATTTTGTTGCAGCTAACGAACAGGATATTACTGTCAATTGCTAGTTTTCCACCGGAATGCAATATGCCTCTGGTGCCATTGCTGCCAGCAACGAAACCAGTTTTTTAACGCAGAATTTTATTCGCGCTCTCGGCATGCTGGCCATAAATAGATAAACAGTCAAGCGTCTGACACGGAATAACGGTAGCAAGTCTTGCTTCAACATTTAGGTCGCAGTGCGATGACCAACCACTGGGTTGACATGAAGAACGCTAATTTGATTAGCGTCATGGGTAGTAATGAAGCAGAAGCGCATCCGGTGGGTTTCCGCTGGGCGATGGAAGCCAAAATTTACAATAACGCGAAGATGACGAATCTCGGCATGCTGTTGCAAAATCTGCCGGGCTACATGACCTTGCCTTCCAAGCAGAAAACAGATCTGGAAAGCTACTTGGCTGCTAATACGCCACAGGTTCTAAGGGCAACTGCTATATCTACCAGGGCTTTAACCAGCTGACGTCGTTCCAGGATAAAAATAAAATACGTGATTCACTTTCCAAACTAAAATTTCTGGTCATTATTGATCCGTTGAACGGCGTTGTTGAATAAATCGAACTTTTGGCCGGCACGAAGATCTGATCACTCTCCTTCTATCAAAATAGCGACATTCCCCGTAGCCAAGCAAAAGTTCAAGATCACCAACTGGAAGGCTTACAGCTTACAACAAAGCCCCGTTGAACACTGAAACCTCTAGTTTTTAGCAGAAACACGGTGAATATAAGGATGTCAATGCCTCTAAAAATTTAGACATAAATGTTCAGTCAGCCATCGATAGTCAACTCCATTAGCTGGTTGCAATGGCAACTGGAAAGGGGTGGATGCCCTTGGAGAAGCGTTGGCTGATAGGGAGATCCTAGCAGGTATTTTCACCCGTATATGTAGCATGTATATACACGAGGGCGGCGCGGTGCCAGAGGCGGTACTGAACATGAGCTGGGACTACCAAACGCCAGATAACCCTGCCCCGGCAGAAGTGGCTATAGAAAACAACGTCAAGGCGTTGGCGAATCTGCATAATGCTGAGGATAACGTGGTGGTTAAAAAGGGCGAGCAGATCAATTTGTTTGCACAACTACGTGACGATGGCATCACGGCAAGTTATTGCTGGGTCTTCGCAGGTAGCTGGACTGCGGCCGGTAACTAGATGGTACGCCGCGATAACGCAGATACTTCTGGTTTAGGCAATACCCTGTGGTGGGTCTGGGCATGGCCGCAGAACCGGCGCATTCTTTATAATCGTTCTTCGGCCGATCCGACGGGTAAACCGTATGATGAAAAACGCCAACAGTTAGATTGGGATAGGGAGAAATGGAGTGGTGCCGATATTCCGGATTACAGTGCTGCTGCACCGGGCAGCAGTGTTGAGCCGTTTATCATATAGCCGGAAGGGATGGGGGGCGTCTGTTTGATACCGATAAAATGGCGGAAGGTCCGTTTCCGGAAGACTACGAACCGTTTGAAACGCTGATTTGCACCAACCCGTTGTACCTTAACGTGGTCTCCAACCCTGCGGAACTTATCATCAAAGATGATTTAGTGGCGTTGAGATCGGCGGGGAAATTTCTCTATTTCGCCACCACCTATCGTCTGACTAAACATTTCCACGGTTAGACTAAGCCTGCCACGCTTAACGCTATTGCACAGCCGTAGCAGTTTGTGGAAATAGGGGAAAGGTTTGCCGTGAAAAAAAGGTATCAAACAAGGGAATTGGGTAAAAATTAGCTCTAACCGTGACTATATCAAGGCCAAAGCAGTGGTGACTAAATGTATCCGCACGCTGAATCTGAATGGTCAGGATGTTGACACTACCGGTATCCCAATCCATTAGGAGTTTCCTGGGATAGCGAAGAAAGGTTATACCGCCAATAACCTACCGCTATCATTCGGTGATGCCAACTCACAAACGCCGGAATATAAGGCTTTCCTGGTCAATGTGGAAAAGATATAATAGAGACGAATCATGTCCATGCAATCTAAAGATATCATTTATCATTCTGCGACCCACATCCTAATACCAGAATCGAGTGCACGCGACCACAATGAAGAAGTAGCGAAGCTGATCTATGTCACCACCTTTATCGGTTGCAAAGCCTGTCAGGTAGCCTGTTCCGAATGGAACTACATCCGTGATGACGTGGGGATCATCTATGGGGTTTATGATAACCCTATGGATCTGATCGCAAAATCATGAACGGTGATGCGTTTTTCTAAAGTATAAGAAAATAGCAAGCTAGAGTGGCTGATCCGCAAGGATGGTTGTATGCACTGTGCCGATCTGGGCAGGCTGAAAGCTTACCCATCGGAAGGCGCGATTATCCAGTACGTTAACGGCATTGTCGATTTCAAGTCCGAGCACTGTATCGGCTATGGTTACTGTATTGCTGGTTGTCCCTTTGACGTGACACGCATGAACAAGGAATAGAACCAGGTATATAAATGTACCCTGTGCGTTGACCGCGTTGACCGCCTTTACGTCAGCCAGGAGCCATAAGCCTTCCTGCGTGAAGACCTGCCTCACTATTGCAATTCACTTTGGAAACAAAGTAGAGATGAAAAGCATCGTAGCAGAACGTATTTATGAACTGAACACCCGAGGCTACTAAGAACGCCGGCTTGTACGACCCGGTTGGTGTCGGTGGCACGCATATGATATACGTATTGTGCCATGCCGATAAACTACCTGGCATCGCTGGTACTGGACGCCAGAAGGGAAGAAGAAAGCTTTAGCCGCAGCAGCATCAATTCATTCCTGTTCCCCGCGGAATAATCGTGGGTTCTGATGATTATACATTTCCGATTGGGCTGCTGGTGTTCAAACGGACAAATTGCTACGTTTACACCATTATGCGCTTAACATAAGGAAATGGGTAAATGTCGTACTGGCTTATGGTAACAACGGCAATGCCGAGCTTGTTTCCTGATTCTCAGCGATCGTGGAGGCAGTCCCTCTAAACTGAAAACCTAGCGACCATTAGCATTGAACCACACCTGATTTACAGACAGTTACCCGCTATTGATCGTCTGCTGCGTGAACCCGCAATTGAATCGCTGGTGGTACAATAGGGCAGACGTTGGTTAGCAAACTGCTACGCCTGGCTTCAAGCCTTAAAAATTACTGGCCAGGCAGCAGCGTTCGGCGTTGCAACCGGTATTCAACCTTAGCTGCACTGTGCTGCACACCAAACTTGGCAGCGCCTTGCTAGGGAAATCGGCGATGGTGGCAGCGACGAGTGACATGGGCACCGCGGTGACACTGGAGTACGACCTGGATGGTGCCTGGCGTGGCCACCGCGATCAGGCGGTGGGCGGACTTGCTCTGTCAACTGACTGGAACTGCTGATGCTGGCGGCGATAGCGCCCGGCAAACAGATCTTGGCGTCGCGTGGCGAATTGGTGGAGATCGGCGGCGGCGCGTTCCGTATTCCCGACGTAATGCGTCAGGCGGGCTGCCAACTGGCAGAGTTCGGCACGAACAATCGCACCCACCTGAAAGACTATCGCAACACCATTAACGAGCAGACTGCGCTGCTGATGAAAAGGTGCATACCAGCAATTATACAGCATTCAGGGTTTTACTGCGGCGGTCAATGAGGCGAAACTGGCGATGCTTAGGGCTGAACGGGGCATACCGACGGCCACTGATCTATCTGGGCAGTTGATCGTTAATCGACATGGCACAATACGGCCTTATCAGCTGAGACGATGCCCCAGCGGCTACTGGCCGCTGGGGCATCGTCTAGTGACTTTTTTCCGGAGACAATCTAGTGGGAGACATCCAGGTTGGCATCATCGTCAGTAAAAAGGCGCTCAGCAGTATCCGCTTAAGCGTGCATTGCGCGTTGGCAAAGATCACTCTGGCAAGGGGCACTGGAAGCCACGTTACTGCTTTATCAGCAGCCTAAATTGTTGGCGGGAACAGCTGCCGAAGTTGCGCTTGCTGACCCGTCTGCAATGGGCGATACAGCAAGCTGCCAATCGATCTTCTGCCCAGCTACTGCGCGCTGACGTTTACTCCGCTAGGCGGTCGCGGGGCGGCGCTGTAAGCATTAGCAGAACGCTGGCGCGACCTGCCACAGCCGGTGATTGGCCGTATTAGCGACGGGAGACTGTGGGCTGGATCTACGCTGACTGGAACAAGAAAGCGCGCTGATTAAGGCGCTGTGCGCATGATTATCGCTACCGCCGGCCATGTCGATCATGGCAAGACCACCTTATTGCAGGAGATCTACGTAATAAACGCGGATCGCCTGCCGGAAGAAAAACGGCGCGGCATGACCATTGATCTAGGGTATGCCTACTGGCCACAACCTGATAGCTAAGTGCTGTGGCTTATTAACGTACCAGGCCAAAAAAGTTTCTCGCGAACATGCTGGCCTGTGTTGGCGGTATCTACCATGCATTGCTGGTGGTGGCCTGTGATGATGATATGATAACGCAAACCAGCGAACATTTGGCGATCTTGCAGCTGAGTGGACGGCTTGCACTGACGGTGGCGTTGACCAAAGCTGACCGAAATGTTACTGCCCCAGTGGGCAGTGCAGTTAGCGGTCTTCTATTAGGCGCGCCAACTGACCGATAGCGGGTTGGCAAACCTGATGGCGCATCATTAACTACTGATCGCTGGTGGCATCGCACTGGCAATCGAAAAAGTGCAGCAGGACGAAAGCCGCTTATTGCAGTTATTGGCTGATTACCATCAGTAGCAGGATGCCGATCAGCTTGGTCTGGAGCCACCCCGCCTAAGGCGTATAGGAGCTGTCAGCACTGGATGAAATGCTGGATTTAAGATGATCGATAACTTGCTGCATACTGGGACAATCAGCCGCGTGGCTAGCTGCATTTGCCGAATTTTCAGTACCGAAAAGATGGCTTTATTGGAGCGCATCTTACCGCTGTTTAGCTGCGAAGCTTGGTGGGTGTGCCGATCTGGCCGCTAAGCTGGGCGAGGATGAAGTTCGTGTGCGGATACCATTGTGCAATGCAGCCCAGCCCTACTGGGCCACTTCACGGTAGTAGTGTTGGATTTTTACTACCTCAGCCGCCGCATCGAACAGTTCGTTGCATTGATCCGCGAAGTTAACGTGACACAGGGCAGTATCAATGCCGTTGACTTCCTCTATCGACTCATCATTGGACACAAGTTAGCGATTTAGTTGCTGGAATTATTTGACCACAGCAGTTTTACCCGCTGCAAGGGTAACCAACATCTGCTGCGCGACGACAGGCTGTTTAGCGAGTGGGCAAGAGGTGCATTTAACCCTGTGCTAGTGCGATCAGCGCTTGAGACGGAACAATACCACCAATGCCAGCCAGCATAGACCGCTGATCAGATTGAACAGATTAAACAACCCGCTGCCGCCCCAAAAGTAGGCGACCTTGGAAAGTTCGATACCGATGGTAAACACTAGCATGCTCAGAATACCCATCGTAGCGGATACTGTGCCCTTGCTAACGTTACTGGTGAAAAGCGTCAGGCGATACAGACCAGCATTAGCCAGCCCGATGCCAAAGGCGTACAGGCTTAGCCCGACGGTCATCCACAGGTAGGCGTGGCTGGAGAACAGGCTAGCCAGCGCGGCGGTCAATAACCCCAATATCATTGGGATTGCTCCCCGCTTGATCAGATGCTCCACGCTGTTTTTGCCCGACCTGTATGCCAACGTTAAATTACCGATGATTAGCGCACCAAACACCGGAATTTGCAGCAGGCCGTAATCCAGCGTTGACAGCGATTCACCGCTGATCAGGATCACCGGCGATTGGGCAATCCAGGCCAGTAGCGGCAAGCTGGCAAAACCTACCGCCAATGCACCGTAGATAAACCTGCAGTTGCTCAATACTTGGTAGTAGTCACGCCACAGGTTAACGGCGGAGAACTTCTCTCCCTGCAACGTGGCGGTTTCCGGCATCGCTTTCCACAGGCCATAGAAGGCGATGGCCGCCAGCGCCGCAAACAGCACGAACATACTTTGCCATGGGGCGACATGAAGCATTGCCGCCCCAGCCGATGGCCCAAGTAATGGTGCGATCAGCGCCATATTGGCCATCAGCGCAGTGATTTTGATGCACACTGCTTCTTCGAAGGATTCCTGAATAGTGGCGTAGCCAACCGCGCCGATAAAGCACAGACCAATGCCCTGTAGGAAGCGCATAAAGATAAACTGCTCAATATTAGTCACTAACAGGATGGCTAGGCAAGAAACAATAAAGAACGCTACTCCGGCAAGCATCACCGGGCGGCGGCCACGGCGATCTGACAGCGGGCCGAGTAGCCACTGCAAAAAGATACCACCGGCTAAATAGGCCGTCATTGATGACGGTACCCATTCTTCGCCAACGTTAAAATTCGCTATCACTGCCAGCATACCTGGCTGGATCATATCGTTGCCTATATAGGCGGCGAATTCAAACAGCACCAGACAAAGTGGGAATAAAAGCGCCTGTCGGCCCAAACGTGCCGCAGGTAGTGATGTCGTTTTCATATTTATTGTACTGATAGTAAAAAATAAAAAAGGAGCTGCCAGGGCAGGAAGCGCAAACTGAGCGAGTTATGGTGGCTATTTTGCCGCCAAATGCCCACCTTATCAATGGCAAGGTGGGCATTTGGCGCTGTCTACTTATCTCGTTTTGTAGCGTCATTTAGATGTTGTTGACGCTGATTAGCGTCAAATTTATATCGCGCTATTATGATTATGGTAGACGGGCTGCCGCCACTTTCCCTTATAGCGATAAAGATGGACTGTGCTATAATTAGTCTCTTTTTTTTTGCTTACAAAGGAAAATCATCGTTCCCTGTGGGACGGCCGGACTTAAAATCTGGTTGGGGCCGCTAGCGGCCATAGGTAGGTTATGACTCCTGTGATCTTCCGCCATTTGACTTTATTTAAATTTTTCTTAAATCAATAAAATCCCTTATAACTTCTAGAAAAATAGACCGTTAACATCCAGGGGTGTCAACCGACGTCAACTGGAACCAATACGATTTTAAGGGCATAATGGGGAGCATGGAATTGATACTATTCTGGAGATACCCCAATGAAGCTAACAGCACGACAAGTAGACACCGCCAAGCCAAAAGATAAGCCTTATAAGCTCTCTGCTAGCGGTGGTCTGTATCTGGAAGTTGGATCTAATGGCTCTATCGCTATTGGTGCATGAAATACTGCATCAACGGTAAAGAGAAGCGCCTATCCTTTGGCGCTTACCCTATTGTTTCGCTTACGGTTGCACGAGACGAAAGAGTAAAGGCAAAGAGGGTACTCGCTGTAGGTGGTGATCCTAGGGAAGTAAAGAAAGCCGGGAAGTTAGATCAGAAACTCTCTATCAATAATACCTTCGAAGCGACTGCCAGAGAATGGCATAAATCCAAGGCTTACCGTTGGCCACTGTGCTACCGTGATGAAATTATTGATACCTTCGAGAAGGATATTCTCCCCTTTATCGGGAAGCAGCCCATCGCAGAAATCAAACCGATGGAGTTATTTGAAACGCTGAAACGTATGGAAAAACGCGGTGCGTTAGATAAGATGCGTAAAGTGCGTCAGCGCTGCGGTGAAGTATTCCGTTATGCCATTATTACCGGACGGGCTGATTATAATCCTGCACCCGATCTGGCCTCGGCGCTAACCCCACCTCAGAAAAAATATTTCCCTTTCCTAACGGCTCAGGAGTTTCCTTATTTTCTCACTGATCTAGCGGGTTACACCGGTATTATCATTACTAAAACGGTTACCAGAATTATCATGCTGACGGGAGCAAGAACCCAGGAACTTAGATTTGCTGGCTGTCAGGATAACGATCTTGATAAAGAGATGTGAAACATACCGCCAGAAGTGATAAAAATGAAGCGACTACGCGTCGTTCCCCTATCAAACGCAAGTTATCGATATATTAGGTTCTCTTAAGCCAATTACGGGTGCTTATCCTTTGGTATTCATTGGGAGAAACTATCACTGTAAGCCAATCAGCAAAGAAAGCCATGAATAGGTGCAATATAAAATAACTATGAGTTATCAACGTCAGTAGCAATAACAGATGCTTCAGTATACGTAATACAGGATATTTTTGCCTGGCACGACGTAATCAGGGCCATGGATACCAGCCAAATGTGCGAGGGCTTTAATCAGAGATGTTGTTTCCCCTGAGCCAGCACCTGCCACCATAATAAAATAGCATGGCGTTGAGCTATCCAGAAATGCACGAAGATAAAGATCTGCCTGTGTATCAGTGCTACTAAATAAGACTGGTCATGCAACCCTCCCACCATCAATTTTAGCCAGATCGACGGACATATTTTAAACTCCATCTTCCTGATTTTCTGCAATTTATAGTTCCGGTGGGGCTATTTCATCTTCAAGCCATTTTAATCCTTCAGCAATGTATGTCAGGATAGACTATTCATCTAGTTTTTTAAGAAAAAATTCAGGATAAAATCAGTTTTACTGAAGCTTTTTGAGAATTTGTTGAATAAATCAGATTTGAAATAAAAGAGTCCCCTGAATAGGCATCTTTCAGGCAACGCGTGCACTTTCTAGAATACTGGCGAGCGTCATCTTATTTAATGCACAGATCATGGCCACAGCCTCTGCAGCTTGCGCATCATAATCTCGCAGCGACAGGTGACCGGCATTGTTAAATAAATCGAACTTTTAATTTGCCACGAAATGTCGCTATCTTGACAGAAGAAGAGTGATCTGATCCTCGTGGCGGTAAAAATTTCGATTTATTTAACAATGCCACAATAAGCAAACGCTGATGTAGAAAAAGCGGGCTACACTAAGAAATTCTCATCGTCATAATATAAAAATCCGCGCCGCTTGCCGCAACTTTGACATAACTAAGGTGGGGTGATAACCATGAGTGCCGCAGTGGAATAGGTAAGTAAATCCATTGAGAGATGGCCTGGTAAGCAGCTATTCATCGTGAAATAATCCTCCTCATATGAAAGAAATCGCGTTTTTCCCACTATCAAAAGTAATCCAAAGCGTAAACGCAGATAGCCAGCCGTTGCCTGAACGCACTGCGCTAAGGAGATTGACAAGCCTACGTGCTAGCGTATTTTGCGTTGGCGTCTTGTTGTGGTCCCTCTCCAGCTATGTTGCTGGAGATAATAAATCTCAGCTCAAAGACATCCAACGAAGCATCGCCGAAAAAGAAAAGGTGGTGAAACACCAGTTGCAACAGCGCAGATCATTGCAGGGTCAATTCAGACAGCAGGAAAAGACTATCGCCCAAGTTAGTCGCCAAATGCGCGATACTCAGGGTGCGCTTAACCAGTTGGATGAAGATATTTACGGTCTGAATGCATACATCACCAAGCAGCAAAAACAACAATCTATTCAGCAGAGTATACTCGCCAAACAGCTCTACGCTGCCTTTCGTCATGGGCAGCACCGCGCAGAGCAATTGATCCTCAGCGGTGAGGAAATTCAACGTAGCGAACGTATTCTGGCCTACTTCAGCTATTTGAACAAAGCACGTCAGCAACCCATTGAAGAAATGAAAAAAACTCGTAACAAACTGGCGGAGCAAAAGACACCTCTGGTGGCTAAAAAAAAACAACTGAAAATGCTACTGGGAAAACAGCAGATAGAGCAACAAAAGCTAGAGTTGGCGCGCAGCACCCGTAAGAAAACGCTAACAGCAATAGAAGCTTCGTTGGAGAAAGATCAGCAGCAGCTAGTAGAACTGCGCCAAAAAAAAATACGCCTGCGCGATAAGATCGTCCGTGCCGAACGTGAATACCGCCTCCGCGCCGAACGTGAAGCGCGTGAGGCCGCCAAAGTGCATGCTAAAGAACAGCAGGCAAAGAAAACCGGCACGCCTTATCAGCCAAGCGGGGCCAATCGTTCGCTGATGGCGCGTACTGGTGGCCTTGGACGCCCTGAGGGTCAGGCGATATGGCCAGTACGGGGTTCTACCCTGCAAAGCTTTGGCGAACCGCTACATGGCGAGTTGCGCTGGAAAGGTATGGTGATCAAAGCAAGAGAAGGCAGTGAAGTAAAAGCCATCGCCGATGGTCGCGTATTGCTGGCCGACTGGCTACAGGGCTATGGCCTGGTGGTGGTGATCGAGCACAGGAAAGGCGACATGAGCCTGTATGGCTATAACCAGAGCGCACTAGTTAATGTCGGCACGCAGGTGCGTGCCGGTCAGCCAATTGCTCTGGTAGGCACCAGCGGTGGCCAAGGTACACCTTCGCTCTATTTTGAAATTCGTCGCCAAGGTCAGGCGGTTAACCCACTGCCGTGGTTGGGAAGATAGATTTGCGCGATTTAAAAATAAATACTGCCGTATTGATTACTTGCTTGGTGCAGGTTTACGCCGTACAAGCTGGTAAACTGTCCATTGTTATTGATGATGTGGGCTATCACCCCCACGAGGGAAACGCGGTGTTACAGATGTCGGCGGCGGGTCTCAGTCGCCGTGTTGCCTAATGCAACTTATACCCGCCTGATGGGCACCTGCTCCCATAACCAAAACCGTAAAGTGTTAATCATCCACTCGTCCGCCTATTAGACGCTGTCTGTCTACAGAACAGTGACCAGTAGACATTTGTCCGGCCACTACTGAAAATAGGCGCTATAACCGCTTCAGGCACTGGTGGTGGTATAAACTGCTCATTAAGCCGGTAAAGCAGAGCAGTTCCTTGATCTTGGGATTGTTTGATGAATAAAAGAAATCGAGTAGTAGGTAGTGTTATAAATTATGTGTTATTCCAGTAAAATACCGATACAAAGTAATGATGTATGTTCTATACTATTCGATGTTAATAAAGCCCTGAAAGCACTTCAGGATGGTCAGGTTCTGGCAGGTAAAAATGCATCTTAACCAATCTGATTAGGCATTTAACCAAAGTGCACTGGCTGCTGAACTCGACTTTCATCTGGCTTGGGATGTTGAAGCCAAGGTTCGCCAAGAAAACGGTCAAAACGCCAACTGGCGCTTTTGAAATAGCCACTCTACGAGACCATAATGGTTGTTTTTAACTTTATCTTGGATTTGTTAAATAAATCAAATATTTTGCCGGCACGAAGATCAGATCACTCTCCTTCTGTCAAAATAGCAACATTGCGTGGCCAAGAAAAAGTTAAAGATCACACACTGGAGAGCTTAAAACAACGCCCTTAATGCCGCCCAGCAGCGTAGCCCGTTATTGGTCGGCAGACTATGCAGACCGAAATGCAGTGGGGAACCAGCGCCTTACCGGAGACAACACACGGTTGAAAAGTATGATAGGCTACTGCCAAAGTTCTATAACCGAAACAGCGATGTACAGAGTACAGCAGCTATTTTGTGGTCATCTATCGCTGGTAGATTATGATGCGCAAGCTGCAGAGACTATGGCAATGCATAGTATTGCATTAGGCAATGCATAGCACTGCCTAATGCTCACCGGTATGCCAGAAACTGTACGCGCTGCCTGAAAGAGGCCCATTCAGGGGACTCTTTATCCGATTTATTTAACCAATATAACAGTCACGCGGTGGCGGTATAACACTCGGGCGGTATAAACCCGGCTAAGGATGTGTCTAGCGCAGCAGCAGGCTATAGCCTGAGCCTGTTCCACACCACCCCAATGATCTTTAATTGCTTGACAGCAATGCCTAAAGTGTTCCCGACTCTTTCGATCACAGGCCGTAATTATTAGATCCTTGGATCTAATGCAGAAAGCCCCAAGCTTACGCTTGGGGCTTTCTGCATTATTTGATGCCTGGCAGTGTCCTACACTCACATGGGGAGGCCCCACACTACCATCGGCGCTACGGCGTTTCACTGCTGAGTTCGG
>JAAKDF010000017.1 GCA_011754105.1 Serratia symbiotica
ACCACCAAATAGCTGTTTTACTCTGTACATCGCTGTTTCGGCTATCTAACGTCGGTGGTAGCTTGTTATATTTTTCCTCCGTGTGTTGTCTCCGCTAAGGCGCTGGTTCGCCACCTCTTAATTTTGGTCTACATAGACTGCCGACCAATAACGGGCTCCGCTTCTGGGCGGTATTAACGCCTTTATCTTCTTGCGCCTTAACTCATCATGACTCACTCGCCTATCGAAAGCCCCATCCGCCGAGGCGACTTTGATTTTAAGGTATGTCTAGCGGATGAGCCCTAGGAAGGCTTCCGTATCGGTGATATTGCTCAAGGAAAGGTCAGCACAGATGACCTTATGTGTTTCTGTATCTAAGGCTAAATGCCGTTTTCGCCAGAGCCGCCGTTTTTCCTGACCGTGTTTTATAACGAGGTGCGCAATTTCACCCGGCGTTGGGGGTTTAAACGGGACATTGACGGATTTCACCCGCTTACTGATGCAAGTGTAGTCCGGGCAGTTCAACGGCACTTTTATCAGTGTGAAAATGGAGTAGACGAAGCCCTGGAGGGCGCGAAGTGTCAGGCCAAAAATCCGTTTCAGCATCTATACGTTGGTCATTTGCCATTCTATATCGGAATAAATATTTTGGGCGACCACGCAGAGAAGGTTTTGCCTCGCAGTACCAGACGTGAAGTGCCGTTTCACCTACCCAGAAAGTAAGTTAGCCCCGAGTGATAAGGGCGTTGTTGTAAGCCTTCAAGTTAGTGATGAAGGATAGTAATCTGATCCTCGTGGCGATGGCGGCCAAATGTTCGATTTATTCAATAACGCCGTTATGAACATCAAAAAAGGTTTATTTGTCGGGTGTCAAGAGAAGGAAGGAAGGCGCTAGGACGAGTTTCAGCGACCTAGACCGATTAGGTTAGAGTTGCGCGGTGGCGAGTGCACGCTGCGCTCTTATCAGAGTTTATCTTTTTTGAGCAATACCTGCTGATAATGCAGCAACGGTCGCAGTTTGCTGTAAAGCAAAGCGATGACGAACAGCATTGCTTGAACGATCACGATACATGGGCCGGTAGCGCAGTCGATATGGAAACTGCTCAGGGTGCCGAGCACGCAGGAAAATACCGAAACCAGCGTTGCGACAATTATCATGCGGTCAAAACTACGGCATAATATAAAGGCAATGATGCCTGGTGCAATCAGCATTGCGATCACTAAAATTACCCCGACTGCTTGCAACGAGGTGACAATAGTCAGCGCAAGTAGGCACAGTAGTCCGTAGTGCAGCAGCTTCACCGGCAGGCCAATCACCTGTGCATGGTGTGGGTCAAAGCAGTAAAGCATGAAGTCTTTGCGCTTTAGCACCATTATCACTAGGGTGGCACCAGCGATTAACAGCGTTTGCTTCAATTCACTGTGGGTAATACCCAGCATATCGCCGAACAAAATATGGCTCAGGTGCTGATTAGTGTCAATACGCGAAAATAGCACAAGCCCGAAGGCGAACATGCCAGAGAAGACGATACCCATTACCGTATCTTCATTTACCCGGCTGTGCTCTTTTAGATAGCCAGTAGCCACCGCGCAGAAAATTCCGGAAAGAAAGGCACCGATCGCGAGTGGAATACTGAGTACGAACGCTATCACCATGCCTGGCAGCACCGCGTGAGAAATAGCATCGCCCATCAGTGACCAGCCCTTGAGCACCAGATAGCAGGACAGTACTGCGCAGATCACGCCAGTGGCGATGGCGGCGATAATCGCCCGCTGTATAAATGGGTAAGCAAAAGGTTCACTGAACAGTTGATACAAATTTTCCATTAGTGCCCCCCAGGGTATTTACGTGCCATACGGCGTTTTGACGCTAGCAAACCATGCTTAGGGACAAAGAAGAAGGCCACCAGGAATACTAGCGTTTGCAAGGTAACGATCACACCACCGGTGGCACCGTCGAGGAAAAAGCTCAGGTAGGCACCGATACCGCTGGTTAACGCGCCTATAGTGATGGCGATGAGCACCAATCGGCTGAAACGGTCAGTCAGTTGATAAGCAGTGGCTCCTGGCGTAATCACCATAGCGATCACCAAGATCGCACCTACTGTTTGCAGTGCGGCTACTGTACAGGCACTGAGCAGGATGAAGAATAAGATCTTAAGACGCAATGGCGACATGCCGATCGAAACCGCATGATTTTCATCAAAGAATACCGCTAGCAGGTCTTTCCACAGTAAGCACAGGATCAACAGCGATATGCCGATGATGATTTCAACCTGCTGTACATCTTTGTCGGCGATGCCAAGAATGTTGCCGAATATAATTGCCTGCACATTAACCGAAGTCGGATTGAGTGAAACGATCAACAGGCCAACCGCAAAGAAGGTGGAAAAGATGAATCCAATGATCGCATCTTCGCGCAGGCGGGTGATGTGGCGCACCAGCGCCATCGCCAACGCCGCCAGTATGCCAGTAAAGAATGCGCCGACGGCGTAGGGCAGGCCAAGAGCATAGGCACCGGCAACGCCAGGCACCACGGAATGCGACAAAGCATCACCCATCAGCGACCATCCTTTCAGCATCAGGTAGGCCGAGAGGAACGCGCAGGCAGCACCGATGATGGCGCTGACCCAGATGGCTTTTACCATGTAGTTGTAGCTGAAAGGTTGCATCAGGAGTTCTATCATCTGGGGTGTTTCTCCTGTTGCTGGTTTTGTGATGGCTGGTTATTTTTGGTATGGCCGTAGAATACTGCTGGCCGTTCGTCATTGGTCAACACAGTCACGGTACGCGGAATCGTTATGGTCATGCAGATCCGTCCTAGACAGATTGATATGGCATAGTACACCGCCAAATGCTTTTTCTAGATTGCTTTGGTTAAAGGTGGTTGCTGTCGGCCCAGCGGCCAGAACCGTGCGGTTAATCAGGATCACCTGGTCACAGAACTCCGGTACACTGCCGAGGTTGTGGGTAGAAACCAGGATCAGGTGGCCTTGGTCACGCAACGCACGCAGCAGGTCGATAATTGTGTTTTCAGTTTTGGAATCAACGCCGGTGAACGGTTCGTCGAGCAGCAGCACTGTACCCTGTTGAGCAAGCGCCCGCGCCAGGAATACGCGCTTCTTTTGGCCACCGGATAGCTCACCAATTTGCCGGGTGCGCAATTCGCTTAACCCAACGCGCTCCAGTGCTTTGTCAACCTGCAAACGATCCTCCTGCGCGGGGATACGCAGGAAATTCATCTTGCCGTAACGGCCCATAATTACCACGTCTTCTACCAGCACCGGGAAGTTCCAGTCTACTTCTTCGATTTGCGGTACATAGGCGATAATGTTTTTTTTCAAGGCGTTTGACACTGGCTTGTCACTTAATAGCACCCGTCCAGCAGTGGGCCTGACTAGGCCCATGATGCTTTTAAACAACGTGGATTTGCCACTGCCATTAGCACCGACTAGTGCGCAAATGGAACCACCTCTAAGGTTAAAGTTGGCACTGTGGATCGCGGTATGGCCATTGTTGTAGGTTACCGTCACATTGTCCACGCTCAACTCATGGCGGACAAAAACCTCGCTGGTCATTGATTAAATCCTTTAGCGATAGTTTCTACGGTAACCCTAAGCAGGTCGATATAGGTAGGTACTGGCCCATCTTGGGTAGATAATGAATCAACATACAGCACGCCGCCGTATTTGGCACCAGTCTCTTTCGCCACTTGCTTGGCTGGCTTATCTGAAATTGTGCTTTCGCTGAACACTACCGGAATATGCTGGGTGCGCACTGCATCGACTACGCGGCGAACCTGCTGCGGTGACCCCTGCTCATCTGCGTTGATCGGCCACATGTAAAACTCTTTTAGTTGGTAGTCCTTAGCCAGATAGCTGAAAGCACCCTCACTGCTCACTAACCAGCACTGGGCTAGAGGAATGCGTGACAGGCGTGCGCGAAGTGGGGCATCGAGTGCGCTGATTTTAGCGGCGTAGGCTTTGGCGTTACGGTTATAGGTCGCTGCGTTGGCCGGATCGTATTGAACCAGTGCCTTACGGATATTTTCGATATACACCAGCGAGTTGCTTGGCGACATCCAGGCATGCGGGTTCGGGATACCGTTGTAAGGGCCTTCGCGGATCGGCAGAGGGGTAATACCTTTGGTCAAGAACGCCGTTGGCACTTTTTTAATATTCTCGAAAAAGCGCTGGAACCAACGTTCCAGATCCATGCCATTGCATAGGATTAGATCGGCATGCTGCGCTTTGACGATATCGCGGGGCGTTGGTTGGTAACCGTGGATTTCTGCGCCCGGCTTTGTGATGGATTCCACTACTGCGGCGTCACCTACCACATTCTGTGCAATATCCTGAATAATGGTGAAAGTGGTCACCACGCGGAACTTTTTCTCTGCCAAAGCGGTTTGGCTAAACAGACTGGCGCTTAGCAATAGACATAGTGGGCCAAACGGTTGGAAAAAAGCGGCTGCTTGGTGCAGACAGTTACGAGTATAAGCAATTTTTTTCAACAGCATAATGGCACCTTATCTAGGTATTACTATAAATGCAATTAATTATTAATATCATTTACAATGAAATCAAGCAGCCGCCATGGATAGCTGGTATTATTTTCTCAGTAGAGAAAATAATACCAGCTAGTCACTTATAAGATTATATATTTTAATATATAATCTCTCAATCTGGTTACGCCAAGTGTAGGCTATATCCGGCAATGGTAGGTGAGCACTGTTACGGGGCTTTCACAGGATATATGTTTGCTCAACTGGACTAACATATATTCTGCCACGCAATAGCAAAAGTTACCACAAAGCATGTAGGGATAGATGATTGATAAATTACCTCTTGCTATGGCTTTGTTGAATAAATCAGATTTGGAATAAAGATTCCCCTTAATGGGCATCTTTTAGGCAACGCGTACAGTATCTGGCATACCGGCGAGCGTCATCTTGTTCAATGAACATATCATAGCCATAGCCAGTGCAACTTGCGCATCATAGTCTCGCAGCAACAGGTAACCACCAAATAGCTGTTTTACTCTGTACATCGCTGTTTCGGCTATCTAACGTCGGTGGTAGCTTGTTAAATTTTTCCTCCGTGTGTTGTCTACGCTAAGGAGCTGGTTCGCCACCTCTTAATTTTGGTTTACATAGACTGCCGACCAATAACGGGCTCTACTTCTGGACGGTATTAACGCCCTAATCTTCTTGCGCCTTAACTCATTATGACTCACTCGCCTATCGTAAGCCCCCTCCGCCGAGGCGACTTTGATTTTAAGATACGTCTGGCGGATGAGCCCTAAAAAGGCTTCCTTATCGGTAACCTTGCTCAAGGAAAGGTCATCTATGATGACCTCATGTGTTTCTGTATCTACGGACAAATACAGTTTTGCCAGATCTGCCTTTTCCCCTGACCGTGTTTTATAACGAGGTGCGCAATTTCTCCCGGCGTTAGGGTTTTAAACGGGACATTGACGGACTGCGCCCGCTTACTGATGCAGGTGTAGTCCGGACAATTTAACGGTACTTTCATCAGTGTGATAATAGAGTCGATGAAGCCCTGGAGGGCGCTAAGTGTCAGGCGGAAAATCCGTTTTAGCATCAATACGCTGATCATTGCCATATCGGAATAATGTTGTGGGCGACCACGCAGAGAATATTTTGCTTCGCAGTACTAGGCGTGGAGTGCCGTTTCATCTACCCAGAAAGTGAGTGAACCACGAGTGATAAAGGCGTTATGGTAAGCCTACCAGTTGGTAATCTTAAACTTTTGCTGGGCCACGCAATGTCGCTATTTTGACAGAAGGAGAGTGATTTGATCCTCGTGCCGGATAAATGTTCGATTTATTCAACAACGCCCTTGCTCAGGCGAATTTCTCACCAGCAGAATGGCTGAATCTGCATTTCCTTTGATACTACGCCTTCAGAAATAAGCAAAACCCCATTGATTTAGATGCCATTTTGTCAGGGATTGACTGGGGATAAATTGTTAATTTAAGCATTTCTAAAAAGTTTGTGAATTAGGGATTATAACCCCATATAATTGAAAAAAGCCAATGCCAAGTGCGGGTTAAATACGGCGGTTACTCTAATCATTTTACTTCCATTTAAAAAAACTAGCCAGTGTTCGGCTGACGTGCCGTGGATACTGGCGCGCACCCAGGCTTCAAAGCCTCCGTCAATACTGTAGACCGCGTCAAATCCCTTATGCAACAGGTATTGCGCCACACCACGGCTACTGTTTCCGTGGTAGCACATCACCTTGACCGGGCTGGCGATATCATGTTGTAGCATGAATGCTTGTAGGATGGTATTAGTGAGGTGGAAGGCACCCGGCGTATGCCCGGCATTAAAACTCTGCGGATCGCGAATATCAACCAGAGCAGCACTGCCATCTTTCCAATGGGTATAAGCTTGATCAACGTTGATCGATTTAAACTGTTCCATACTACTGAATAACTCATAATAAGAATATAGCGCCACTCTAGTTAATTATGCGGCCATTTATACCAGATTAACACTGTGGTTTTATCATATAAGCAGAACGTCGCCTACTTGCTTTCACCCTGCTAGCAAAGATGCTACGACGTGTATTTTCTTGTCTAGATGCTGGAGTTTGGTAAATATTGAGCGGCGTCCATGCGGGTTATAGAGTCTACGTATCTTCAGCTCCATTGCGGACCTGGCGCCACTTGCCAATTTCATTCGGCTTATTAATGTCGCGGAGCGTAGTGTGGTAGTGGGAGAGATATTAAACACTGCTATCACGTCCGTCACGGAAATTTGCTCCTGACGCGGTAAGAGATTGAGAATAGCATTTTGGCGCTGGCACTCAGTTATGCAGGCGCCATCGGGAGATGGCGGATTGGTCGATGCTAGTGTACCTCTGTTGATGCAGGAAACGAGCATGTGCATCTTACCTTTACGATCCTGATGCCAATACAACATGTTGCGCTTGATAAAGCTCATCATCTACAGCCAGCTGGGTTGGGATTATCGATCAACTCATCCAACACTACTGACAATCTGCTTACGCTGTGCGGTTATATACACGCCGCCAACAACGCTGCAAGTTCAAGTAAGAATGGCATCAGTAATAAGAATGCTCACCGATCTGATGCTCGGTCAGATCACGCACGCCTTTCAGCTCCGGGAACTTCAGCAACATCTCTTTCTCGATCCCTTCCTTCAGCGTCACGTTAACCATGGAGCAGCCGTTACAGCCGCCGCCAAATTGCAGGATCGCTAGGTTGTCATCGGTGATCTCCATCAACGTCACGCGGCCACCGTGGCCAGCCAGTTGTGGGTTGATCTGCGATTGCAGCAGGTATTCAACGCGTTCCATTAGCGGCGCATGATCGTCTACCTTGCGCATTTTGGCATTTGGCGCTTTTAGCGTCAGTTGTGAACCCAACTGGTCGGTAACGAAGTCAATTTCGGCATCGTCCAAATATGGTGCGCTCAGTTCATCAATAAAGGCAGATAATTTTTCGAACTGTAGTTCGGTGTCCGTGGCTTCTACTGCGTCTGGTGGGCAATAAGAGACGCCACATGTTGCCGTTGGCATGCCGGGGTTGATCACGAATACACGTATTTGGGTGCCTCTTTCTTGATTTGCCAGCAGTTTTGCAAAGTGTTCCTGTGCAGCATCTTTTATATGGATCATAGCATTAGATTAATATTTGACTTCTACATTATGCTATAATACTACCATCGCCATGGTAGTACAACGTGAGGCAGATGCACCATATTTGTAGTGATGCAGGGCACCCTGCCGATGCAACAGTGTAGCGATTTCCGCCACCGTACTGCTCGTTGTGACCACATCATCCAACATGGCTATATGCCATGCCGTTCTGTGACTTGCTCATCGCAATCAAAGGCGTTGTTGCGCCGCCGTGCCCACCGGCACTAAGTTGCGGCTGTAGGAGAGTTTTGCCTATCTGGCGTAATGCCGCTGGTTGATAGGTACAACTCAGCCAGTATGCTAGCATCCAGGCTAATAGATCGCTCTAATTATAGCCGCGATGCCAGCAGCATTTTGCTTGTAAGGGGACAGCCAAAATCAGATCTGGTTTGTTTAGATAAAGCTCTCTACGTGCTTGCAACCAGCTTAATAGCATTAGGCACGCAAGTGTTGGTGCTAGCTCGGGGGCGTGCTGAAACTTGAACCTCTTAACCAACAAGCTTAGTGGAATAATAATAGTCGCTGGCAAACACCAAAAGTTACCAGGTTGGCGGCTGTTTTAGGCAGCGGCCACAGGTGGTGGCAGAATTGCCAGCAGGCAGCGCACAGCACGGGCGGCACAGTATTTTAGCCGGTAGATGACGCAGGCAAGTAGCTACATATGCCGTGTTGGATAAGATGTAATGGTTGCTGACATAGCCAAAACCGGCTGCGGATTGATAGCATAGGTTACCGGTAACAAACGAACTTGCAAGGATATTAACTGATGATAGCGTTGTATCGGCAAATAATAGGTGAAGGTAGACGCGATCTTGTGCTGCTGCACGGTTGGGGTTTGAATACCGAGGTATGGTGCTGCATGCTGGCTCGGCTGACGCCGCATTTTCGCCTACACTTGGTCGATCTGCCCGGCTATGGCCGCAGCCAAGGGTTTGGCTCAATGTCGCTAGAGCAGATGGCGGAGAAGGCGCTCACCGCCGCACCGCCACAGGCTTGGTGGCTCGGCTGGTCACTTGGTGGGCTAGTGGCTAGCCAGGCAGCGCTGATGCAGCCGCAGCGAGTCTGCGGGTTGATCACCGTCGCGTCCTCGCCGTGCTTTGCCGTGCGAGGCGACTGGCCAGGTATCCGCCCGGACGTGTTGAGTGGCTTTCAGCATCAGTTGAGCCAGGATTTCCAACGCACCGTAGAGCGGTTTTTGGCTCTACAGACGTTGGGTACTAATAGCGCGCGTCAGGATGCCCGCCTGCTAAAATCGGTAGTGCTCAATCAGCCAATGCCCACAGTTGAGGTGTTGAACGGCGGCCTTGAGATATTGCGTACCGCTGATCTACGCCAGACGCTGGCCGGATTAGATCTGCCATTGCTGCGTGTCTATGGTTATCTCGATGGATTGGTGCCGCGCAAGGTCGCAGAACGGCTCGATATTAGTTGGCCGCATTCAGCCTCGGTGATGGTGCCTAAAGCTGCCCACGCGCCTTTTATTTCTCATCCTGACGAGTTCGCGTCGATTATTGTGTCTTTTAGTGCAGCACATTAAGAACCTATCCCAGTATGCGTGCATTAGTTGCCGCTAATTTAGATCAGGACAGCGCGCAATTACCGCAGCGCACAGGGCGTCCGTAAGAACGGTGAGCACGTCCCAGGGCAAAAATGGAAAATAAAATAGCCTTATGTGATGGGTTGTAAATATTGATGAAAAAGGCAGGATAGGATGGTGCCATGATGAGATCACTTCAATCGATAAATCACCGTACTACACCCTTTCCCTTGCGGGCATCTTTTGCAACTGCCGCTTAGGCAGGTGTTTTTATCCTGCTCAATGCGCATCACCTTACCCATGTCCGTTAAACATTCCAGCATCGCCTGTACCAGCGGGGTCGGAGCACCTAATAAAAGGCTGAGCTGTTGCGCCTGCACGTTGCCGTGCAGCGCAAGCGCATCACGCACTTGCAGCAGACTGGTCATCAGTGGTAGTTTTCATGGGAGTACTTGCAGCAGGAGGCCGGTGTGGCATTTTGCCCAGACGCACCGTGACGCGGCTGCGCGCCCGGCGCAAGAGATACAGAATCAACAGATTAACTAGCACTACTACCAGGATAACCGTCAGGCTGTACTTTGGATGCTGACTAAAAGTCGCTACCTGATAGAACAACGTCGCCAGCGAGTAAGCGATGTTTAGTCCCCATAGAATGGAAAACTTCATCCAGCCACGGCTTGATTCACGTGCGATGGCACCCATTACCGACGCGCAAGGTACATACAGCAACACGAAAATCAAGTAGCTATAGGCGGAGATGTTCGAACCGAACTTGCTACTCATCACCCCCACCGAACTGAGCTCCATCTTCCCTTCGCTCTTGTTGGCTGAGATAGGATTGGCCAGCACGCTCAGGCTGAATGTGTTTTTCAGCCCTTGCCAGGTTTTCCAAAGAGCGCCGTCTAGCTCATCCAGCAGATTAAAGCTAGCGGAGTCGAATTCCTGGTTGCTGATACGTTCGGCGGTATAAAGGGTATTCAGCGTGCCGACCACCACTTCTTTCGCCATAGCACCGGCCACCAATCCGACGGTGGCCTGCCAGTTATCGTTGTGCACGCCCATAGGTTGTAGCAGCGGCGTCATTATTTTTGATACTGACGCCAGCGCGGAATCGTTGATGTTGTCAACCGGTTTACCACTAAACGTGAAGCTGTTTAGACCACCGATAAAGATGCTTGCTATCACAATCACTTTACCAGCGCGTAGCACGAAGTCTTTCAATCGTTGCCAGGTTTGTAGCAGCAGGCTTTTCAGGTGCGGTACGTGGTATACCGGCAACTCCATGACGAATGGTGAGGCTTCGCCGCGCATGAGGGTGTATTTCAGCACCAGGCCGGTGAGGATCGCGACCACGATGCCGAGCATATATAGCGAAAACACCACCTCCGTGCCGTCCTGTCCGAAGAAAGAGGCGGCGAACACCGCGAAGATCGCCAGGCGGGCACCGCAGGACATGAAAGGTGCCATCATGATGGTGATCAGTCGTTCACGATGGGCGTCCAGCGTTCTGGCACCCATGATTGAAGGCACGTTACAGCCGAAGCCGACGATTAGGGGCACAAAAGATTTGCCCGGTAGCCCAAGTACCTGCATCAGACGATCCATGACAAATGCCGCACGAGCCATGTAACCGGAGTCTTCAAGGCAAGATAGGAACAGATACATCATACCGATCTGCGGCACTAGCGGTAGCACGGTATGGATGCCGCCGCCGACCCCTTGTGCCAGGAACAGGGTCAGCCATTCAGGGAAGTGTAAGGTAAGACCAAGCCACTGAATGCCCTGAATGAAGATAGCCTCCGACCCGATATCGAAAATCGGCTGTAGCGCGCCACCGATGTTAATCGCCAGCAGGAACATCAGGTACATCACCAGCAGGAAGATCGGCACCCCAAGCCAGCGGTTGAGGATCACTTTGTCCAGCAGTTCGGTCAGGCGGTTTGGCATCGTCTGCTGCAAGTTGCTGACCTCATCGCATAGGGTGATGATCGACTGGTAACGGGCATCGGCGATCATCAGAGCCGGATCTTCCTGCTGTTTTAGCGCCAGCTTGGCCGCCGGCAGCAGCGTAGTTGCGTGTCCAGCCAGGCTGTGGCTGTAGATATCACCTTCTAGCATCTGCAACGCTAGCCAGCGGCGTTGCTCCTTCGGCAGGTACTCCGGCATAGCGGCGCTTAGCGTGGCGACCTCTTTTAGCAACAGCGATGGGTAGCTCACTAGCGCTTTTAGCTCGTTAAACTGATGATTGTCGATCATCTGCTTCAGCACGCCGATTCCATCGGCCTTAGTGGAAACCATTGGAACCACCGGGCAGCCCAGTCGCGACGACAGCGCGGCGATATCGGTATTGATATGCTGACTTTTGGCGATATCCAGCATGTTCAGCGCAATGATGCACGGGATGCCCAACTCCAAAAGTTGCAGAGTTAGGTAGAGATTGCGCTCCAGGTTGGAGGCGTCAATCACGTTGATCAGTAGATCGGCATCGCCACTGAGGATGTAGTGGCATGCAATCTGTTCGTCGAGCGAGGTTTGCTCCGAGATGGTGGTCAGAGAATAGGTACCTGGCAGGTCGACCAGCTTAGCTTCAGACTGTGGTGTAGTGAACTGACCTTCCGTGCGTTCGACGGTGACGCCCGCCCAGTTGCCAATCCGCTGCTTGGCTCCGGTCAATTGATTGAACAGTGTGGTTTTACCGGAGTTCGGATTACCTACTAAGCCTATGGTAAGTTTTTTCATAATCAAAGATGATAATAGTTAGTTAAAACAACGCCGATGCAATGGGAAGGCGGCAATCGAATCCAAAATAACGACGGCTCAGGGTTGCTCGTCAAGCAGCAATAGGGCTAAATCTTTTCTGCGCAGTACCAGGTTGACGCGGTGGGTCTTGATTGCTATCGGATCGCCGAGCGGAGCAACGCGAACTATCTCAAATGAGGAGCCGGGCAGCATACCGAGCGATAGCAATTTCTGGCGATAGGCTGGGCCAATTTTGCTGGAGAAGCCGACGATATTATAAGTGTGTTTAGGCAGAAGAGGCATTTCATTAACCTTCCGGGAGTTGGGGTAGTAGGTCTAATGATTATTGCGCGTTGTCGGCGAACAAGATGCGCCATCGGCGTTACTCACCCATAAATATGCGCACGAAAAAGCAATAATAGTGAGAATGGTTATTGCTTTCAATGCGAAAGAAAAGGGAATTAGTAACCAATTGTTATTATGGTAATCGCAACCGCCAGCATCATTGCTTTGATGAAAGCTGTATGACTAACGGCACAGATGAGAATGATGAGCAATCAGTTGCGTAGTTGTGATTGATTTCATAGCCTTGAAAATTATGGCGACAGTTCCGTAGCCTTTTATTTTCACCGTAGGGAATTTAATAATATTTAAATGGTGAAATACGGACGGTAACCATAGGTATTTTGCTCATATAAAGGCTTTGTTAAATAAATCAGCCTAATAGGATAAATGCTTAATGCCACGGTCTAATTGTACTGCTATTCCCGCCGTACAGTGCGGTGACATCACTTGGATCAAAGAGATAATGATTACCGTAGTAATCGTAATGCATATCAATATTGCCGTCTTGCTCTAATATTTCCGCCACTGCATCGGTGGGTAGTGTCAGCAGCGCATCGGCACAACGTTGGAGCGAATAGGTGCAAAGGAATAGCACATCCTGCGTGCTCATATAGGGTAACTTTTTCTTGATGGTACAGACAATACAGCACTTAGTTAGCCGGCAAGGCCGAACAGCTTTGCGATTTTCACTGTGTTGATCAGTTGCACCAAATAGTCGAAATCGTCGGCGCCATCCTACTCCGGTAATGCCTGCAATAGCATAACAGCCGCTACTGTTTTATCTGTGTGGATGAACAGGTGGGTTGTCAGTTGTTCTGATTGGCGTCAATAGGCTTTTAGACATTCTCTCCGGGTTTGAACCTCCAGACCGACTACTCCCTGATAACACTCACCTTCCGTTGGCGAAATGGTGATGACCATGATGCCATTGCCGATGAGCGGATGCAGGGTTCTATCTTCGGTAACGGGGGCTTCTACGTACGCCACGCCGCGTATTTCCTGGCGGTTGTTGCCATTGATCACCGCCAGCTTCAGCGCGCCATCATCTTATAACTGGAAGGTAATGGCGCCATTGAATTTCAAGGTGTCGGTCAACAGGCTGGTCGCGACTAGCAGTTCGCTCAAAAGTTTCTGTACCGGTGCTGGATAATCGTGATTGCTAAGTACCTGCTCTGATAGGTTTCGCTGACGGTAATCAGCTCACCGCGAACCGCATAATTTTCAAACAGGTAACGGTACAATTGGTAGTAATTATTCTAGCTTACCAAATTTGAATTTTATCAGGTTGCGCCGCTCGTTTTTATCAGGACGGCGAATCTGGATGCAGCATAGTCAAGGCGTTGTGCGCTCTTCGTTGCCTTGGCGCAGTGTGATCTAGGTATTTAGCTCAACCAACTTGCTTGGCTTACCGCGCTGCCTATTGCAGTTCACTTTACTACCGTCAATCATCTCCCGCGCTAACGCACGGGTTTTGTAGAAACGCGCCTACCACAACCATTTATTTAGCCGAATCGCCTGGTCGCGTGTTTCCTGTTATTTCATGTTTATCCCCCTGAGATCTGCTGGTATTAACAGATGGAATTGAGCGGAGTGCTGGAAAGTTTTTCCGCACCATGTCACAAAAGCTGATCTGTTTTCAGATAACCCGATATGTGGGTGGAAAATGATAAATCAAGGTATTGATCCAAAGCCTGAGCGGGGTATGGCCGCCAAACTTGGCCACCTTGGCACCTCTGGGATAGGATCTAAGCTCTGTTTACCCATATTGAGATAGAAATGGAGGGCGTGTAGGCTACGCTGATTAAAAAAGTAAATATACCCGTCATGCTCACCCGAGTTGCCTTTGGGTGAGCTTTCCTTGCTTATCACAGTCAGTGACTGGGATGAGCGCCTAGGGATTTCTGCGTTGCCGCCATCCTACAACTCGAGTTGTGTTGGGTACAGTTTTATGTGCGTTGCCGTTAAGGTTCTCATTAACGCACAATGTGACTAATATTAAATTTGGTCAACGTTTCAATACTGACGAAACCTGTGCTGTGCCGATCATTATTTTTGATAGCCCTCTGCGAGCCTGATATTACCGCTGGCTGACGGGTAACCCCTGTGATGCAATCATGAATAAACACCCGCAACAACCTAAAATTTAGAAATTGGTCACGGTTGCGCGTTCATGTCTATTTTACGTTGAGTCGGTCGATTTGGAATTCAGTAACGGGGAATTGCTAGTGTATGAGCGCATGCGACCTTCACCGCGTGAGTCAGTGATGATTGTGCCTGTGATCGGTGACCACCTGTTGTTGATCCGCGAGTATGCGGTGGGTACCGAGTCCTATGAACTGGGTTTTCCGAAAGGCTTGATCGATCCGGGTGAAAAGATATTGTAGGCGACCTGCTAACCGCGAATTAATGGAAGAGGTGGGGTTTGGTGCTAAACGCTTTAATTTCCTCAGCAAGCTGAAGATGGCATTATCGTACTTTTTCAGCACAATATTTATTGTGCTGAAAAAGTACGATCACTATCTACAGATCCTGATAGGGGATGAATCATAGCCGTTGCCGCAAGTACGTTGGCCGATTGTCAACATGATGGCACTTGCTGGCGGATCCGGACTTCCGCAAAGCGCGCAACGTCTGCGCGCTGTTCCTCAGCGAAGCATTTTTATGCAGCTTACGCTAAGCGTTATCCCACTTTTGCTTAAAAAGGCCAGAGATAACTCTTGCCTTTTTAGGCAAAAAAACTCGCGTTTTTCGCCCCGGGAGGCATCAACGTGATGCCAATATCGCGCAATGGATAGTCCGTCGGTTGAGTGCCTTCGATAAAATACTCAGAAAGGCTACTATTGCCACCATCAGAGAGTTTGCCTCTGCTCTTATCGATGATGAACCTAATAATGACTGCAGTCAGGGTAACCTCCTACTCTGGAATACCTGACAGCGCAATTTTTATGCAATCATTCCATGCTGGTTATGCGCTCTTGGCACCGCCTTCACTGCAAGAAATTAGATCTAGGATGGCTCCCTGAGGCCGTTGAATGGCCTAAATCACGGCGATGATCATCGAAATCGATCTATACAGATGTCACGGTATCCTGGCCATATCCGGAGAAACAAGCGTATTTCAGTCTGTTAGTGGTACCGGTTTTACCGCCAATATCATGACGTTTTAAATCACGCCCTGAATGCCATGCAGTGCCTATCCAGAAATGTTCACCATAGATGGTTGCTGGTTAATGCATCGTGGAGCAAAAACGCCAATTGGCTGCTAATGAAGTGCGGAGCATACTGCTGATTGCTATCCTGCTGAACTTGAAAAGGGGTAACTATGTTTTAACTGAGGCATAGGTACGTTACTGTTATTACTTTCCTGCGACATGGCAATGTTTTCGACGTTATCGTTGGAAAGCAGCATTGAAAGTTGGGTATCACCGTGAATCACTGGCAAGTCACACTGACGACAAACTTCCCTAGGCTTGGTTACGAATAGCGTGTTGCCGCTATCATCTTCGATTTTGGTGATGAAGTACGGCTCCACTAAATAATCACTGTTTGCCAATGCCGCATAACCGCGCACCAACTGCATAAGATTAAAGGATACTGAGCCTAGCGCCAGTGATTTACTGTGCATAATATTCTGCGCTGGGAAACCGAAATGTTATAGGTATTCCGCTGCGTAGTCAACGCCCATGGCACAAATCACGCGTACCATCACCATGTTCTTGGACTGGCCCAGTCCTTGGCGCAAGCGAATCTGGCCAGCGTAGGTGGGAGGTGAGTTCTTTGGTCTCCAGTAGATGCCAGCACCGGTATTATAGTGAGTGATCTGCAGGTCGTTCAGAATGGTAGCCTGTGTCATCCCCTTATCTAACGAAGAGGTATACAGAAACGGTTTGATATTTGAAGTGATCTGATGCCGCGCTTAAGTGATGCTGTTGAATTTGGCTCTGATTGAAATCAAAACTGCCGACAAGCGCTTTTACCGCGCCATCATATCGGTGACGCGTTTTGACGTTGGCCCTTGTTGGAGATCGGACTTGTAGGAGCGAGCCCAATGCATGTTAACCAGCGGCAAAACAATATTGCTCGCCGTCTGCCAAAATTGCTGTAGCTTCCTGAGCGTTGTCAGCGGTAATCACCGCTTGCAACAGCGGGCCGTAGTGGGGCAGGTTTTTGAGTATGTCAAAGATATGCTTTTGATCCCAGGATGCGGCACCGACTCTCCGCAGCACCTTGGACGGGCCACGCTAACCGTGGCGCATATCGCAAGCTAGCACGTTGTTGCGCACTGCCTGCTCAGCCGCCAGTTGCAGCCGCTTAGTAATAGTAGTATAGACCTTGTAGCCATCGGTATAGCCGCTGTTACCATAGCGGGGTAATCTATTTCCTGACGTCCCATCTCGGAGAGATAAGGGGCGGAGAAGTTGATTTCTAGCGCATGGTAGTCGGGGATACTAGATGTTCAGTAAGCGCCTGATCATACTGCGCCTGTGTAATGTAATGCTTATCCAGCATATGTGTCAGCACCACGTTGCGACGGGAGACGGCACGACGGTTAGAGTTAAGCGGGTTGAAAGTGTAGGGGGCTTTCGGCAGACTATCTATGGTCGCTATTTCGCTTAAGATAATCTGGTTGACGTTTTTACCGAAGTATACTTGTGCAGCGGCACTTACGCCGTAGGCGCGGTAACCTAAATAGCTCTTGTTTAGATACAGTTCAAAGATATCGTCCTTAGACAACATTAGCTCGATGCTCACCGCCAGGAAAGCTTCCTTGATCTTACGCATCAGGGTACGTTACGGGATCAAGAAGAAGTTTCGCGCCAACTGTTGGGTAATGGTACTCGCCCCTTGCGACGTGTAGCCAGAGATCAGCGCAATAGAGGCAGCGAGGAAGATGCCGACTGGATCAACGCCATGGTTCTCATATAAACAGCTGTCTTCGGTAGCGATAAATGCGTGCACCATTACCGATAGGATCTGATCCAGCTTCAGCAGGATCCGGCGTTTTTCGCCGAACTGAGCGATCAGTTCGCCATCAGTACTGAAAACCTGCATCGGTATCTGTAGCCGTATGTCTTTCAGCATTGTAACATTAGTGTGCTAGCTTTGGCCGTTCAACTGGCGTTGTTGAATAAATCGGATTTGGAATAAAGAGTCCCCTGAATGTGCATCTTTCAGGTAACGCGTAAAGTTTCTAGCATACCGGCTAGCGTCATCTTGTTTAATGCACAGATCATAGCCATAGCCTCTGCAACTTGCGCATAATAGTCTTGCAGCGACAGGTGACCACTAAATATCTGTTTTACTCTATACATCTCTTTTTCGGCTATCGAACGTCGGTGATAGACTGTCATACTTTCCCTCTGTGTTGTTGTCTCCGGTAAGGCGCTGGTTAACCACCGCTTAATTTCGGTCTGCATAGTCTGCCGACCAATAATGGGCTACGCTTCTGGGCGGTATTAACGCCCTTATCTTCTTGCGCCTTAACTAATCATGATTCACTCGCGTATCGTAAGCCCCATCCGCCGAGGCGACTTTGATTTTACGGTACGTCTAGCGGATGAGACCTGGGAAGGCTTCCGTATCGGTGATATTGCTCAAGGAAAGGTCAGCACATATGAACTCATGTGTTTTTGTATCTACGGCTAAATGCAGTTTCCGCCAGATCCGCCGTTTCCCCTGACCGTGTTTTATAACTAGGGGCGCAATTTCACCCGGTGTGGGGTTTTTAAACAGGAAATTGACGGACTGCGCCAGCTTACTGATGCAGGTTTAATCTGGGCAATTTACGGCACTTTTATCAGTGTAAAAATAGAGTCGACGAAGCGCCTAGAGGGCAACGAAGTGTCAGGCTGCAAATCCGTTTCAGCATTAATACGCTGGTCATTGACATATAGGAATAATGTTGTAGGCGACGACGAAGAGAAGGTTTTACCTCGCAGTACCAGGCGTAAAGTACCGTTTCATCCACCCAGAAAGTTAGTGACCCCCAAATGATAAGGGCGTTGTTGTAAGCCTTCCAGTTGGTGATCTTGAACTTTTGCTTGACCACGCAATGTCGCTATTTTGACAGAAAGAGAGGGATCTGATCCTAATGCCGGCCAAATGTTCGATTTATTCAACAACGCCGGCCATAGGTAGCAGAGTAACTCCGATAACCTGTACCACTGCCGTTACCTCAGGGCTACGGCTTAACCGTTCAGCTTGCCCCAATAAATTTCCAGCATTGAAAACTTCCCACAGAAATTCCAAAGATCCCCAAACGATAAATTGACAAGCGAACCTGTAGTTACGCAGCATCAGGATGAAAGGCAAAATAACTAGACATATTTTTAACATATCAGGCAATTGTAGCAGTACCAGAAAGTGCAAAATGCCACAGACAATGGCAATAAGCGCCAGATCCAACTAGATTTGGATTGGCTGTCTCCCATTACAAAAACAATGCATAGCCGCGTATTACAGCTAGCCGGTGGGATTATTCACATTTCATTTGGCCAGCACTAGTGCCCTTGCAATGACTCGCAATAAATGCCGCAGATTAACGATTAAGGTTTCATTTATTGATGTTGAACCAAGGCACGGCCCGCAAGAAAAATTTAGGCGGGAGGAGCAGAAAATGACTAAAAAGCAAGCAAAAACATATAGATAATTCAGCGATTAGCTGTAGCTATTGGCGCGATAACGTAACTCTTTACCAGGCTTAAAGTGAGGAACGTACTTGCCATCCAGTTCCACTTTATTACCTGTTTTTGGATTGCGACCCACTCGCGGGGCACGGTAGTGAAGAGAAAAACTGCCAAAACCACGGATCTCAATGCGTTCACCATCAGCCAGTGTTACAGCCATATGTTCAAGCATCTCTTTCACTGCATCCTCAACAGTCTTCGCAGGGATATGAGATTGCTCACCAGCAAGTCTTTCGATAAGTTCAGACTTGATCATAATTCCTCCAATCTTTGCAGCTAAACTACCGTATCGGGCGGCCAGAAACCGCCCCCCGTCATTACTCGCCTTTAGCCGCTTTGAAAGCTTCGGCCATTGCGTTAGAGAAGTTGTTGCCTTTTCCCTGTTTGTGGTTAACAGTTGCGATGGTATCTTTCTCGTTAGCTTCATCCTTAGCACATACATACAGGCTTACTAAGCGGTTCTTACGGTCAACGCCGGTGAACTTAGCTTTAACTGTATCACCAACTTTCAGAAACAAAGTTGCATCTTCAATCCGGTCACGAGAGGCTTCAGATACACGCAGGTAACCTTCTACACCACCTGCTAATTCTACTGTAGCACCTTTGGCGTCAACTGCGGTGATTTTACCCGTAACAATAGTCCCTTTCTTATTAATAGACAGGTAATTATTGAAGGGATCTTCAGCCAGTTGCTTTACGCCCAAAGAGATACGCTCGCGCTCTGCATCAACTTGCAAAACAACCGCGGCGATTTCGTCACCTTTTTTGTAATCACGAACTGCTTCTTCTCCCGCAACATTCCAGGAAATATCAGACAGGTGAACCAGGCCGTCTATGCTACCATCCAGGCCGATGAAGATACCAAAGTCAGTAATTGACTTGATTTTACCTTCAACACGATCACCCTTGTTATAAGTTTCTGCGAACTGCTGCCATGGGTTAGATTTGCACTGCTTCAAGCCCAGAGAAATGCGACGACGTTCTTCATCAATGTCCAGAACCATTACTTCTACTGCATCGCCCACGTTAACAACTTTGGATGGGTGGATGTTTTTGTTAGTCCAATCCATTTCAGAAACGTGTACCAAACCTTCAACACCTTCTTCGATTTCTACGAAGCAACCGTAGTCAGTCAGGTTGGTAACACAACCTGTGAGTTTGGTGCTTTCAGGGTAACGTTTCGCGATAGCCACCCATGGATCTTCGCCCAGTTGTTTCAGGCCTAGGGAAACACGAGTACGCTCGCGGTCAAACTTCAGCACTTTAACGGTTACTTCATCACCCATATTAACGATTTCACTGGGGTGCTTAACGCGTTTCCAAGCCATATCAGTGATGTGCAGCAGGCCATCTACACCGCCCAAATCAACAAATGCACCGTAGTCAGTGAGGTTCTTAACGATACCTTTAACTTCCATTCCTTCTTGCAAATTTTCCAGCAGTTGATCGCGTTCTGCACTGTTCTCAGATTCAATAACCGCACGACGAGAAACCACAACGTTGTTGCGTTTCTGATCCAGCTTAATGACTTTAAACTCAAGCTCTTTGCCTTCCAAGTGCAACGTGTCGCGTACCGGACGCACGTCAACCAGGGAGCCTGGCAAGAACGCCCGAATGCCGTTCAGCTCGACGGTGAAACCACCCTTAACTTTGCCGTTGATAACACCGACGACAGTTTCAGCGTCTTCATAAGCTTTTTCCAGCGTGATCCAAGCTTCGTGACGCTTAGCTTTTTCACGGGACAGCAGGGTTTCACCGAAGCCATCTTCAACAGCGTCTAGCGCAACGTCAACTTCGTCACCGATCTGGATTTCCAGCTCGCCCTGTACGTTTTTGAACTGCTCAGCCGGGATGGCAGATTCAGACTTCAGACCAGCGTCAACAAGTACGACATCTTTATCGATAGCAACGACAGTGCCACGAACGATGGAACCTGGACGGGTTTCAATTGTTTTCAGCGATTCTTCAAAGAGTTGAGCGAAAGATTCAGTCATGTTGTTAATCTTCAAGATTCTTTAGTTTAACGTCCATCCAGCATCCTACTAAATGGGGTTGTTTTACATACACCGCCATTGGATCCATGCCGACATAGTTTAGGTTATAAGGGTAAAATTTACCTACTACATTGCGGTACTTATATGAAGAATAGGGTAAAAATAATAGTGCTAACACACTTATTGCTGTGGTAACGCTATGATTTGCTGTACATAAGTCAACGCTTGCTGGATGACTTCCCAGATAGACAGGCTGGTTGAATCCAGCACAAAGGCATCGGAGGCAGGCACCAGAGGAGCGATAGACCGATTACGGTCACGGTCGTCCCGTTCACGTATCTCGGCTAAAAGCCATTTAAGGTTAACATTAAAGCCCCTTTCCTGCAACTGTAGCCTGCGGCGCTGCGCACGCTCTTCAGCGGTGGCATCAAGGAAAATTTTAACCGGGGCATCCGGGAAGACCACTGTGCCCATATCGCGGCCATCGGCAACCAGGCCAGGCTCCTCACAAAACGCGCGCTGGCGGCGTAGTAACGCCTCGCGCACACGTGGTAATTTAGCCGCCAGCGAAGCGGTGTTGCCGACGGTTCCGGTACGGATCTGATTGCTGACGTCCTCACCTTCCAAAACCACCAGCAGCTTGCCATCCTGAGCGACAAAGCAAACATCAAGATGTGCGGCCAACGGAACCAGCGCTTCCTCAGAAGTAATATCCACCTGATGATGTAATGCTGCCATCGCCAGCACACGATAGATCGCGCCAGAATCAAGCAAATGCCAACCAAGGGATTCGGCTATGGCTTTACACAGCGTGCCTTTGCCAGCGCCACTTGGCCCATCCACGGTTATTACCGGGGCTGTAGCCGTCATTTCTCTCTCCTTCAGGTAGAAAACCTCACAGGAATGGAACATGGCCAGTCCTCAAATTAACATGAAGTTTTTATTGCTAGCGCCCCTGCCGATTGCCCAATAGGGGGCAGATACTGTGGCGTATTATACGCTGCCATGCGTTGAACTGTTACCTTGGAACTGGCTGGTTGTATAAAATAAGCGTATAAACGCATTTATTCTGCAATAAATACGATAACTTTCCACCTAAGGAGCCTTGAAATAAATGCTTTGATCGTTACGCCAACCGGCTGATCCGCGCTAGTTGTTCGAAATAGTCTGGGAAGGTTTTCGCGGTGCATTGCGGGTCAAGTATGGTAACCGGTGTATCCGATAACGCCATCAGCGAAAAACACATCGCCATGCGATGATCGTTATAAGTGTTGATAGCAGCGAACTTCAGCTTAGCGGGCGGCACCACATGTATAGAGTCCTCACCTTCGTCAACCTCTGCGCCAACTTTGCGCAACTCGGTGGCCATTGCCGCTAGACGGTCGGTTTCCTTCACTCGCCAGTTATAGATATTGCGCAATGTAGTCGGCCCCTTGGCAAACAGTGCAGTGGTAGCAATGGTCATCGCTGCATCTGGCATAGAATTCATATCCATGTCGATGCCACATAGTTCGCCGTAACCACACTCGATAAAATCATCGCCCCAGGTAATGCGCGCGCCCATTTTTTCTAACACGTTGGCAAACTGGGTGTCACCCTGCACACTTTTGCTGCCGATACCGGTCACACGTACGGTGCCACCTTTAATCGCCGCTGCAGCCAAGAAGTAAGAGGCTGAAGAAGCATCCCCCTCCACCAGGTAATTTCCCGGTGAACGGTAAGTTTGACGTCCCTGAATCTGGAACCCACGATAATTGTCGTGGCTAACTTCAACGCCAAAGCTGCGCATCAGGTGCAGCGTAATGTCGATGTAGGGTTTGGAGACCAACTCACCCTGGATATGGATCTGCGTATCCTGTGGAGCTAGCGGTACAGTCATAAGTAACGCGGTCAAAAACTGGCTAGAGACGCTACCATCGACAGTGATATCGCCTCCTAAGAAACTGCCACGCAGGCGCACTGGCGGATAATCTGGTTGTTCCAGATAATCAATTTGCGCGCCGCCCTGGCGCAATGCGTCCACTAAGTGGCCGATCGGCCGCTCTTTCATACGCGGTTCCCCCGTCAACACCGCATCGCCATGACTAAGACACAGCGCTGCTGCCAGTGGCCGCATCGCAGTGCCTGCATTGCCTAGGAACAATTTCAACGGCTGGTTAGCCACCAACGGCCCGGCAGCACCGTCGACTTGGCAGACGGTGCGATCAGCGGAAAGCTGATAATTTACGCCCAATGCCCACAATGCATTCAGCATATGACGCACATCGTCACTGTCAAGCAAGTTGGTAAGCCGGGTATTCCCCTCCGCCAGCGCCGCTAGCAGCAGGGCACGGTTGGATACACTCTTGGAGCCGGGTAAGTTGACGGTGCCATTGACCAAAGCGACCCGTTGTAACGTCAGTGAATCTAACATATAAACAAAACTCTTCAAATTCTGATGAACGGAACGGCTCTGAGAATAATGATGGAGCCACCTTACTATACAAGGAGTATAGTGGTAAGTAGCCCACCGCTCTCAGTAAGTACTACCAATATGCACAGGGATAATGAAAAGCAACTGTAGCGTACAGGGAGTCCTTGAACAGGGTGAACCCTTACCATGTCTAAAATGGTAAATAAAATAGCCTAATGGGATAGGTTTTTACCCGTGGCGACGTTCAAAATCGTTCATAAAGTTGGTTAACGCCTGCACACCCGCCAGCGGCATTGCATTGTAAATAGAAGCGCGCATGCCGCCAACCAACCGGTGACCTTTTAGGGCCTGCAAGCTGATAGCTTCCGCTTCGCTGAGGAACACCTTATCCAGCGCTGAATCTGCCAACTGGAACGGCACGTTCATCCAGGAACGGTTGGCGTGTGCCACCTGGCTGTGGTAGAAATCGGAGTTATCGATGGTGTCGTACAGCAGTTCAGCCTTGGCCTGATTGCGCTTTTGCATTTCCATCAGGCCACCCTGCTCTTTCAGCCATTTGAACACCAGGCCGGAAAGATACCAAGCAAAGGTCGGTGGGGTGTTGAACATCGAATTGTTCTCGGCTAGCACGGTGTAATCTAGAATCGACGGCACTTCACGGCGAGCCTTACCCAGTAGCTCTTCACGTACGATCACCAGCGTCAGGCCAGCAGGGCCGATATTTTTCTGCGCGCCGGCGTAAATCATACCGAAACGGATCACTTCCAGCGGGCGAGACAAAATAGTCGAGGAGTAATCGCCGATTACCACATTGTCACCGAAGTCCGGTATTTCATCGATAGCCACGCCATCGATGGTTTCATTGGGGCAGTAGTGGACATAAGCCGCGCTATCTCTGATCGGCCACTCTTTTATCGGTTTAATACCGCTATGGTTACCAATATGGGTTTTCACGTCGATGACGTTCGGCGTGCAATATTTCTGTGCTTCGTTGATTGCATTATGCGCCCAATAGCCGCCGTCGACGTAGTCGGCGGTGGTTTTATCCCCTAGCAGGTTCAGCGGCAATGCTGCGAACTGTGCACGAGCACCACCATGGCAGAACAGCACTTTGTAATTAGATGGAATGTTCAGCAGATCGCGTAGATCCTGTTCGGACTGCTGGGCAACGGCGATAAATTCTTTACTGCGGTGGCTGATTTCCATTACTGAAGTACCCAGTCCGTGCCAGTTGCACAGTTCCTGCGCTGCGCGGCGCAACACTTCAGCCGGCAACATTGCTGGGCCAGAGCTAAAATTATAAACCTGTGTCATTTTCCTTCACCACTTTTACCCTATCTCGCCGCAAGAAGCGGCCTATCAAAATATACCCGAAGTTAACGCTCATGCTAACTATCCCAGCGGTTTTATCACTCAGGTTACGCAGCTGCAATGCTTATTCTTCGCTCGCAAGCTAGCACGGTGCGTAATAACAGGCTCTATGTATGGCTTGTTAGCGGCGCTAGCGGTCATTGGAACGCATAGCAATACGGTTGGTGGGCCATAACCTAGGAGTGCCCAAATGGCCAAGCCTTTCGGGCCGCATACCAAAAGCCGGTACTCCGCATTGTTAGGCACCCTACTGCGCCTTGACTACCGGATTTTGGAACTGCGATGCCGCCACGCTCAATAACCGAACACAGCCCAGAAATACAGGGAGCTTAGGCGTAACACCCCATATCATCACGCGTTTTAGTAGACTTAAAAAGTGAAGACCCTGACGCAAACTTTTATCTTTAGCAAAGACGCCGCAATGGAAGACTCAATTACCTGTTACCAACAAAAGCTGAGCGATCTAAGTTTTAATATAGAAGAAGGATCGTGGCTTAATCAGATGCCACACGTCTGGTTGGTTCACATCCGTGATCGCGATTGCACGCTGTACTTTACTAACGGTAAAGGTGTCAGCAAAAAAGCCGTGCTGGTTTCCGCTTTAGGCAAATACTTCGAGCGCCTGTCCACCAACTATTTCTTAGCCGATTTTTAGTTGCGCCAACAGATCGCCAAGGGCGCTTTCGCGCATTACCACATTGAAAAATGGTTCCCAATCCCCGCAGATGGCTCACTGCTGGCTGGTATTCTTGACGAGCGCTTGCATGCCTTTTACGATCTAGAGTAGGAACTGAGCGCCAGCGATCTGATCGATTTGCAATCTGGCAATGGTGATCGCGGTATTTGCACCCTGCCATTTATCCACTAGTCTGACTAAAAAACCGTTTATATCCCGATGAAGATCATCGGCAACTTGTACGTTTCCAAAGGTATGTCTGCTGACAACGCCACTAATGAGGCTTATATGCAGGCGTTTTACAAGGTGTTCGAACGCTATGCGAAAAACCGTATTTTCGCGGAAACCATAAGCCTGCCGTCGATCCCTACCGAGGTGCTACAACGCTATCCAGGAGTGGTGGCAGCCATCGTTATGATGGAAGAAGAAGGTTTCCAGATCTTGTCTTACGACGCTTCGATGGGGTATAAACTACCCGTTGATCTGCGTGGTGCTGTTCAACCCGGCCAATGGTACTTGCTTTGCCTTATTCGGAGCTCATCCCAAGTTAGGCGTAGCACTGGAATGCACGGTCCTCGAGCTGCTAAAAGAGGACACAATTTAAAGGCTCTAGACATGTTTAGCGCCCCAACGTTTGGTAATGAAGCAGTCGCCGAAAACACTAACCTGGAAATTCACTGTATCGATTCCAGCGGTCTGATCTCTTGGGATATCTTCTAACAGAATGCGGATTACCCATTTATTGACTAGAACTTCAGCGGCAGTACTCAGAAAGAATTCGCCACGCTAATGCGCATTTTTGATCAGTAAGGGGCGCAATTTTATATTGACGACTACCAGCACCTGGGCGCCTACGCTTGCCGCATCATTGTTCCGGGTATGTTCCGGCAGAAGACATGCTGTTGGCCAACAGCATGTCTTCTGCCGGGCAGCGAATGGGAGCCTGAGGAATACCTGGCGCTGATCCAGCAGTTGGACGACGAAGGGCTGGACGATTTCACACGTGTGCGCAAGTTTCTGGGTATTGCCGGCGGTAAAGAAAATACCTGGTACCCCCTGCGCATCGGAGAATTGAAGTCTGTGCTGGCGTTGTCTGGCGGTGATCGGGATTAAGCGCTAATCTGTACTGAATGGACGCAGGAATTCAACGCTTCCGTCTGGAACTAGACGCGCTGCAACTATTATATTTGCCTGCGGACTTTGAGTTCCGGCCTGCGGCCCAGCGCAAGCACTGTTCAAATCGGTTGGGAACCGATTTGAACAGTGCTTGCCGCCTTCCTACCACTCGATTTATTTAGGGTATAGTGTTATTTATAGGCGATTTTCAGCCGATAAATTTCCCCCCCCCCATATAAGGAAGCAACACTTCTGGCACCTGAATGCGGCCATCGGCCTGTTGGTAGTTTTCCAATACCGCAACCAGCGTGCGGCCCACCGCCAAGCCGGAACCGTTTAGTGTATGCACCATACGCGGTTTCTTTTCGATTTTGCTGCGGTAGCGCGCCTGCATGCGCCGTGCCTGAAAATCCCACATATTGGAGCAGGACGAAATCTCGCGGTAGGTTTTTTGCGCTGGCAACCACACTTCTATATCGTAGGTTTTGCATGCGCTAAACCCCATATCACCGGTGCACAGTAACACTTTACGATAGGGCAGATTCAGCAGTTGTAACACTTTCTCAGCATGTCCGGTCATTGCTTCTAGCGCAGCCATCGAATCTTCAGGACACACGATCTGCACCATCTCAACTTTATCAAACTGGTGCATACGGATCAGCCCACGGGTATCGCGGCCATAAGAGCCGGCTTCAGCTCGGAAGCATGGCGTATGCGCAATCATCTTTAGCGGCAGAGATCCTTCCTCCAGGATCTCGTAGCGTACCAGGTTAGTTAACGGCACTTCTGCGGTTGGAATCAGTGCATAATTGCTGTTGTCGGACTCTTCTTCCAACAACTTGGTATGGAACAGATCTTCACCAAACTTCGGTAGCTGACCCGTGCCATACAGCGTGGTATGATTAACCAGATAGGGGACATAGGCTTCCAGATAGCCATGCTGTTCAGTATGCAGATCCAGCATGAACTGCGATAGCGCACGGTGCATGCGGGCTATCTGCCCTTTCATTACCACAAAACGCGATCCAGTGAGTTTAACTGCTGCGGCGAAATCCAGCCCACCCGCCATTTCCCCCAGATCGACGTGGTCGCGCACGGTGAAATCATACTGGCGCGGCTCACCCCAGCGGCTGATTTCCTGGTTTTCGCTATCATCTTTACCGCAAGGAACAGAATCGTCAGGCAGGTTTGGTAGCGTTAAGGCGTAATCGTGGATTTCACGCTGCAACGCATCCAACTCAGCCTTGGCGGCGTCTAAATTTTCACCCAGTTCGTTTACTTCGCCACGTAGCGGCTCTATGTCTTCTCCACGAGCTTTGGCCTTACCGATGGATTTCGATAGGGAGTTACGCTCTGCTTGCAGCTCTTCAGTTTTAACCTGTAGAACTTTGCGACGTTCTTCCTGCGAACGAAGCAGATCCAGATCGAGTTTAAAGCCTCGGCTAACTAGTTTGGCTGCGACTGCATCTCGCTCATTACGCAGAAAATTTGGATTGATCATGCTAATCCTGTGCTTATGTTATTGAAAGAAAGTTTGTATTTTATACTAATTATGCTTCAAGTTGCCTGTGCGTTAGCTTTCCTTTCTCACCCCAGTCACTTAATAGTGTAATCTGCTAGGGATAAATAAACCCCAGTGCTGAGGTTAAGCCTGCGTCTAGCGTTGACGCTGGCGTTAGCATTTTGTCTGACTATTTTGTCCCTGTTCATTTAGCCATGGCAGCTTATCGCCAATTTCACCTTCCGACCCCCTCGAGAGGTCAGTTGATATTAACGCGTATTGACCATTTCAGGTGGAAAATAGCTCTCACCGGGAGCGCAGGAGTGTTCTTCGTCGTGGGCGGTAAAGGAACTCAGCACACAGCCCCATCGATTTCATCAGCTTGGTCGGCGCATTGCGCAAATATTTAGGCACATCTTAATCATCTTGTTCTCTGGCGTCGCGCATCGCCGCTTTGAAGGCGGTATACACCGCATTTCTTTTCGGCGCACAGGTGCTAGGTAGACAATTGCCTGTGCGATGGCCCGTTCTACTTCCGCAGGCCATACACCTGTGCAACAATGCTGCGATCGCCACCTGCATGCTGCGCGGATCGGCGGTGGCGATATCTAGTGATAATACGTGCATATCAGTATAGTTCGGCGTCTGATGCCGAACCGCGCACCGAATTGTCGAAGAGTGCACTGCGGTCACCCAATACCTCTTTTAGCAGTTTAGACGTTAGTACTTTTACCACTTTGGTATTTATTTCCGCCATATCAGCCATCATTTCCAAGCTTTTCAGCGCCCGGCGCGCTTCATCCCCCAACCAGTTACGACAACATACGGCGCGTCTCTTCCGGCAATTAGATATTCTGGCCACCTAAGCCGCGCTTGCTATCGTTCATCGCCTGATCCAGTACCTGGCTGATATCCTCAGCAGCCAACGCCTTTAGCAGATAAACGCGGGTGCGCGAAAAAAATGCCGATTTGAGTTCAAACGAGGGGTTTTCGGTAGTTGCACCGCTAAAGGTGATGGTGCCGTCTTCGATGTAAGGCAGAAAAGCATCCTGCTAGATTGTATTGAACCGGTGTACCTCATCAATAAAAAAGATGGTGCGACGGCTAAAACTACGGTTTTGCCGTGCATGCTAGATCGCCTTTCGGATGTCTTTAATGGCAGAAGTGACAGCAGAAATGCGCTAGACATCCGCCTGACAATAACGGCCAATTAACTCTGCCAGCATTTTTTTCCCGTTGCCTGGTAGGCCCCACAAAATCATCGAGTGCAACTGCCCGGCTTCAATGGCGCGTGGCAGCGGCTTTCCGGCGGCCAACGGCTTGAACTCATTTTGGGAAAAATCAAGCGACAGATTACTAACTGGTGCCTCACTGACGCTGATCGTCCAGCGTCACCCCCTGTGGCAGGATAAATGTGAATTTGGTGGCATCGGCAGAAACGTTCTGCTGGCTTTTCAGCACATAGGTACTGCGTTGCTCATCCTGATCCACCGCAGCGAAACTGCCGATAGTGCCGCTATGGGTCACGGTAATGGCGAACTGCTTCAGATTACCGCTGCTGGATTTCGGCGTCAGCTCAAAATCATCGCCTTTCTGCTTAATCTGGTATTGTTTCCAATCATTGGCATTGTTGCGTGTGATCAGCATAAACGGCGTCTTGCCGGTGGTATTCTTTAGCCAGGTCGCCGTCACCTGCTCAACGAGGGGGTTATAGAACCATAGGGTCTGACCATCGGAAATTAACACACTCTCATCCGGCGAGGTCATGTGCCAATTAAACAAGTTCGGGCGTTTTATCCATAGTTCGCCTGCGCCCTGTTGAATTGCAGCGCCATCGCTACTGGTGACAGTCTGAGAGAAGTGGGCGTGAAAGCTGTCTACTTTAGCCAGACGATTTTGCAAATCCTGCGTGGCGTCAGCCAGCACGGAGGGGGACATAAATCCCGAAAGCAGACAGGAGGCCATTAACAATTTTTTCATTATTCCAGATACCTTATGAAATACGCTAACCGCAAGGCTGTGCCGTGCAAACCAAATCACCCCTAACCACCGTTACCCTATTCGAAGCCACTTCTATTACAAGCAAAAGCCGGAGATTACACTGATTTGCACAATGGCCGCTTAGCAGCCGCTCTTTATAATTGAATCACAGTGGTTAGAATGGCGTCAGTCTTGCTGTAGTGGTGCCAGTACCTCGCGGTTGCCGTTATGCCCCTTCTTGCTGACAATACCCTGCACTTCCATCTGTTCGATGATGCACGCAGCGCGGTTATAGCCAATGCGGAATTGGCGCTGAACGCCCGAGATGGAGGCACGGCGCTTTTCTACCACGAACTCCACCGCTTGATCAAACAGCGGATCAAGATCGTCATCGCATTCCATGCCGCCTGCCACTCCCTTCACCCTCTTCCTCTTCACGGCCAATAAGTATCCCCTCTTTATACTGGGGACGCTCACGCGATTTACAATCTTTAATCACCGAGGTGCACTTCCTGATCACGCACAAATGCGCCATACACGCGCACCGGAATTGAGGAGTTCGGTGCCAGATAAAAGCATATCACCCATCCCTAACAGCGATTCGGCACCGCCTTGGTTAAGGATAGTACGCGAATCAATCTTACTGGATACGGTAAAAGTAATACGTATTGGAATGTTATCCTTGATCAGGCCGGTGATCATATTCAACGACGGACGCTGGTTCGCCAGCACCAGATGGATACCAGCTCCAATGCGCTCTTAGACTTTTTTGCCAACTGTTATGATAAGATCGAAAAATTCGTCAACCATCACCACAATATAAGGTTCTTTCTCCAGCTCAGGTGTGTTATGTCCATGCTATCTGTCGGTTTCAAGAATGGATCTGGGATTGGGCAGCCCATAGCTTTAGGCTAATCGACGCGCTCGTTATAGCCAGCCAGATTTCGCACGTCTAATGCAGATATTAGCTTGTAACCGCGTTCCATCTCCGCCACACACCAGCGCAATGCATTAGCGGCATCTTTTATATCGGTAACTACGTCGATCAACAGATGCGGTCTACCTTAGTAGACTGACAACTCCAGCATGTTTGGGTCTGTCATGACAAAGCGCACATCTTTCGGCGTCACCTTATACAAGATGCTTATGATCATCGCGTTGACCCCGACTAATTTACCCGAACCAGTATTACCTACGACCAACAGGTGCGGTATTTTGCCCAGTTCGGCCAGCCACCGGCTTGCCAGAGATATCTTTACCCAGAACGATAGACAATGGCGACAGATTATCGCAGATTGCTGGGCAATCCAGTACTTCTCTCAGATATACGGTTTGACGTTTGGCGTTCGGTAACTCCAGCACTACATACGGTTTGCCGGGGATCACTTCAACAACGCGCACCGCCGAGGTTGACAGTGAACGAGCCAGATCACGCGATAGGTTAGAAGTACGCTTGACTTGTACCCCGGTGCTAAATCTAGCTCTAAACGGCTGATTACCTGTCACGGTAGAATATCCACTACCTCGGCTTTGGCTAGGTAATCAGCCAGGGTAGCTTCTACCAAGCGTTCTTTTTGTTCTAGATCAAAGGAAGAATCTACCGGTTCTACCTCTTTCGGGGCTTCTGCCAGCAGAGCTAATGTTGGCAGCGGGGTTAGTCTGATTCTGCAACGGCATATCATTGCGCATCAGGAACGGGTGGATCATGCTATCTATCTCAGGTTATGGTGCAGCGGGCTTAGATTGACAACAAGTGCTATCACTTTGCTGTTTAGTACGCTCTTCCCTCGCTAGGATCATCGTCCAACAGACCGTCTATTGGGGAAAAAATGAAAGCGTTGTAGGTATCAACTTAGCTTACCGCAGGGGATTGCACAGCAGGCTTCTGTTGCCCATAGATTGCCTGGTGCAGTGCGTTGCGCTGCACCAGGCAGCTTGATACCATCAGATACCAGTACGCACCTGGTGGGAATACGTACCCGGATTCGGTAGGGGAAATTTATGGCCTATAACTGAGATTTCTTGCTGACAAACAGCTTGTCCACTTCATCAGCAAATGAAATGCTGACGTTTCTCTGTGATGTCGCAGAAAAATCAAACGGCGAATTATCGCGCCGCGGTGTTGCATCAGGTTCCGGAAAATTGTTGTCACATCGTGGTTCATCAGCGTGATGATAGGGATCAACCGTGCGATCCACATTAGCTGCTGTCTTTCCCTCTGGGATCTCAAATGAGTACAGCGGAGGTAGTATATTTTCCGCTGGTGCGTTCATCGGATGTCAGGCGACCGAAGCCGACTCAACGCTTATCGGCGTATGCATGCACAATAATTGGCGCAGCTTCACTATCATCATCCTCATTATTGCTGGCGCAAATGCCGCTGAACAGCGGCTCCCCGGCATCTGCCAACGCCACTTCGCTTATCGGCGGATGCATGCACAATAATTGGCATAGCTTCACTATCATCATCCTCATTATTGCTGGCGCAAATGCCGCTGAACAGCGGCTCCCCGGCATCTGCCAACGCCACTTCG
>JAAKDF010000018.1 GCA_011754105.1 Serratia symbiotica
AAAATTAAAGGCGCCTCGCCGGATAGGGCGTACGATAGGCGAGTGAGTCATGATAAGTTAAGGCGCAAGAAGATAAGGGCGTTAATACCGCCCAGAAGTGGAGCTCGTTATTGGGCGGCAGACTATGCAGACCAAAATCAAGCGGCGGTGAACCAGTTCCTTAACGGAGATGGAGACAACACACGGTGGAAAAGTATAGTAGGTTACTACCGACGTTAGATAGCCGAAACAGCGATGTGATGAGCAAGTTGCAGAGGCTACGGCCATGATCTGTGCATTAAACAAGATGACGCTCGCCGGTATGTAAGAAACTGTACGCGTTGCCTGAAAGATGCCCACTCAGGGGACTCTTTTTATTCCAAATCCGATTTATTCAAAAATGCCGCTCTAACGCCAAAGTTTATCCTCCAATAAGTACATGGTTGGAAAACTAGGAGATTGATCTTATTCAGGGCTATGATCCGGCTCAGTTGGAACTAGCACCAGATCTGGTGCTCATTGGTAATGCTATGACACGTAGCAATCCGTGCGTAGAGGCAGTGTTAGAGCTTGGCATCCCTTGTGAAAAGTAGGAGTTAAAAGCCATCGTGGGGCCAGAGTAATTAGATTCTTCTGGACGCGTATTAGCCCGCCTGTATAACGTGCATAAGTTTCAACGAACTGTGATTTAAGTCATAGAAATGCATCTTTTATCTAGCGACAATTATTATGTTAACCTTTTATATTATTAATATATTTTTAATAAAAGCTAATAAAATGTTAGCATCATACTTATCTTTTTGGCGTTGTATTTCACAGTTCCTGTTAGAATAACGTCAGGATGGCTACGTAGAGTTGATGAGTAGTAAAGCTCTTGGCGGGCGTCACGAAAATGGTGTCATCGCCAGCAATGGTGCCCAGAATACCTTCGGATTTTCCTAGCGAGTCCAGCAAACGGGCAATGAGCTGTGCCGCACCTGGGCTGGTGTAGATCACCACAATGGCATCGTTGTGATCAATGCCCAGTACTAGGTTCTTCAACGGACTGGTGGTGGTTGGCATACCGAGTTCGGCTGGAAGGCAATACACCATTTCCATTTTAGCATTACGGGTACGCACAGCGCCGAATTTGGTCAGCATACGTGACACTTTGGATTGGTTAATATTTTCGAAGCCTTCGTCCTGTAGCGCTATAACTATCTCGCCTTGAGAACTGAATTTTTCTTCTTTTAATAGCACTTTAAATGCTTTAATGAGATCTTCCTGCTTTGCGGAGTTACGCATTTTGTACCATGAAATGTTGACGACAAAAGTGATAATTATGCAATAAAAAATAACCGATGGAAACATTTATAAACCGGGTCGCAAAAAAGAAAGAGATTTTAACAAAATCTGCAGTTGGTGAATATGCCCTTTCAGCGACTAAGATTGCAGAGGTAGGAAATAAAATATTACATCTAAAGTATAATATTACCACGGGCTAACTTGCCTACGAATAACTTCTCACTATTTTTGATTATTGTGCGCCATATTCTTCAATCGCTGGCGATTGAATCTAGAATTAACTCGCTGTCGCTTATTTTATTATCACGATTCTAGAACATAACATTAAAGAATTATTTTTAATAATGTCTAATAATTTAAGGTTAGTACCTAACGTATTCACAGCACTTTATATTCAAAATGATTAATAAAGGAGTATAGGATGAAAGTTGCAGTTCTCGGTGCTGCTGGCGGTATCGGCCAGGCCCTCTCCCTTCTACTCAAAACCCAGCTTCCTTCAGGTTCTGAGCTCTCTCTCTATGACATTGCCCCTATTACCCCTGGTGTTGCCGTTGACTTAAGTCACATCCCCACCGCAGTTAAAATCAAAGGATTCAGTGGTGAAGACGCGACTCCTGCTTTGCATGGCGCGGATGTGGTGCTTATATCTGCCGGCGTTGCTCGCAAACCAGGCATGGATCGTGCCGATTTGTTCAATGTTAACGCCGGGATCGTGCGCAATTTGATCGAACAAGTGGCGAAAACCTGCCCGAAAGCCTGCATCAGCATTATCACCAACCCGGTTAACACCACGGTAGCTATCGCAGCAGAAGTGCTGAAAAAGGCCGGCGTATATGATAGTAATAAACTGTTCGGAGTCACATCGCTGGATGTTATCCGTTCCAACACCTTCGTGGCTGAGCTGAAAGGCAAGCAGCCGCAAGAGCTGAATGTGCCGGTTATAGGTGGCCACTCTGGTGTCACTATCCTGCCGCTGCTGTCACAGATCCCTGGCTTGAACTTCACGGAGAAGGAAATAGCAGATCTAACCAAGCGTATTCAGAATGCCGGTACTGAAGTGGTTGAAGCCAAAGCCGGTGGTGGGTCAGCTACCCTGTCCATGTGCCTGGCGGCGGCCTATTTCAGCCTATCTTTGGTGCGGGCGCTACAGGGTGAAAAAGGTATGGTGGTATGCGCTTATGTTGAAGGTGACGGAAAGTACGCACGCTTCTTCGCGCAGCCGCTGTTACTGGGAAAAAATGGTGTTAAAGAATGTCAAGACATTGGCACCCTGAACGAATTCGAACAGCAAGCACTCACTGAGATGCTGGACGTGTTGCATAGAGATATCGAACTAGGCGAGAAGTTTATCAATAACTGATCGTGGTAGAACTTTTGCATGCAGCAAATCTCCGGACAGGGGTCGGGATCCAGCGATTTGCTGCATGCGCTTACGACTTGATGCGTGCTTTTCGATCTAATAGGCAATCACTGTACGAATAAAAATAGCGGTTAGGCTAGATCTCTAAATGATTTATACCGATCGCCTCAGCGATTAGCTACTCACCTTTCTGCTAGGGGCGCAAAAGCGCATTGGCCAACGTTGATGAAATCAAACCGGCACAGGGCACAGCAGCGAGATTACCCCTGCCAGTGTTGTTCACTTCTTGAGTAGTGCCGCGATGATATCTGCCTGGTACCAATCCCGATAACTTGAATACATTTTACAATCTTTTTTAATTAGTAAAAGTTTACTTAGTAGTATAAATAACTCGTCAAGGTTACTTGTTTTAACAGTAAAAATATTATAATGAAATAAATATATCATTATAATATTTTTACTAAATATCTAAATTTTTCCAAAAGATAACGCTACTCACAACTACTCAGAGATAATAGCTATGAAAAACGAGTGTTTTTCTGCCAAGGATCTTACTAACATCGTAGGACCATCTTCCTCCACACAGGGAAAAATCAGATGGCTCAGCGCGAGGTATGGATCAGCCAAAGGCGAAAAGGCGTACAGGGGAAAGCGTTGGAATATCATATCAGTAGCTTGCCATATAATGATCGCAAAATATTGTTATTTGAATATGTTTTATTTTCTCATAAGGGAAGAGATTGGTTGACATGTTGGCGCGGATCTCCAACGGAAAATAATCAGACTATTCTGCTGCGTGTCTTATACCTATAAAGTTTTTTCAAAAACGCAATTTTCTTAAAATGCGCATTGCACAGAACATTAAACTGAAACCCGCCAATCTATTGGCATGGAGTGATATCTCCTATAGCATTGTTTCCCTCTTGCTTATTCACGGGGTACTCAACCCCGATTCAGCGTTGTTGAATAAATCGAACATTTTGCTGGCACGAGGATCAGATCACTCTTCTTCTGTTAAAATAGTGACATTGCGTGGCCAAGCAAAAGTTCAAGATTTCCAAATGGGAAGCTTAGAACAACGCCCTTATCACTCGGGGTTAACTCACTTTCTGGGTGAATGAAACGTCACTTCACACCTGATACTGCGAGGCAACACCTTCTCTGCGTAGTCGCCCACAACATTATTCCAATTTTTACACTGATGAAAGTGCTGTTAAACTGCTAGGACTACACCTGCATCAGTAAGCGGGTGTAGTCTGTCAATGTCCAGTTTAAAAAACCAACGCCTGGTAAAATTGCACACCTTGTTATCGACTTACAGCCCGGAAGCGAAGCCAGTTGTTGGTCGGCAGACTATGCAGACATAAATCAAGCGGTGGCAAACCAGTGCCTTACCAGAGACAACACACGGAGGAAAAGTATAACAAGCTACCACCGACGTTCGATAGCCAAAACAGCGATGTACAGAGTACAACAGCTATTTGGTGGTCACCTGTCGCTGCGAGATTATGATTGGCAAGTTGCAGAGACTATAGCCATGATCAGTGTATTAAACAAGATAACGGCTCTCCAGTATGCTAGAAACTGTACCCGTTACCTTAAAGATGCCCATTCAGGGGACTCTTTATTCCAAATCCAATTTATTCAAAAAAGCCGTATCATGGGTTAATCCACACTGGACTTCATCTCACTCGACTTCATCTCTCAGTTCTGGCTGTATTACGGCATTCTTGGCATCAGCGGCATCGATATGGACGGTTCACTGCTGGAATTCGATTATTACGAAGTGCGCACTAAACGTGCCATTATCCAAAACTGCCGTTGCGTGATGTTGGTAACAGACCATTCCAAATGCGTCCGTAACTCCATGGTTAACCTGGGTAACATAAACCTGATTGACTACCTGTTCACCGATCAACGTCCCTCGCCCAGCATGATGAAGCTCATTGAGCAATACGATGTGCAACTGGAGTTGTGCTAACCCTCTGCTCGCCATTGCCACTTCCAAGGCTGTGGCTTGCCGGTTCATCAGCCTGCTAAACTTATTATAGCCTGCACCTATAGCTTTTCTCTGGGTATGATTCCTATCACCAAACTGTGATCTCTATTACTCCTACATGTTTTTTTTGGTTAATTCTTAGCTTGTTCGTGAGTTTTTGATTACCACAACGAGCATAAAAGAACTTACTTAAAATAACCATTTAAAACATTTTAGGGGGCATGACGTTGAACCCAGGGATCTGATAGTAATAGGTGGCGGCATTAAAGGTGCCGACATCGCGGCGGATGCTGCCGGGCATGGGCTATCGGTACTACTACTGGAGGCGCAAGATTTGGCCTGTGCGACCTCTTCCGCCAGTTCTAAAATGAAACACGGTGGCTTGGCGCTATCTGAAACATTGAGAATTCTGTTTAGTGAGGGCGAAGCGCTGGCCGAACGCGAAGTGCTGCTGAAACTGGCACTGCACATCGCATTCTAGATTTGTTTCCGTCTGCCGTACTAGCCGCAGCTACGTCCGGCCTGGATGATCTGCCTTGGCCTGTTCCTGTACGAGATCACCTGGGCAAACGCACCAGTCTGGCGGGCAGCAAATGCTTTCGCTTTGGAGCAGAATCTTTCCTGAAGCATAAGCCTGTGCTAAAGAACGGTTTCGAATATTCTGACTGCTGGGTCGCGATGCACGTCTCGTGGTGCTAAATACGCAGGAAGTGGAAAATCACGGCGGCGCGGTGCGCACCCGTACCAAAGTGAAGCGCGCATGGTGTGAAAACACCCTGTGGACGCCTGTGGCGGGTAGAAGTGGTCGATATAAATAGAGGCGCAAAACTTTAATTGGCGCGCTAAGGGCCTGGTAAACGCCACTGACCCCGGGTAAAACACTTCTTCGACTAAGGCCTTAAGCTGATTTTTAGATTAACGCATCCGCCTGATCAAAAGTAGCCACATCATAGTATAGTACCACGCATTCACCGTCAGCCACAGTTCTACATTTTGCAGAACAAAGACTAGAGCATTGTCTTCGTGATCCCATGGAATAATGAGTTATCTATCATTGGCACCACTGATGTGCAATACAATAGTGATCAGCAAGGACTGAAGATCGACGAGAATAAAATCGACTACCTGCTAAAGATTTACAACCACTACTTGAAGAAACAGTTGAGCCGCAACAACATCATCGTATGGAGCTAATCCGGCGTCCGTCCGCTTTGTGATAACTAATCTAATTCTCTACAAGCAGTAACTCGCGACTACACTCTGGACATACAGGATGGGCAGGACAAAACACCGTTGCTATCGGTGGTAGGCGGCAAATTAACCGCCTACCACAGGCTGGCTGAGCATGCGATAGAAAAGCTAGCGCACTACTACCCTGGCAGTGCGGCCCGGTGTGGACCAAAAATATTACGCCGCTAAACTGTGCAGTGAACACGACTGGCTGCAGGGATCCATGGCGCGCAGCTATGCTTAAACCTACGGTAGCCACAGCGAATTGCTCCTGGCGGTTGCCAACAGCCTGGGTGATCTGAGTGAAGATTTTGGCCACTGCCTGGTACAGGCCGTGGCTACACTACCTGATCGAGAAAGAATGGGTAGTGTAAATAGACGACGCCATCTGGCGACGCACTAAGCTTGGCCTGTGGCTCAACGCAGCGCAGCAGGCGCGGGTTTAAACCTCGCTGGCAAAATACATAATTTTTGATCTCCAATCTGCCCTCTGTAAAGGTGCAGATAGTTTCCCCTGCGGATTTGCCTTCGCCGCACTGCGATGTGGCTTTTCAGGTCGCTAGAGATTGAGACTAAACGCACCGCGATAAAATAGGGGACAGCCATCTCACAACAGGATATTCAACATACGGCGCAGCGGCTCGGCCGCGCCCCAAAGCAGTTGATCACCCACAGTAAATGCAGAAAGGTAGTGCGGCCCCATATTCATCTTGCGCAGCCGCCCGACCGGCATATTCAACGTGCCGGTCACCGCTGCTGGCGTCAGTTCATGCAGGGTCAGTTCGCGGTCATTCGGGATTACCCGCATCCAGTCGTTATGCATTGCTAGAGTTTGTTCGATTTCCGGCAAAGAGATGTCTTTTTTCAGCTTCAGGGTGAATGCCTGGCTGTGGCAGCGTAGTGCACCAACGCGTACGCACAGACCGTCTATAGGGATCATACTGGAGGTATTCAAAATTTTATTGGTCTCCGCCTGGCCTTTCCACTCTTCACGACTCTGTCCGTTATCAAGCGGCTTATCGATCCATGGAATCAGACTGCCAGCCAGCGGTACACCGAAGTTATCGGTTGGCAGCTTGCCGCTTCTGGTGGCTATAGTTACCTTACGTTCGATATCCAAAATCGCCGAGGCAGGGTTATTTAACTCTTGCGCGACTTCAGAGTGCAGCAGACCCATTTGGGTCAGTAGTTCACGCATGTGGCGCGCCCCACCGCCAGAGGCAGCCTGATAGGTGGCGACTGATGCCCACTCTACCCAGCCGTTGGCGAACAGGCCACCGAGCGACATCAGCATCAGGCTAACGGTACAGTTGCCGCCAACAAAGGTCTTGATGCCTTTATCCAGCGCCTGTTCGATCAACGCGTAGTTGACCGGGTCCAAGATAATGATAGCATCATCCCGCATGCGCAGCGAAGAGGCGGCGTCAATCCAGTAACCATGCCAACCACTTTTACGCAGCTTAGGATAAACTTCATTGGTATACTCTCCGCCTTGGCAGGTAATAATAATGTCGAGCGCGCTCAGTGCATCAACATCATAAGCATCCTGCAACCTGCCCCGATAGCTACCGAATGCTGGCATAGCAAAACCAGGCTGTGAAGTGGAGAAAAAGATTGGGAGAATGGCATCAAAATCGTGCTCTTCCATCATACGGTGCATGAGAACCGAGCCGACCATTCCGCGCCAGCCGATGAAACCAACATTTTTCATAATAACTGCGTCCTGCCTTGGAAAGGGCTATTAGGTTGAGTTATGTGTAATATCTCTTCACCTTACAAAATGTTAGCATGTTAGCGCAGGCGCTAAGTGAATTTATTAGATTGCGAGGCACTTTTCAGAAATCCTGCTTATAAGTCACCATACGCACAGAGAGAGCGGCGCTTTTTCTCTATTTCGAGGTAATAGGTAATAATGACAGAGATGATTTCAGCTACAGTGTTGCTGTTTTTAATCATGGATCCACTGGGAAACCTGACGATTTTTATGTCGGTACTCAAGCACCTGGAGCCACGTCGCCGGCGAGTGGTACTGATCCGCGAGTTGTTGATTGCCTTGCTGCTAATGCTGATCTTCCTGTTTGCTGGTGAGAAGATCCTGGCGTTCCTCAACCTACGCACCGAGACTGTTTCCATCTCCGGCGGGATAATTTTGTTTGTGATAGCCATCAAGATGATTTTCCCCTCACATGATGGTAACAGCTATGGGCTTTCCGCCGGTGAGGAACCATTTTTAGTGCCGCTAGCGATCCCGCTGGTGGCTGGGCCGTCGATTTTGGCAGCACTAATGCTACTGTCGCACCAGTACCCAAACTTTCTGCCTTATCTGGTTATAGCACTATTGATTGCTTGGGTGATTTCTGCGGCTATCCTACTAATGTCTAATCTGTTCCTGCGCCTGTTGGGTAGGAAAGGGATCAGTGCGTTGGAAAGATTGATGGGTTTGATTTTGGTGATGCTGTCGACCCAGATGTTCCTAGACGGCGTGCGTACTTACATGAAACTGTAACGGGAATGCTGGTACCTGAAGCACCAGCAATAGATGCATGGTTAACGGGACGCCATGCCATAAACATAAGCGCGATAATATCAGCAACCATACCTTCCAGATGTTAGTTACTATCGATCTCGGATTTCTTGAATAAATCAGATTTGGAAAGAGTCCCCTGAAGGTGCATCTTTCAGGAAACGCGTAAAATTTCTGGCATACCGGCGAGCTACATCTTGTTTAATGCACAAATAATGGCCATCGCCTCTGCAAATTGCGCATCATAATCTCGCAGCGACAGTTGACAACCAAATAGCTGTTTTACTCTATACATCGCTGTTTCGGCTATCAAACGTCGGTGGTAGCCTTTCACACTATTCCTCCGTGTATTATCTCCGGTAAGGCGCTGGTTTACCACCACTTGATTTCTGTCTGCATAGACTGCCGACTAATAACTGGCTCTGTTTCTGGGCGGTATTAACGCCTTGATCTTCTTGCGCCTTAACGCATCATGAATCACTCGCCTATCGTAATCCCCATCTGCCGAGGCGACTTTGATTTTACGGTACGTCTGGCGGATAAGACCTGGGAAGGCTTCCGTATCGGTGCCATTGCTCAAGGAAAGTTCAGCACAGATGACATCATGTATTTCTGTATCTACGGATAAATGCAATTTAAGCAAAATCCGCCGTTTTTCCTGACTGTATTTTATAGCCAGGTGCGAAATTTTACCCGGCGTTGGGGTTTTAAACGGGACATTAACGGACTTCGTCCGCTTACTAATGCAGGTATAGTCCGGGCAGTTCAACGGCACTTTTATCTGTGTGAAAATGGAGTCGACGAAGCACTGGAGGGTGCGAAGTGTCAGGCAGAAAATCCGTTTCAGCATCAATACACTAGTCATTACCATGACATATTGTCATAATGTTGTGGGCGACCACGCAGAGAAGATTTTGCCTCGTAGTACCAGGCGTGAATTGCCGTTTTATCCACCCAGAAAGTGAGTAAACCTCGAGTGATAAGGGCGTTATTGCAAGCCTTCTAGTTGGTGATCTTGAACTTTTACTTGGCCACAGGAATATCGCTATTTTGATAGAAATAGAGTGATCTGACCCTCTTACCTGCCAAATATTCGATTTATTCAACAACGCCGAGTATTGCACGAAATTTTTTCGAAAGAGAATAATTTTTAAAATTAGGGTACTTTATTTTTAATGTTAGATCGAACTAACATTTTATCCAAAAATAGTGAAAAAATGAGTAAAAACAGCCAAGGTATATAATACCACTCGTATTTTTATTCGCAAAGTCATGTTCAGTGCGTGGTTGCGTTTTCAGAAAATAGTTTACCGTTGCTATAAAACTGCCGCGTAGCGCGGCAGTTTTATCAAAACAAGTCTGTAATCTTTTATATTATAGCAGGTGCACTGAGGTGGTATTAGTGGTGCCGCTTGGTACAAGCGCGCCGGAAACCATCACCACCACATCGCCTTTTTGCGCCAGGCCGCTGGATAGCGCCGCTTCTTTACCAATGCGATAGAAGTCGTCGGTAGAGGCAATTTTTTTGACCATCATAGGGATAATACCTTTGCTCAGGATCAATTGGTGAGCAGTGACTTCATTGGTGGTTAGTGCCAGGATCAGTGCATCAGGGAAGTATTTACGCACCGATTTGGCTGATTTACCGCCGCTAGTGGCGACTACGATCAGCGGCGCGTCCAGGTTCTCTGCGGTTTCGACCGCGCCACGGCAGACGGCCTCAGTGATGCGCAGCTTGCGGCTATCGTTGAGTTTGTCAATGCGGCTTGGCATCACGCGATCAGTGCGCTCACAGATAGTTGCCATAATGGTGACTGCCTCCAAGGGGTATTTCCCCTTGGCACTCTCACCAGATAGCATGACGGCGTCTGTGCCGTCCAGAATGGCATTGGCCACGTCTCCAGCCTCCGCGCGGGTAGGGCGCGGGTTCTTGATCATCGAATCCAGCATCTGGGTAGCGGTAATCACCGCTTTGCGCGCGTGGTTACATTTTTCAATCATCATCTTCTGGGCAAAGATTACTTCTTCTACCGGGATATCAACCCCCAGATCACCACGGGCTACCATGATGCCATCGGACGCTTCTAGAATTTCGTCGAAGTTGTTAAGGCCTTCTTGGTTTTCAATCTTAGAAATGATTTGGATTTGCTTACCGCCATGGATTTTCAACTGCTCACGTATTTCAAGCACGTCAGAACGCTTGCGGATAAAAGAGGCAGCAACGAAGTCCACGCCTTGTTCACAGCCAAAAATTAGGTCATGCTTGTCTTTTTCAGCAAGTGCAGGTAGTTGGATGGAAACTCCCGGCAGGTTAACGCCTTTGTTTTCACCCAGATCGCCGTTGTTCAGTACCTTACAGATCACTTCATTCTCGGTTACCTTGATGACTTCCATGCCGATCAAGCCATCATCAACCAGTACGGTATCGCCGATTTTCAGGTCGGCTGAGAAACCGGTGTAGGTTACCGCAACGCGTTTGCTATTACCGATGACGCTTTGATCGGTAGTGAAGATAAAATTCTGGCCGACAATCAGCGAAGCATCTTTGCCGTCTTCCAGTTTCATAGTACGGATTTCTGGACCTTTGGTATCCAGCAGGATGCCAGCATTGAGTCCGGTTTTAGCCATCACGGTGCGCATTGTATGAATGCGTTTACCGTGCTCTTCATAATTGCCATGTGAAAAGTTGAGGCGCATGACGTTCATGCCCGCGATCAGTATCTTAGTGAGCATTTCTTCTGATTCGGTTTTTGGGCCGATGGTACAAACAATCTTGGTCTTTTTCATGACAGATTTTTCTACAAGTTGTGATTAAAAAAAACGAATAAAACCAGCAGTAGAGCTGTTGATATGGAATTTTTCTTTTGCCTGATGGTGCAAAATAAGGTTTAAGCATAGGTGACAAAAGGCGAAATGGTGCCGAAAAGCTCGAACAGAGCTGGTGTATATAGGGGGAGTTGCTACGCAACAAGATGAGATAAAAAGTATTGTTATGACGTTTTTGCAGATCAAGGGTTGGTGCCCTTCAACGGAAAGACGTTGCATATTATAATACTAAGTAGTGGGGAAAAAAATAAAAACCTAGAATGACACTCCACTGCGTGCGTAAATAAGCTTAGGAACAAGGAAAATAAATCCAGACAAAGCTATAGCTTGGTGCGTCCGAGTGGACTCGAACCATCGACCCCCACCATGTCAAGGTGGTGCTCTAACCAACTGAGCTACGGACGCATCTATCCTTGACTTTTATGGCTGACATCGTAGAGGAATATTAACAAGCTAACTGTGCGTTGGCAAGGGGGAAAAGGCAATTTTATTCGGTATTTGACGCAATTGTTTTGCAAGTGAGCAGCAAGGTGCCATTTTCACAAAGGCTGTTAGCGGCTCTATCGTTGTATGATCAACATGCGCCGGTTGTTTATGTAGCCAACGGATGCGCAACACCACTATGATGGCGGCGAAAGTCAAGCCGATGATAAAACCAATTCAGAAGCCACTTGTCCCCATTGCTGGCACTATGATATCGGTTAGCTTCAATAAATAGCCGCATGGTAAACCCAGGATCCAGTAAGCGATACAGGTGATGAAAAAGATCACACGAGTGTATTTATAGCCGATCAGCACCTCGCTGCCGATCACCTGAACATAATCCGATATCTGATAAATCGCTACTAATAGCATAAGCTGCGAGGCCATCGTCACCACCGCTAGATCGCCATTGTACAGCATGGCTATCTGCTCACGGAAGATGGTGGTAAATAGTGCGCAGATAGCCTTGATGATGCCGACGCCTATTGTGGGTATAGGTGGCCATATGTACCCCTTAAATCGATCCTTCCCTATTGGTTTACCCACGAGGGTAGTGGCAGCAACGGCGAGGTACAGCTGCAATACGAACATCAGGTTGCTAAAATTAAGTGCGATCTAGTGGCCGACAACGGCCACAATTACCAGTGGTGAAACCAGTAGCGCCACTACGGCGAAAAGCGTTACTTCAAAGAACAGTGCTAGTGCCATTCGCATAACAATGCCGATCAAGCGTTTCAATAATGCATATTTAGGCCTAGGATGTTCGTTTTTCAGCGGTTTGATGTCTGGCTGTGAGGGTGCTCATTTGACGTACTAGCATATCATAAAGAACATAAGCCAGTAGACACTGCCAGTGTCCACGCCGCAGCCAACTCCCGACTTTGTTGAAAGAGTCTACCTATTCGGCGTGTTTAAGCAAATATTGCGATCAAAGAGTTTTCATTGGGTTTGATTTTACGCGTAAACTGGCATAAATGCGTTAACTTATTCAGAAAAAAGAGGCATATATGTTTACCGGTATTGTACAGGGCACCGCACCCTTGGTCGCCCTTAATGAGAAACCCAACTTCCGCACTCATGTGATTGAAATGAATGCTAAACTATTGTCTGGAATAGAGTTAGGTGCCTCGATTGCCCATAATGGTTGCTGCCTGACGGTAACTGCCGTGGAAGGTACGCACGTCAGTTTCGATCTGATTAAGGAAACTCTACGCCTGACTAACCTTGGCGAATTGGCTTTGGGTGACAGGATCAACATCGAGCGTGCCGCCAGATTTAACGACGAAATTGGCGGCCATCTAATGTCCGGCCATATTATTTGCACGGCAGAAGTGGCTAAAATTTTGGATTCGGAAAATAACCGCCAAATCTGGCTAAGTATTCCCAATGCGTCACTGATAAAATATATCCTGCATAAGGGGTTTATTGGCATTGACGGCATCAGCCTAACCGTCGGCGAGGTGGTAAATAACCGGTTCTCCGTACATTTGATTCCCGAAACGTTAGAACGGACCACCCTGGGTAGTAAAAGTTTGGGCGACAAAGTTAATATTGAAATCGACCCGCAAACACAGGCGGTAGTGGATAGCGTTGAACGGGTGCTCGTTAACCGTAAATCACGGTTAACGACGACGCACAAGGACTGACAAGCTGGCGAGTTAATGCATCACTATCAGCGGATCAAAAATGCTAACGTTTATCAGGAAACGCTGATATTAGCGCACAGACGCCGTTTATTGCCCGATAATTTAGCCAAGCGATTAATAGTAAGCTAGCAAATTCACGCTGTGCCGCCAACTGATTTCCCTCGTTGTACCCAATAGCGGCGTTGTTGAATAAATCAAACATTTGGACGGCACGAGGATCAAATCACTCTCCTTTTATCAAAATCGCAACATTAATCAAGCGGTGGCAAACCAGTGACTTACCGAAGACAATACACGGAGGAAAAGTATAACAAGCTACCGCCGATGTTCGATAGCCAAAACAGCGATGTACAGAGTAAAACAGCTATTTGCTCGTCACCTATCGCTGCAAGATTATGATGAGCAAGTTGCAGAGGCTATGGCCATGATCTGTGCATTAAACAAGATATAGCTTGCCGGTATGCCAGAAAGTGTACGCGTTGCCTGAAAGATGCACCTTCAGGGGACTCTTTCCAAATCAGATTTATTCAAGAAAGCCGGTTCAAAGAAAGTAATCTATGGCTGAATAAAAGCCAACTATTAAAGCACCGAGTAAAAAGGGTGACGTCATCTTCAGCGTGCTGTTTCGATTGGCGGCGCCGATCAACTTATTGTTGCTAAGCAGCATTATTGTTTCGCTGATTACCGAGCATTAGGATGAACTGACAGAAGCCGTGTCGGAGTTTATCACCGCAGTGATAATGCAGTTTAGCTTCTCGATCACCTAGGGCATAGCACTAGGATTTATTTCCTACTGTGTGATGAAGTTAGGCACTGGTCGCTGGAGTGAGATCAATTCATAAGTGAAGGTGGTAGCCCTACTGTTTGTGCTGAAAATTGTCTGGGTAGACAGATATTGATGCGAGCAGAGCTGACAAGTGTCGCCAGCCCTGTTGTCTTATGATCTCGGTTTTGCCCCTGGTGTCTGATTTAATATCTACTAAAACGTTTTTTTGAAACGTGCCCGCCTACTGTTGGTAGCATCTTCGGCTAGAGAGAAATGCAGCGTCTGTACTTGATTCACTTAAATGAACAGATTAGCAAATTATAGCGCTAGTGCCTTACTGCTGAAGTGCTGCAAATCGTAATACACCACCACTATTCGCTTATGCGCGTATTCGCTTATGCGCGTATTCGCTTATGCGCGGCCAACGAATGTTGAACCGGTTGGATCACTCATTTGGGGGCAATCAATAACGGCGACGACGTAAAACTGCGGGTATTTTGCCATCAGATTGGCGGCGTGTAACGCTCCCTGTCCACTGCCACTGACGTAAACCTGCTTTACGTTGAGTTTTAATGCTGGGGATAATCGCTGAATGACCCGCTAAATGGCACTCTGCGAGCTTTCATAATTGTAGTTAGACCAGCGAAAGCTGTTCTCAGATAGCATTTAGGTTCCGTTGATCTCAATATAAGCTACAACTATTTCGCCAAATAGCAACTATTTCTCTGGGCTAATGATGGCGGCTTTGCAGTAAAAGTGCAGAAAAATCACCGTTAGCCAACCTTCGAGTAGCGGAGTACCGGTAGGCAGGATTGTAGCTAGCCTTACCTTCAAAGTTATGCGCGGGTTGTATATAAAGAGCCTTGGTAGCTGCTAGTATCGACCTATAGGTGGCGCTCTGCTGGATTTTGGTGAAGGAGTTGTCTTCCAACAGATTGTAGTAATACCATATGCCGAGTTTGGCACTTAGTTGCAGATAGTGTTCCGCCAATTCAGTTTGCCATTTTCCTGCTGAGGAGGACGCCAGTTTGTAAGAAGCACAAACGTTGTGTTTGTCTTTACGCATTAACATCAGGCAAAGTGACATGTCTTCAATTTTTGATTTTCGTGACTTTGAGCGGGGAGCTGTAACTGGGCGTGCAACAGGTTATGCATCTGCAGCTCGATAGGCTCCTCTCCGGCGGGATAACGTATCACGGTGTGGAGTATGGGTTGAGTGATGAGAGTGAGCAATAAAGCTAAAATAAAAAAATGCATAATTTTATAACTTTGATTTTTAATGAATTTTACCCTAATCTAAGTAATTCGTTTAGTGACCTAACGGATCTGCATAGTGATAGAGGATTTGTTAAATAAATCGAATTTAAAATAAAGATTCCCCTGAATGTGCATCTTTCAGGGGAATCGTACACTTTCTAGCATACTGGCGAGCATCGTCTTGCTTAATGCACAGATCATGGCCATAGCCTCTGAAACTTGCGTATCATAATCTCACAGCGACAGGTGACCACCAAATAGCTGTTTTACTCTGTACATCGCTGTTTCGGCTATCGAACGTCGGTGGTAGACTGTTATACTTTTCCTCTGTGTGTTGTCTCCGGTAAGGAACTGGTTCAACACCGCATGATTTCGGTCTGCATAGTCTGCCGACTTATAATGTGCTCCCCTTATAGGCGGTATTAACTCCCTGATCTTATTGCGCCTTAAATCATCATGAGTTACTCGTGTATCGAAAGCTCCATCCGCCAAGACAACTTTAATTTTATGGTACGTCTAATGGACAGAGACCTGGAAAGCCTTCCGTATCGGTGACATTGCTTAATTAAAGGTCAGCACAGATGACCTCATGTGTTTCTATATCTACGGCCAAATGCAGTTTTCGCCAGATCCGCCGTTTCCCATAACCGTGTTTTATAACCAGGTGCGCAATTTCACCCGGCGTTGGGAGTTTAAACGGGAGATTGACGGATTTGGCCCGCTCACTGATGAAGGTGTAGTAATGGCAGTTCAATGGCACTTTTATCAGTGTAAAAATGGAGTCGACGAATCCCTGGATGGTGCGGAGTGTCAGGCCGCAAATCCGTTTTAACATCAATACGCTGGTCATTGCCATATCGGAATAATGTTATGGGCGACCCCACGCAGAAAAGGTTTTGCCTCGCAGTACCAAGCGTGAAGTGCCGTTTCATCCACTCAGAAAGTAAGTGAACCCAGAGTGATAAGGGCGTTTATGTAGCTTGCCGAGCGTGCTGTCCCAAGCGATAACCAGGCCGCTATTATCCACCAGGCTCCCGATCAGTTGTAAGCCAACCATTTGGTGATTTTGAACTTTTTCTTGGCCACGGAATATCGCTATATTAACAGAAGGAGAGTGATCTGATCCTCGTACCGGCCAAATGTTTGATTTATTCAACAACGCCTATGATTATGGAATCCTAGTATTTACTTTATTGCAAACGCGGCCAGTTATCACGGGTGCATAAATCATCTGAATTGGCAGGCAGCAGTCAATTATTTCAGCCCAATCATCACGCTGGAAAAATCGTGCGGGGCAAACGCATTGCGGTTAGCAAAACCCTGTTCCCCAACTATCTTTTTATACTGTTCGACACAGAGCGCATTCATACCACTACCCTCTCAGCGCTACTCGGGGTGTCAGTCACTTTGTGCGGCTTTGGAGCGATGTAGACAAACATACCATATAAGGTTATCGAAGAGCTGCAATACATGCTGGCGAGAGCTGCGTCGCTCCACAAACCACGCAATCGGGGGATACCGTGTTGATCATTAACGGGGTGCTCGAAGGGGTGCGCGGCATCTACACCGAGCCAGACGGTGAGACGCGTTCGATTTTGTTACTGAACCTGCTCCACAAGCAGGTCAGCCAAAGTTTGGATAATAGATAACTCTAGAAGGTTTAATGCAAAAGGTAATTTAGTTTATAATGGGCATTAGGCGCTGTGCCAGCTATTGGCCCCGTCCTTCGGGTTGGCAATATCACCATTCTCAATGACAGGATACAACCTAGCGCTGCATTGCACCGTCATGTAGCCATTGAGCGACAAGCTTAGCGAAGTAGGTCAGCACACCGTCAGCCCCCGCGCGCTTGAAGCCTATCAGCGACTCCATCACCGTAGGTTGCTCCGGTAGCCAGCCATTCTGAATAGCAGCCATATGCATGGCGTATTCACCAGACACCTGATAAGCAAAGGTTGGTACGCCGAAGGTGCTTTTCACCCGATATACCACGTCCAGATAGGGCATACCCGGTTTTACCATCACCATATCCGCGCCTTCCAGCAGATCCTGCGCAATCTCTTGCAGTGCTTCATCGCTATTGGCGGGGTTCATCTGATAGCTCTTCTTGCAGCCGCCCTGTAGGTTGCTGCTGGATCCCAGCGCGTCACGGAACGGGCTATAGTAGTAAGAAGCGTACTTGGCGGAGTAGGCCATAATTTGGGTATTCACCTGGCCCTGCTGCTCCAGACAATAGCGGATTGCCCCGATACGGCCATCCATCATATCGCTCGGTGCCACGATTTCCGCTCCTGCCTCTGCATAAGAAAGTGCCTGACGAACCAGAATATCTTTGGTGATATCGTTGATCACATAGCCTTGTTCATCGATTACCCCGTCTTGCCCATGGGTGGTATAGGGATCGAGCGCAACATCGGTCAGGATACCCAGTTCTGGTACTGCATCTTTCAGCGCGCGTACCGCGCGTTGTACCAGACCATCTGGATTATAGGATTCTTCTGCTTGCAGTGATTTTAAACACGGCTCGACGACCGGAAATAGGGATATCACCGGCACACCGAGCATGGCGATGTTTTCCGCTTCCTTGATCAGCCAGTCGATAGTCATGCGTGATACATTGGGCATCGTTACAACCTGTTCTTGACGGTTGTTGCCTTCCATTACAAACACGGGATAAATAAGGTCGTTGACCGTCAATTGATTCTCAGCAGCAAGGCGGCGGCTGAAGTCATGCCGTCGCATGCGGCGCATGCGACGGCATGGGAAGGAACCCTGAAATGCATGGATCATAGTTTTCTCCTAACTCAAACCAACCAGGATAGCTGGCGGGTGTTGTCATTGGTTTTTTGGCATAGAAGACTGGGTCTGTTGCCGCAGATTATAAATAAAAAAGCCTCAAGACACCGGGGGTTCTTCGCTTTGGTTTTCTTCTTCCGGCGGCGAATTGCGTTTACCCGTATAGAAAGGGCGAAGAATATCCCTACCTCATACAGCAGGCACATCGGTATTGCCAGTAAAGTCTGTGAAAATACATCAGGCAGCGTTAGTAACATCCCCACCACAAAAGCCCCGACCAACACATAAGGCCGTTTCTTATTCAGATCTTCCGGCGAGGTTACACCGCTCCAGCAAAGCTGAATAATAGCAAAGGGCACCTTGAATGCTTTGCTGAATGCCATAAATAGCGCCATGACGAAATTGAAGTAGTTATTGATGTCGGTGGCGATCATCACCCAGATTGGCGCAGTCTTAGCGAAGAAGCTAAAGGTAAGCAGAAACACGATAAAGTAAGCGAAGGCCACGCCGGCCGAGATAAAACAGCAAGCTGCTAGAAACCAGCGGCTGCACCATTAACCGACGTTCATATTGGTACAGCGCCGCTGCGATAAAAGCCCAGACTTGATACAGGATCATCCGTGCTGAAACAAACACCGAGATGATTAGGGTCAGCTTTATGGGAGTAAAGAACGGTGACGATACATCGGTAGCGACCATGCTAGCCCCGACAGGTATTTTTTAATAAACAGTGCAGCAACCCATTGGTAAATATCGTTGGCGAAATAAACCAGTACCAAAAAGATCACCAAAACCCTGATAATCGAGTGTAATAGCGGCTGGGAATGACTCTGTAGCCTCTTTTAGCTCCTCTATCGACACCTTCTAGCTCTGGCGTCAGGTGCTGTAAGCCAGCCTGTTCGGCTTTTTTTAGGCTGTCTTGTAGTTCTTGCAACTTCAGTGCTTGAGAAAGCTAATGCTGCACCGAGGCTGCCAGCAAGCGTAACGAAGGAACCCAGCTCTAAACTGTTCTGACTGATACCGGCACAACCGGTCTGGCCCAAGAACGAGCTGAGCTTTCCATTGGTGCCAAATAGCAGCAAAACGATCACTGCGATAACCAACAATTACGTAATACTAATACTGACCATTTCAGTTAGCTCTACTTTAAAAATGGTTTTAAAGCCTACAAGATTGACCAGCGTATCAAACCCATTTAGTGAGTTCGTTGCCAACCAGTCACCCAGCAGATAACGCCAGCAGCCATTATCCAGATGGGAAAAAGCGCGCCCTGTCCTAACAGTAGCAGTGTACCGCTTACTAACAATGTAGCGCCAACGCCAAGCAGATAACGCGATTGCTCCTGATGAACCCGCTTTACCTGCATCTGCTTAGTTAGCTTATCCACGCTTTGGAGCAGCAACTTATGCTGCTCCAAAGCGTGGTAAAATAATTCAGGTAATTCGGGCAGCTTTTCTACCCAGAACGGTGCTTTTGCTTTCATGGCACGTATCGCAGCTGGTATGCCGACCTGATCGCGCAGCCAGCTCTCAAGAAAGGGTTTGGCGGTAGTCCACAAGTCCAATTGTGGATAGAGCTGTCTGCCCAGAACTTCAACATACAGCAAGGTCTTCTGCAATAACACAAGGTGCGGCTGCACTTCCATATTGAAGCGGCGTGCTGTATTGAACAGGTTTAATAGAATGTTGCCAAATGAGATCTCTGCCAACGGCTTTTCGAAGATCGGTTCACACACCGTGCGAATGGCGAATTCAAAATATTCCACGTTGGTGTCACGCGGTACCCAACCTGAGTTAACGTGCAACTCTGCCACCTTACGGTAATCGCGATTGAAAAAGGCGATGAAGTTTTCCGCCAGATAGCGTTTGTCGGCTTTGTTCAGCGAACCGACGATACCGCAGTCAATGCCGATATAGTAGGGATCTTGCGGGTGCTGGTAGCTGACAAAAATATTACCAGGATGCATATCTGCATGGAAGAAGCTGTCGCGGAATACCTGAGTAAAGAACACCTGAACACCGCGTTCTGCCAACAGCTTCATGTTGGTGCCTTGCTGTTCCAGTGCGTTAATGTCCGAAACCGGAATGCCATAAATCCGTTCCATCACCAGTACGTTTTCACGGCAGAAATCGGCGTATACTTCAGGCACATACAGCATAGAGCTACCTTCAAAATTGCGGCGTAACTGAATGGCGTTGGCCGCTTCGCGCAGCAAGTTCAATTCATCCAGCAAGGTCTTCTCGTACTCGCGAACCACTTCACGCGGGCGTAGGCGGCGGCCATCTAGCAGCAACATTGGCACCCAGCCGGCTAAGCGATACATCAGGCGAACGTCAGCTTTAATGATCGGCACGATATCTGGCCGTATCACCTTTAGCACCACTTCCTGTCCGGTGGTTTTCAGCAGGGCGCTATGTACTTGTGCAATAGAGGCCGATGCCAGCGCTTGTGGATCAAACTCGTCAAACCAGGCCTCCAGCGTCCCTCCTATCGCCTGTTCGATAGACTTGCGTGCCAGCGCCCCATCAAAAGGGGACACCCGATCCTGTAGCAGCGTCAGTTGATCGGCGATGTGCGGTGGGAATAAGTCACGGCGGGTGGACATCATCTGGCCGAACTTGATCCACACCGGCCCCAGATCTTGTAGCGCCAGCCGCAAACGCTCACCCAGCGGTTTGTCCTGATGTTTATTCGGCATCCAGAACAGCAACCGACGACCAAAACGCAAGAGCAGCGTCAGGCGCATTTTAGGGATTAATTCATCCAGGCCATAACTAAGAAAAACGCGGACGATCAAATACAGGCGGCAGAGTTCACGAGGGATCATCGCTTGCCCTCCAACTGGTTCATGCGGTAAATCAGCGCTTGTGTGCTGTAGGTAACGGCGTCAACATCCTCGTTAAACCAGGCTAATTCCAGCGATCCAGGTGCCACACGCCACTCTTCTGTTAGCGTCTCCGCCATTTCATGTTGCAAGCGCTGTAAACCGGATTTCAACAAGCGGGCTCCTTTACCCAACGCCTGGGTGATGCCCTGAGCAGCAATATCGCCGATGTAGGGTGCCAGCCATTCGGCAGGGTCACACTCAGCTAGATCTAGCAGCGAGACCCAATGTTGCACCACCTGAATGTCGCCTTCCGCCATAAGTTCGCCGCAACGCATCAATACTGGTAGTTTCTGGCGATCGCGCAATTTCAGTAGTGCCGGGATACAGCTACGGACGGTACAATCAGCAATATCTTCATATTGCCCCAGCACATCCACCCGCCGCTCGCTAAATATCAGCACCAGAGGAGAGGCTAGTTCCTTCAGCTCAATGCGCAGCACCTTGCCTACCAAACGCTGCCGGGCGGATTTCATACTGCGATCGTAAAAGAGTAAGCTGTTGAGAGAGGTCTCCAACGCGCCAGTCAGCAGGGGGGTAAACAACATTGGCATATTCATCTCAGAATTTGAAGCCACGGTGCAAGGCTACAATGCCGCCGGTCAGGTTGAAATAGGTGACGTTATCGAAACCAGCATTGACCATCATACCCTTTAGGGTTTCCTGATCGGGGTGCATGCGGATTGATTCAGCCAGATAATGGTAGCTGTCTGGATCCTTCACTACCAGTGCGCCGATTTTTGGCAGCACATGGAAAGAATAGGCATCGTAGGCTTTGTTTAACGGTGCCAGCCGAGGCTTGGAGAATTCCAGTACTAGCAGACGGCCACCCGGTTTTAGTACGCGGAACATCGAACGCAGCGCTTTGCCTTTTTCGGTGACGTTGCGCATGCCGAAAGCGATAGTGATGCAATCAAAATAGTTATCAGGGAACGGTAATGCTTCCGCATTAGCCTGAACATAGCTAACATTGCTGACGATGCCGCGATCGCGTAGCTTGTCGCGACCCACCTTGAGCATGGAATCGTTGATATCCGCTAGCACGACCAGCCCCGGCTCGCCAACCATACCGGAGAATTTGGCCGCTAAGTCACCGGTACCACCAGCTAGATCCAAGACCCGCTGCCCACTGCGCACGCCGCTATAGTCAATGGTGAAACGTTTCCAGATACGGTGAAGGCCAAATGATATCAGATCGTTCATGACGTCATACTTTGCCGCTACCGAATGAAAAACATCCGCTACCATGGCCTGTTTTTCGTCTCTAGCAACGGTACGAAAACCAAAATCGGTCGTTTTCTGCGGTTTTTCTGACATATTCTGCCTGCTATTCAGTAAATTTGAAGCTGCTGAGTGTACCAGAACCCCACGTAATACCCACCTTGCTGCAGTGTTCAAGGGGGCTAAACGGCGTTTGCTTTTCCTGCGGGAGGGTCTTCTTCTACCTGCGGTAGCACACTGGTCGGTTTGTTACCCACCGATGCCTGGGCTTCATGCTGTAGTGCGCTGGCCTTCTGAGCTAATAACGGATTGATTGGCCGCTTTACTTCTACTCCCAGCGTGCGGAAACCCTCTGTCTGGCCGATAAGATTACCACGGCCAGTACTCAGTTTGTTCATTGCCTGGCGATAACTTCCCAGCGCTTTATCCAAGCTTTGACCAAGTGCGGACATGTCGTCGACGAACAGCCGCATTTTATCATATAGCTTTGCTGCCCGGTCTGCGATGCGTTGGGCGTTATGGCTTTGGTGCTCGTAGCGCCACAGGTTAGTGATTGTGCGTAGCGCCACCAGCAGTGTAGTCGGGCTGACCAACATGATGTTGTTCTTAATCGCCTCGCTGATCATCTCCGGATCATGGTCAATCGCCAGTAGAAATGCCGGTTCGATGGGGATGAACATCAGCACGTAATCCAGCGAGCGTAAACCTGGCAACTGCTGATAATCCTTGTGCCCCAGCAGCCGGATATGGCCGCGCAATGAGTAAATATGCTCGTTTAGCGCCGCCTCGCGCTGCGCCTCGTCTTCCCCGTTAAAATAACGCTCATAGGCAATCAAGGAAACCTTGGCGTCGATCACTACATCCTTGCCCTGCGGCAGACGGACGATCACATCCGGTTGCATGCGACTATGATGATCTACCCGCACGTTGACCTGGGTTTCATACTCATGCCCCTCGCGCAGGCCGGAGGATTCCAGCACACGGCTCAGCACCACCTCGCCCCAGTTGCCCTGTGTCTTGTTGCCCCCTTTTAGCGCCTTAGTGAGGTTGATGGCTTCACGCGCAATCTGGGCATTCAACTGCTGCAAATTGCGTATTTCATGCGTCAACGTATGGCGCTCGCGTGCTTCCTGTCCAAAGGTGTCTTGCACCTGTCGGCGAAAACCGTCCAGTTGTTCACGTAACGGCAACAGAAGGCGATCCAGGCTTTGCTGATTTTGTTCATCCACCTTGCGGCCACTATGTTCGAAAATACGGTTTGCTAGGTTTTCGAATTGTGTAGTGAGCCGCTGTTCGCTATTGACCAGCAGGAGCTGCTTCTCTTCTGCGGCCATGCGAGTATCCTCCAGCCGGATGGTAACTTCGCGTAGTTCGGCTTCCTGCGCGCTGTTGACCTCGCGCTGGGCGCGCAGCTCATAATTGAGCAACTCACACTCGTTGCGCCAGTGATTGAGCTGTTGCAGCTTTTCCTGCCCAACTGCTAGTTGGCTGTATAAATTGCGCAGTTTCAACTCGTTCTGGCGCATTTGTTGCTCATGGTATCGTAACGTTTTCTCTCGAGCCGCTGCCACCTGCTGCACTAGTAGGCTGGCGATCAGCCAGCCTACTAGCAGGCCGATCCCCCCCCCACCGATCCCATAAACCAGATTGCTATACACCCTGCCTCCTGTTAAACCTTGCCGCTCCAGCGTTTTACTCGCCTATTGCTTGTCAAGTTAAGGGAATGCTGTATGGATGTCCAGCATATTTTCATTGAAGGGGCGCAGTAGCGAAAAGTGATACCGCGCTAATTAGGTAGGTTAAAATAGTTTTAAGCGGTACTCGGCAATAAATTCTGCGTCCAGAGAATGAGACGTCTAATAGCGTCCATCGGCTATTACGGGGAGCTTATTCTGATGCTTATAGGACCAACCTGGGCTAAAGATTGCGAGTGCTGTCAGATTTTTCAACTTGTGATGTGAAGGCATCCAGCGGCCGAAATCTTTAATCTTACCGAGGCTTATCCTAACCCCTTGATAGTCGAATTGACCATAGGTACCGAGCAGCCCGGTGGTGAATTCAGGCGTCATGCCGTATTCGTCCTCTTAATATAGCGCTGCTCAATTTTACTGAACCCCGCTATATTGTCTTTACCATAACTGAGTTTGTTGTTGTACAACACGCCGTGAGAATTAAAAACATCGCTAAATACCTGCGGCTAATACCGCTCAACTTTCATTAAGCCAGGTTTATTGCCTGAGAAAGGTGAGGCAGCTTTCATAAAATGGTCCACATTTTTAGCAATTTTAACCTCGTCTTGCAACAGTGATTGCGTTTGACTGGCTCATGTAAATCCCAGCACAGGAGCTCTATCCTGTTTACCCATGTAAAGTAAAATTTCTGATAAATAATAATAAAATTTTGGTTGCGCCGCAATTAGCTCAACATTTCTTTACTCTTGTGAATTATGTAATTATCGAAAATCAGCGTAGGTGTAACATCAACATGGCGATAAGTCGTCTGGCATAATTTTATCTGGTGTTTTCTGGATAATTTTTTGCATCTGACGTCGTTCATGTTGGGGGATGGATTCTATGATCGGCATAACTCAGTCCGGTTGTGAGTGGTTGTGATGTTTGGCGATTGATTCGAGCGCTCAAACCGGATTTAGTTCCTTCAGTAATCTACTATTTGGCGCAGGTATTTAGTGCCCAGTTTTACTGAGCTGTAGTAATCAAGGTTAACACCGAGGTTATCCGCCAGATAACCGGATTGATAGCCTAGCGCCAGCCCTTGTCCCCAGGAGCTGAGGATTTCATGAGGCTTAGCAATATCGGCGTCATCTTTGAGGTATTTCCAATAATTTTTCAATAAAATCTTAGCCTGACTGTCCTTAAAAAAGGACGAATCAACCAGGCGCTTATCGGCACTCTGCGCTGTAGTTGAGGAGGGTGAACACTGCCTAGAGCCAAAATGGCAAATAAATTAGATAGGTTCTATACCCTAGATAATTAAAGTTACAGGAAGGCAGAAACGTAGCCAATCCTTCAGGAGATTACATTAGTAAGTGACTGGGGGGTAAGTGAGGAAAGCTAACTTACATGCAACTTGAAGTATCTAGGGTATAAATAAGCAGCCCTCAGCCTTGCCACTGACTTAGCCATTTAATACCCAATGCGCCAGGTGCTAGAATGCCAAACGCCCAAATCATCGATGAGATGATATTCGCCAGTTGGAAATAGCCCTGCGGCATGCCGCAGATCCCGCCTACCAACGGTACCACGGCGCGCAATGGGCCGAAGAAACGTCCGATGAAAATGCCCAGCACGCCCCAGCGCTCAAAAAAGGCATGCCCGCGTATCAGCAATTTAGGATTGCGTGACAGTGGCCACATATCAACAACCCGATGCTGATAGTGATAACCAATCCAATAGGAAAGCCAGTCGCCTAAGAAAGCACCAACGGCAGCAGCAGCACAAATCGGCCAGAAAGCGATACCGCTTTTGCCGATTATCGCCCCTAGTGCCAGAAGGATCACCGTGGCCGGCAGTAGCAGTGACATAAACGCCAACGACTCGCAAAACGCCAGCACGAAGATAATGGGGATGGCCCAGACCTCATTCTGACGCACGACGTCGCTGACCCAGTTGATAACGTCATTAAGGCTCAATATGCGCCTCCTGATAGGCAATATTCATGATGACTATGGCTTTGTTGAATAAATTTGATTTGGAATAAAGAATCCCATTAATGGGATTCCTTCAGGCAACGCGTACAGTTTCTGGCATACCGGCAAGCGTCATCATTTCGCAGCGACAGGTGACCACCAAATAGCTATTGTACTCTGTACATCGTTATTTCGGCTATCGAACATCGGTGGTAGCCTTTTATACTTTTCCTCCGTGTATTATCTCCGTTAAGGCACTGGTTCGCCACTGCTTGATTTCGGTCTGCATAGTCTGCCGATTAATAACTGGCTCCGCTTCTAGGCAGTATTAACTCCTTGATCTTCTTGCGCTTTAACTCATCATGACACACTCGCGTAACAGTATTTTATAACGATGTGCGCAATTTCACCCGGCGTTGGTTTTTAAACGGGACATTGACGTATTTCGCTCGCTTACTGATGCAGATGTAGTCCGGGCAGTTCAACGGCACTTTTATCAGTGTGAAAATAGAGTTGACGAAGACCTGGAGGGAGCGAAGTGTCAGGCCGACAAATCTGTTTTAGCATCAATGGCCAAAAAGCTGAAAATCCTCAACGTGGCAGAGGGAATGGAAACCGCCGCCGTGCAGATGTGCTTCTACAGGAGCAAGATGTTTATCTTATGCAAGGGTACTACTTCAGCAAGCCACTAAGCATCGATGACTTCATCGCCTACTGCAATGCAAATTAAGTGTTTGATTATAAGGCACAGCACACCTGAACTTTACACTTATTTGCTCGCTGTGGCCGCACAGAAAATAAAAAACTGAAGCGGCGAATTCGGCGGCAACGAATAGGTGAAACATCAGGCGTATAACTTAGCGGTGAGGCGCTATGGCATTATTGATTACGACAAAATAGCCGCCAGAGTATACCTATACTCGGCTGATTAGCACTAGGTCAAAAAGGAAAGTGTGCTCTGATCTGCTCAGAGATCGCTGCACCTACGTTTTTCAGACGACACATGGCAGCGATTTCGTCGCTGAGTTATACAAATAGGCAAGGCTCGCCTTCACACTCAACGATATTACGGTTAATTGGAATCTCTTGTAGAGAAACATTGAGCTGCTACATGACATGCCAAGCATCAGTCCTTTCATAGCTGAGCAGTTTCAAACCTATCAGGCAGTTATCTTCGTCTATTCCGCCAAGAGGAATTTGTTCAACCTTAATGCCGATAAAACCTGGCAGCCAACGATAACTTTGCAGCAGGCGATGTACTACCGAAAGTTGAATACTCACCACACGAAATCCCTTGTTTGAGAAGATGAAATACATTTTACCTGACAGGGTCAGGTTACTCAGTAAGAGCCAATGCCAACCGATTTTGTAGCACTAAATATTATTTTAATATAAGAATTTTACCATATAGAGCTTACTCCAGTAAGCGTATAGTATTGCAGCTAGTTTGAACACAGATAGCACACAAGAACCGACGCTTAACTGGAATCGGTTAGAATGGTGAGCACTGCCCAAGGCCAAAATGGCAAATAAAATAACCTAGTGGGATAGGTTCTTATTCTTTATCGTGCTGATATTTATGTGCTATTTGTGGGGGACGTCTCACAAACATTTTGCTACTAAGCCAGTATTGCTGCGTTATAGGTAATACTTTTGCGTAATAATCTCAACTTTTTATTGCAATAAACTAACCTTTTGTTTGCATATTTTTATATTTAAAAATATTTATATCAAATATATGGCGTGAGAATATTATAATTTATTTATAAAACAACTCATTTTTACCTACACAATTGTGCCCATGCGCTCGCGGTACAGTGTGATCACCAGATTGCCGATTACTGTGAAAATACGCTTCACTTGATGGTAGCGCCCTTCGCTGATGGGCAAAATCACTTGACGATCGTTGATCGTCTCCAATTGCGCTGGCCGAGTCAGGATTTTTTCATTATGCATTTGTACACCAGCGGTGAAGCGCTTCGCAGTATTTACTGCCAGCGAATACTCTAGAGTCACCAAGTAGGTTTTCTCGCAGTGGTGTTTCCGCGAGGTGACGCGATGTGCCCACTAACTATCGTCGGTCATGAGCACCAAGCCGGTATTGTCGATATGAAACAGGGGTAATTCCCAGGCTTCTCACCTTATGCTCATTCAGATGGCATGAAGTTTTTTGGGAACCAAGGGTGTAAAATATCACTGTCTCAGTGATATCAAATATTGCAAACATGTTTTCAGCCCCCCTTAACACATGGCGTTAACTTATGGCATTTAACCCACGCCCGTCCCAATTTTAATTGGTAGACGCCACCATCAAACATTTCCTACAACACGTTGAGCTAGCGCTGATTGTATTGCCGACTGGTGCAGGCAAAAGCTTGGTGACCGCCGAACTGGCAAAATGCGCGCGTGGCCGGATGCTGGTGCTGCTCACATCAAGGAGCTGGTGGCACAAAACCATGCCAAATACTGCGCCTACGGGCTAAAAGCGGATATCTTCGCTGCCTGGCTACGACAAAAAGACAGCGCAAGCAAAGTGCTATGCTGCAATCGTGCAGTCAATGGCACGCAACCTGATGCTGTTTGACGGCACCTTTCCCCTGCCGATTATTGACGAATGTCACCGTATCAGAGACGACGACAGCCAATAACAGCAGATCATTCAGCATTTGCAAAAATCTAACCTGCAGTTGCGGCTATTTGGATTGACTGCTACCCCTTATCGGCTGGGTAAGAGGTGGATCTATCAGTGTTATTATTAAGGTTTTACCTGCAGTTATGGCCACATCCTGTTCCGCGATTGTATCTATGAACTGTCAACTACGCTATATGATTAAACATAGCTTTCTAGTGCCGACAGAACGCTAGACATGCCGATTGTGCAATATGATTGCAGCCGTATGATGGTCAGAAGCAACTGGCTATTCAGTGAATCAGACCTGAATCGCGAACTTAAACGGAAAACCGTATAACACCGCACATCATTAGCCAGATCGTAGAATACGCAGCAACACGCAAAGGGTTGATGATTTTCGCCGCTACAATTGAGCTCACACATAAGATACATGGCCTTTTGCCTACTCGGAAAGCCGCGCTGTTCAGTGCCTCAACCCTCAGCGTCGAGTGAGATGCATTGATCATAGCTTTCAAACAGCAGCAATTGCTGTATCTGGTCAATGTGGCATTGATGACCACTGGCTTCGACGCGCCATACGTATATATAATCACCATTTTACTCTCCACCGAATCCGTCAGCTTATATCAACAGATTGTTAGCCGTGGACTACGGCTGGCCCCCGGAAAATTGGATTGCCTATCCGTTTTAAGCCTTGCCCGCCCTGCGATGCAGGAAACGATATTAATGCCCGCTGCTGCCATAAATGCCAGCAGATATTGGTCGATCTCGACGATATGCTAAAGGCTGCAGTGAAGTTGAAAGATGCCCTAATACTGCGTTGCGGCGGCATGACGCTGCAACGCGGGAACGATGATAAAGGCGAATAGCTGAAGGCCACCTACTATGATGAAAACGGCACCAGCAACAGCGAACGTTTTCGCATACAGAAACCAGCACAGCGTAAAACATTCGACATGCTGTTTCTACGCCCACATCAGCGTGCGCCTGGTGTACCCTTCCGATGGAAAACCGCCGCCAATGTGCTGGCGCAGCAAGAGTTGTTGCGCTATCCACACTTTGTGGTGGCGCGTAAGCGTAGTCAGTTCTGGCAAGTGCGGGGAAAAGTGTTCGATTAACAATGACGCGCTGTCGTCAACGAACTATATTAACCAAGGCGGCTAACGCCTTGGTCTTTAGACAAACTTTTGTTGCCCTGCGGGGGTCATTCCGTTAGAATTCCCCCGCTTTGCATGGGTTCGCCCGGTGTAGAGGCAGGTTATCGAACTTGCTACTGGGTCGCCTGTAGCAAGGTAAACTTTCTTTTAAGAGAAAAAAATGTTCACTATCAATGCGCAAGTACGTAAAGAGCAGGGTAAGGGTGCGAGCCGCCGCCTGCGTGCAGCAAATAAGTTCCCGGCTATCGTTTATGGTGGCGAAGAAGCGCCAGTCTCTATTGAGCTGGGGCAAGATTATGTAAAGAATATGGCAGTTAAGCCAGAATTCTATAGTAAAACCATTACTCTGGTTATCGAAAGTAAAGAAACCAACGTTAAGGTTCAGGCTATACAGCGTCACCCGTTCAAGCCAAAACTAACTCACATCGACTTCGTTCGCGTTTAATTGCAACGTATTCGAGCTTTTCGTAACACCGAAGTAAAAAAACGCCGAAATAACGGCGTTTTTTTACTTGTCAGCCATGGTGCAAGGTCACTTACTTTTACCGCTCAGACGGCGCTGCAATTGATCGCGCAGGTTTGGTTGGGTACCTTTAGTGGTCAAGGTATCAGTAGCTGCATCCCAGAAAATTCGCTTACCCAACAGCAGCGCATCAAAGGTTATGCTAATACCGCCGCATCTACCGGCAAAATTGGTCAACTGGCGCAGCGTACCGCTATCCGCAGGGAAACTATCTTTAAGAAGATAGCCATTTTCGCTGGAAAACTGCATGAAATTCTTTTCACCATCCGACGAAATTTCTTGCGGCAACGCCTTTAGCTTGATCTTTTCACAAACGTGTAGTTGTTGATTACAGTAGCTGTATACATGCTGGCACACTGCTTGACGCTCGTTTTTATTCAATTCTGCGTCCGCGCAATAATCGTCAACCGATTGTAGCATCCCTCGGTTTTGCACTTTGGTGTCCAGCCCTTCGGCTGCCGACAGGAAGTCCATAAAGAAATCGGAAACTTTACGCCCTACCCGCCCTTTCAGAAAGGTCAAATAACGGGTTGATTATAGATTGGTTTCCCACTTGGTCAGATCAATGCACGCTACAATATCGGCGTGGTTGATTTCCAGATAATGGGTAGCGTTAATATCTAACGTTTCATTGACGAGTGTGCTTATTGCGGCTGTTCAACACTGCAATTGGAAACTGGCTGTGAGGTTAAGCAAGTATTCCACAGCGAGATAGCTGTATTGACCAAACAGCACTACACCCGCCTTCAAAGAACGGTACTTGGCCAATTCATCACGAAAATTTCCAGTTAGAGCACGGCTGACAGCCAGAAAGTCTTTGTCATCCTTACGGCATATATGCCAGGCCAGACTCTTACACTGCCGCATTGGCAGGAAGCATGGAATCTCGCAGCACCACATCAAACGTTTGCTCGTTTCATTTAATCAACTGATGAAGAGCGATTTTGTCGATATCCAGACTCATGGTAAATCCTCCTGTTCTTTAGCCAAGTATTCAAATACTGAAAGACCACGCTCTGCAATACTAAATGCCTACGCGCCAAATAGTAGATCACTGAAGGAAATAAATCCGGTTTGAGCGATCTGATCAATCGCCAAAAATCAC
>JAAKDF010000019.1 GCA_011754105.1 Serratia symbiotica
AACTGCATTTTCCTGATGCATATTCACTTAGTATTCGTTGCCAAGTATAGACGAAAAATATTTAATCAAAGTAAGCATATACAATAGAAAAGATGCTCTGCTACTTTTCTATTGTATATGCTTACTTTGATGTTGATCTATTCAAGTGTGATTAACGGCCGCAATGTTTGGCGTACCGATCTAAGCAGTTGGTTCAGCCGCTTGCAATCGCTGGTTAGCCACCGTCTACTGTGGATCGGCACTTCTTACTCCCTGCTACACAGCCCGATCGATCTTAGTGTAGAAAACCACTTAGATGAAGAAGTGAAAAGCTGTTTCGCCTTCGCGTTGCAGAAATACGCCGAATTAGCGTTGCTAAGCTCGGCACTGAACGCTGCTGGCATGGAAACTAGGCAGAGTTGGACGCCTAAAGCGCGTCAATTCGCACCCACTCTTCGTCAGTCCAGCCGCGTACATAGCGTAGAGTGATACTTAGATCCATACTCACATGATGTTACCCATAAGGCTAAGAAGATTGGCGATATCCGGCAACTTGGCCAGCAGCATGGCAAGCGTTACAAGGATAAAGGTAAAAGCCAAACCAGCGAAAATGCTGCTCAGTACCAAAGCCTTAAGCCATCAGCGCTGGAGCACAAAATCCGTGAGCTAGAAGCTAAGATATACAGCCATGCGCAAAACCTGGAATTTAAGCAGGTCGTCGTACTACGCGACGAAATCCACCACCTTTGCGAGCAATTTATCGCCAGTTCGTGATAGCGATGCGGTAGCGGTTTTCTTTGTAAGGGTAACGAAATTTTTATCGCATCCAGCAAAGTTGAAGTAAGGTTTGCGGCTTATTTAAAGACAAGCATCGACTATGCCCCTACATCTACCCAAAGATCCGTTGCATGGCGTTACGCTGGAACAAATGTTGAATAAACTGGTGTAAAGATATGGCCTGCCAGGGATGGCTGAGCGCATTCGTATCAATTGTTTTAGAAGCGATCAGAGCATCAAATCCAGCCTGAAGTTTCTGCGCCGTACCCCCCTGTCTTGCGTAGGTGCAACGGCATATTAGACGCTGGCGGCTAGCCCTAACAATGCTTGATCCAACGCCTGGCGTAACAGTTAGCGATCATGACAATGTGGGATGTCGCTGGCCTCCAACGGTTGCTAAATCAACACCCGCTCCCGTATCTGACGAGTGTCAACGCATGGTCCGACGAGCTGCGCATCGATCATTTGGCAGCCAATTCTCTTTTTCCTCTATCGGTACCAGTTTGTATTTCAGCGGTAGCTACGCGGCGGCAAAGCTCAAACTCGCGGCCCAGGTTGTCGATATAAATAATACTGGCGCTGCTGCAGTGGAGAGCTCGGGTGAGATCATCCAACAATAACAACCGCATCAGGCTGGTCAAGAAACTGCCTGGCCCAATCAAGATTACATCGGCTTGGGCAATGATCTCCGGAGATTCACGCGTTGTCGTGACCTGCGCTGAAAGCATCAATTCCCGTGGCATGTTGATCAAATGATCGACATTCACCTCGCCGTAGACGTGGTTGCCTTCGTTGTCATACGCCACCAGATCAACCGGCCGCTCGGACATTGGGATCAAGGTGGCATGCACTTTAGCAGGCTGCATACCAGATTGATCGCCTCCAGCTGACGTACACTGAGGTAATCCAGCGCTTTCAGCATTAGGTTACCGAGGTTGTGGCAAGAGAGTTCACCGTTACCGCTGAAGTGGTACTCGAACATCGCCGAGGCCACGCTGGGTTCGGCAATCAACTAGTTTAGGCAGTTGTGCGGGTATCTCCACAGGCAATAACGCCTTCTAATCGGCGTATACGGCTAGTGGAACCGCCATTATTAGTGGTTTTAACTATGGCCGGTTAGGCGGGAGAACAAAGACGACAGTGCAGGCATCAGGCGACCAAGTCCATGACCACCGCCTAATGATACTACCCGATCAAGATCAGCCAGGGTTCAATTTCGCATAAATTTCCTTACAAAAGCGCTGACGGCCGGCATACCTAGTCTATCTGCGTGGTGAGGGTCAATTCGTCTGTACAATTGGCTTTTACTTAGGCTTGGCAAGATCTAGCATGTGTAAAAACGCTGTATAGACAATTGTATCTGTATAGCCAATTGTCTAGTGACATTGGCTATCACCACTGTTAAGCGCCAGACTTATGCTGAGAATCTCGGTTTCATTCCGCTCGCATAGACAGCTACGATTGCAATCAAAACTCCTATCCTGTGATCCTACACGCTATTCTGTCAAGACAATATGGCGCTTGGGCTGTGGCGAAGGGAGCTATAAGGGTGCAGAGTGGAAATGCTCGCATCTCCCGACTTAGGAAAGGGGTGATAGTGCCGCAACTTACAGATTCTTATGAGCATAAGTTCTAGTATTTGCGCTTATCGATTGCTGATCGTGTGCAATTTCCGTTGTACCTACTGTTTGCCCGGTGTTTACACACCTACCGCCAGCCCTAAATCTTTTTTATCGCCGGATGAAAGCAGACGCGTCAGCCGCGCGTCTGCAGAACTCGGCACTGAAAAAGTGCGTTTGACCGGTGGTTAACCGTCACTACGCCGCAATTTTACCGAGATTATTGCTGCAGTACGTGAAAACCCGGAGATCCGCACACTGGCAGTCACCACTAATGGCCACTGAATGGCTCGCGATGCTGCCAGTTGGCTCGACGCCGACCTGACGGCGATCAATGTCAGTATTGACAGCCTTGATGCCCGCCAGTTTCATCTCATTACCGGTCAAGACAAGCTCCGCCAGGTGATGGATGGCATTGATGCTGCTTTCAGCTCCGGGTTAAAGAAGGTTAAAGTCAACACAGTATTGATGCGTGATGTTAACCATCAGCAGCTTGGTGTCTTTTTGCATTGGATTAAGCCCCGTCCAATCCAACTGCTTTTTATCAAACTGATGGAAAAGGGCCAAGGCGGCGCTCTGCTGTTCCACCAAATGCCTATCTATCCGGTGAAGTGATTTGCCTGCAACTGGAGCGCTGGGTTAGGGCGGCGTCAGCCGCGTGGCCGCAGCAATGGTCCGGAGCAGGCTTTCAGCCATGCGGACTATCAGGGGGAAGTAGGGCATACCCTTGCGCGATCTGCTGGCGGATGATAACCAAATTTCTGCATTGAAGGATCGTATTGTGCGTAGTCTACTGAGAAAAAAGTAGAGCTATTTCCTGCATCAAGGCAACATCCGTATAACCCAGAACCTGTCATTTATCGGGGGTTAGGATATGTCTCGTTATTGACCGTAGCACCACCGCAAACCAGAGAGAGTGGGGACGCTTGCACCATCGCCGGTGCACCGCACCCAGCCTTTATTTAAAGAAGCAATAAAAGATGACGCAACTAACCCAAATTAACGCTGCAGGCGAAGACCATATGGTTAATTTTTCCACCAAAAACGGTACGAAAGGCGCGCACCGAAGCCTTTATCGAGATGTTGCATGCCACGTTGTCGATGATTATCGACGGCAGACATCACAAGGCCGATGTGTTCACCAAGGCTCGTATTGCTGGTATTTAGGCAGCCAAACGCACCTGTGAGTTGATCCCGCCCGCTGTGCCATCCACATCTGCTGAGCAGGGTTGAGTGATACCTTGATGCGCAACCGCAACACCATCGGGTGCGCATTGAAACCTGCTGCCGACTGAGCAGCAAAACTGGCGTCGAGATGTAAGCGATAACTGCCGCCTAAGTGGCGGCACTGATCATTTATGATATGTGCATAAGCAGTATAAAAAGATCTGGTTATATGCCCGGTAAAGATGCTGGCAAAAAGCGGCGGTCAGTTCGGTGATTGCAAGGTGAATGCATGATTGATATTCTTTTCTTTGAGCAGGTGTGCGAACTAGTGGGCATTGGCGCTTTGGAGCTGCCAGCCCACTATCAAACGGTAGAATCGCTGCGTCAGGCTTTGTTGTGCATACGCGGTGACCGTTGGCTGTTGACTCTGGAGCCAGGCAAGCTGTTGATGGCGGCAGATCATCCACTGCGCACTTGCGCGCTGGCGATGAGGTAGCGTTCTTTACGCCGGTAACGGGGGGAAAGCATGGAGAATACCCGTATCCGCGTTGGTGAAGCTCCGTTTAGCATTAGTGATAAATATCAGTGTTTGGCGCCGCGCGATAATGATGGCTCGGCAGTGACCTTCATCGGCAAAGTGCGCAACCACAATCTGGACGCTAATTTTAGCGCACTAACGCTAGATCACTACCCAGGCATAAGCGAAAATACGTTGGCGGAGATCGTGGCACAATCTTGGGGCTGTTTTGGCCATTACAACGCGTGCCGGTGATCCATCCTTGTTAGCGTGTTGTTCGCCGGTGATAAAATTGTGTTTGTTGGCGTAACTAGCGCGCACCGGAATATAGCATTCGCCGCCAACGCATCTATTATGGATGACCTAAAACCCAGTGCGCCGCCAAGACCCCGTAGCCCAGTGATCGCTGGGCTACGGGGTCTTGGCGGCGCGGTTAAAAAGCGGAAACAAAATCACCATTTCGTGCCATAGTTTCTGTGGTAGGCTTATCACATGCTAGACCCGTTTTCCCGATACGCTTTTCATGGCGGCAACGTGAAATTTATTGGGAATATAGGTATAGAAAAACATTTTAAATTTTATTCCACACGCAAAAGGTAATCGCCATGGATCGATATCAACGCTATAATGGTTCTATCGTTGAACGTGCTAACAGTGGCATTCAAGACTATATGGCGCAGGTCTATGGTTGGATGACCTGCGGACTGCTATTGACGGCGTTCGTATCTTGGTATGTGGCTCAAACGCCAGCCATTCTCAACTTTATCTTTTCTAGCCAGATCATTTTCTTCGTTCTAATCATCGCGCAATTGGCACTGGTGTTTATGATTTCTAGCATGGTTAATCGTCTTAGCGCTGCACTGGCTACCTCGTTGTTTATGCTCTACTCAGTGCTAACCGGGATGACGTTGTCGAGCATCTTTATCGCCTACACCTACAGCTCAATAGCCAGTACCTTTGTGGTCACCGCTGGCATGTTTGGCGCGATGAGTTTGTATGGATATACCACCAAGCGAGAACTGAGTGGTTTTGGCAGCATGCTTTTTATGGCACTGATTGGCACCGTGCTGGCATCGCTAATGAATATCTGGTTAAAAAGCAGTGCACTGATGTGGGTGATCACTTATATCGGAGCGGCGGTGTTCGTTGGCTTGACCGCTTATAACACCCAAAAATTGAAGTTGATGGGCGAGCAGTTAAATACTGATGATCACGACAGCTTGCGCAAATACGCTATTGTCGGAGCACTGACACTGTATCTTGATTTCATTAACCTGTTCCTAATTTTGCTACGCATTTTAGGCAATCGTCGCTATTAGCGCTTTATCGATATTGCTATATGACCTGCGGTGTGATGCGGTATCAGCATCACACCGCAATTAAAAATAGATTGATGTGCTGTTAGCGTGTAAAATTGTCGCTTGTAGTTCGACTTATGTTATAGTCTCCACCATGTGGTGCACCGCAGTTTGTGACAGTCCCTCGTGGTCATATTTAATGCCCCTCTGAAATTATCCTCCCAAGATAATGCGCCCAACCATAATATAATAGGTCAGAGAGGATCTGGAGCTTTTCTTTTTATGTCATTTAAAAACCTCGGCTTAAGTGCTGAAATATTACGCGCTGTTGAAGAACAGGGCTATCGCGAACCTACGCCAATTCAGCTTCAGGCTATTCCGATGGTGCTGGCAGGGCGTGACCTGATGGCAAGCGCCCAGACTGGTACCGGTAAAACCGCTGGCTTTACCCTGCCGTTGTTGCAGTTGCTCAGTCAACATAAGCAGCTAACCAAAGGCCGCCGCCTGGTGCGTGCGATGATCCTGACGCCCACCCGTGAGTTGGCGGCGCAGATTAGCGAAAACGTCGATGCCTACAGCAAATACCTGCGCCTGCGTTCATTTGTAGTGTTTGGCGGCGTGAGTATAAACCCACAGATGATAAAACTGAGGGGCGGCGTCGATATCCTGGTGGCAACCCCAGGTCGTCTACTGGATTTGGAACATCAGAACGCCGTCAATCTATCCAAAATTGAAATTCTGGTATTAGACGAAGCTGATCGAATGCTAGATATGGGCTTTATCCATGATATCCGCCGTGTGTTAGCCAAACTACCGGCCAAGCGTCAAACCCTGCTATTCTCTGCCACCTTCTCCTACGATATCAAGGTGCTGGCTAATAAGCTGCTGCACAATCCGGTTTCAGTTGAAGTGGCGCGCCGTAACACTGCCTCTGAGCAGATCGAGCAAAGCGTGCACTTCGTCGATAAGAAGCGCAAGCTAGAACTGCTGTCGCAGATGATTGGTGCAGGTGATTGGAAGCAGGTGCTGATATTCAACCGTACCAAGCACGGTGCCAACCATTTGGCCGAACAGCTTAACAACGAAGGGATCACCGCGGCGGCGATCCACGGTAATAAAAGCCAGTGCGCGCGTACTCGTGCACTGGCAGATTTTAAAGAAGGCAAAATCCGTGTTCTGGTTGCTACCGACATCGCGGCGCGTGGTCTGGACATAGACCAACTGCCAAATGTGGTGAACTATGAATTGCCTAACGTGCCGGAAGACTATGTGCACCGCATTGGTCGTACTGGCCGCGCTGAGAGTACAGGTGAAGCGATTTCACTAGTATGCGTGGATGAGCACAAACTGCTACGCGATATTGAACGCCTGCTGAAGCGTGAGATCCCACGCATTGCCTTGCAGGGCTACGAACCGGATCCAACCATTAAAGCTGAGCCGATCATCAACGGTCGCCAGGGGCGTGGGGCTATGCGTGGCGGTGGAAATAGTGTTCAGCGTGAAAATCGCAGTGGCGGCAACGCCGCACGGCCACAGGGGGAAGGACAACGCCGATCTGGTGCGCTTTCGCGCGGCAAGCAAACCGAATAAGCTTTAGTGCTCATAGCATAGACGCCAAAATTTAGCAGCTTTTTTAATTGTGGTAGTTTCTAACAATGGTTCGTGAGCGCTGAGAGCGGGCAGTGGGTTCTGGGGACATGTTAAAATGGCCCCATACCTTTAGGTTGCGTCCCCAGAGCCTGGACTGCGCGTTTTCGGGTTTGTACATAGGATCTTCCCTGCCTCTCAGGCTTAATTTACGGGCTTTTGGGTCTGCGAAGCCGCCACGAGTATCAGATCACTCTTCTTCTGTCAAAATAGTGATATTCCGTGGCCAAGTAAAGGTTCAAGATTACCAACTGGTTGGCTTACAACAACGCCCTTATCACACTCGGGTTTCACTTATTTTCTGGATGGATGAAACGGCACTTCACGCTTAGTAATGCGAGGCAAAACCTTCTCTACGTAGTGGACCACAACATTATTCCAATATGGCAATAACCAGCGTATTGATGCTGAAACGGATTTTCAGCCTGACACTTCGCGCCCTCCAGAGCTTCATCGACTCAATTGTCATACTGATGAAAGTGCTGTTGAACTACCCGGACTATACCTGCATCAGTAAGCTGGCGAAGTCCGTCAATGTCCCTGTTAAAACTTCAACGCCGGGTGAAATTGCGCCCCTCGTTATAAAACATGGTCAGGAAAAACGGCATATCTGGCGAAAACTGCATTTAGCCGTAGATACAGAAACACATGAGGTCATCTGTGCTGACCTTTCCTTGAGCAATGTCACCGATAAGGAAGCCTTTCCAGGTCTCGTCCGCCAGACGTACCGTAAAATCAAAGTCGCCTCGGCGGATGGGGCTTTCGATACACGAGTGACTCATGATGAGTTAAGGCGTAAGAAGATAAGGGCGTTAATACCGCCTAGAAGCGGATCCCGTTATTAGTCGACAGACTATGCAGACTAAAATCAAGCGGTGGCGAACCAGCGTTTTATCGTAGATAAGACAACACACGGAGGAAAAGTATGACAGGTCTACCACCGACGTTCGATATCCGAAACAGCGATGTACAGAGTAAAAAATCTATTTGGTGGTTACTTTTTACTGCGAGATGATGATGTGCAAGTTGCAGAGGATATGGCCATGCTGTGCATTAAACAAGATGATGCTCGCCGGTATGCCAGAAAGTGTACGCGTTGCCTTAAAGATGCCTATTTAGGGGACTCTTTATTCCAAATCCGATTTATTTAACAACGCCTCTTCAATGCGGTATCGATAACAGTCAGTTTTTGCTCCTTTATGCGGATCTCGGATGTGCATAAAGTGGGTCCTCTCTACGCCACACAATACCTGCTCTCGGCAACCAGCGCCGAAGTGAGACAGGATGTAGCATCGAGTTAAATAACTTATTTTATTATCGCTTCCGTGGTCTATTTTCGGGGTAGTCCATGTAAAAGTATTTCCAATCCTTCATAGCCGCCCAATGTGAACAAATTAACCTATTGTACGATATAGGAACGGGCGGCATATAAATTTTACCTAGATAAGTCAGCGTATAACCACAGTGTAACATCAACATGGCGATAAGGCGTCTGGCATAATTTTTATCTGGTATTTTCTAGATAATTTTTTTGCATTTGGCGTCATTCATGTCGGTGGATGGGTGCTATGATCGGCATAATTCAGTCCGGTTGTGAGGGGTTTTAATATTTGGCGATTGATCAGATCGCTCGAAACGGATTTATTTCCTTCAGTGATCTACTATTTGGCGCAGGTATTTAGTTAGCATAGACTCTCTGAAATTTTTTGATGGGCTCCGCTCAAATGTTACTATTATCGGCTGACTGGCGCGGGTCAACCCCCTGAATAGATGACTGAGGACAGAATTTGAGCACAGGAAGCAAACTTGCGTGGTGGCACCGTGCTATGATATGTTTGGCATTAGGCTTATTGTTGACCGGGTGTTCCTGTAAGAGCCGTTTAAGCCGCGATTACGACAAATTGCCGAAGGGCAGCTACAGCGGCAAATCCTATAAAGTTAAACGGGGCGATACGCTGTATTACATCGCTTGGATCACTGACAACGAAGTCAGTGATCTAGCCAGAATCAATAAAATACCTTCGCCCTACAATCTGTATGTAGGGCAAAATTTGCGCCTAAGCGGAGGTATGACAAGCAAAAAGTCAACAAATCGCCGCAAAAATAGCATTTCCGGGACGCTGCTGGCTAAATTGCCGCCGCCAGGTACCTCTATTTACTGGCATTGGCCAACCAATGGTAAAGTTGTGCAGAACTACTCCAGTGCAGATGGCGGTAACAAGGGCATTGATATTGCTGGAGTACGTGGTCAGCCAATTTACACCGCCGCCAAGGGTAAGGTAGCATATGTCGGTAATCAACTGCGTGGCTATGGCAACTTGATCATTATTAAGCACGGCGAGGATTTTATCACCGCCTATGCCCATAACGACACCACAGTTGTACGCAATGGTCAGGATTTGAAAGCAGGGCAGAAGATTGCTACTATGGGTAGCAGTGGTACTTATTCTGTGTTCTTGCATTTCCAAATCCGCTATCGTGCTACCGCACTCGATCCGCAGAGTTATCTCACACCGCGCGGTTCCCCGCTATCATACTAAATGCCTTGCAGCCAGATTGTGATTAACAGCCATGAGCCACTGCGCGGACACTGATAACCATGGCAGTATAAAGTTCAAGTTAAATGGCCTAAACCCAGTAAGTATAGCATATAGGCCATAAATGCTTAATTTCCGCTGTATAATTTTTGTAGTTACTACAAAATTATATTGTGTCCACTTCATTGGTTTCCAACAGTGTAACCGCTGTTTTCTTATTGCTGTACTGATAATTAAGTTTGCCAAAGTAGTTAGTATAGATCTGTAGCCAGTGAAGCTGGTACAAGTCGATATAATCGGTGTTCAACCGCGTGCTAGCTAAATATTATATTTATTCAACAAAGCCCCGGATCTATATTCATCCCATCTGATGATGCCGGATCAGGTATCATCTCAACAGGCAGCAATGTCGATGATGATGAAAGCTTCTAGGATTGCCCTTAAGGCGGCGCAATACGCGGCATTCATGACCGGTGCAAAGAATGCCTGGGCGGCATGCTGTTTCGCAGATTGCCAGCGCATCGTTTACATCGTTTTTCTGGTTTCTGACAAACGCTTTTATATTCTGGCCAGGGATAGTATTACGCTATATCCCATTGAACTGAGTGTTACCCTCCAGAAATGAAAGGTTGAACAGGCCTACATCGCAATTAAAGTACCCGGTTCAAACTAGCAAAGCTTATCCAGTAATTTCTGCTGCGATATTTTTCTGTTCCAGGCAACGGAGCCATTAATCATCCAGACACAGCACTGGAAAACAGATTTGGCAATATCGATACCAATAACTCTGATCTTGTTAATGTGATTTAACTCCCAGATTAACGCAGTTAGTAAAAGTATGGCACCAGCTACGTTAGGCAGTGGCGTCCATCACATCACTACACACACAAAATTTTGAGGAGAAATTTTTAATATCACTTGCCAATGCCCGTTAGGGCATTGCGCAGGAAGGTACACCATAAAAATGGTCTACGAAATTTCTCTTTCCAGCGCATAGGCTATTTCGCGCTAGATACCCCGCTCCCCGCTATGCTAAGGATATTATAGAGACGAAAAAAGACGTATCTCTTTGAGAGAGATACGTCTTTTTTCGTCCAGAGGTATAGGTATACCTCAAAATAAATAAGTGGCGGAACGGACGGGGCTCGAACCCGCGACCCCCTGCGTGACAGGCAGGTATTCTAACCAACTGAACTACCGCTCCGCGCCATTCCCTCTTACGTGGGAACGAGGCGCATAGTACGGATGCCCTTCAATACCGTCAATGCCTTTTTCTCAACACATGAACCGTTCGCACATTTTTTCAGCGAAGCCCACGTAAATGCCTTTTTACTCCACCGCTGGTGAGCGCCATAAGCAACTGCCGCCCTTCTGCGCCACCAGATCTAAACGCGCCTCATGAGCCGCCAGCTCTTTATCGCTGGCGTAGATAACTTTCATTGCTATCTCCGGGCGAACGATGCGTTGAATATCCTGGGCGGAATTGGTCTGCTGTGTGTCGCCTTCCTTCTGAAACGTCATTGACGTCTGACCGCCGGTCATCGCCAGATAAACTTCTGCCAAGATCTCGGCATCAAGCAATGCGCCGTGCAGCGTACGCTTGCTATTATCTATCTCATAGCGGCTGCACAGGGCATCAAGATTGTTACGCTTGCCAGGGAAAAAACGGCGCGCCATCAGCAGACTGTCGGTAATGGTACAGAAGGTCTTGGTCTTCGGGATGCCCTGTTGTAACAGGCGGAATTCGTGATCCATAAAGCCGATGTCGAACGCCGCATTATGGATAACTAACTCAAAGCCACGGATGAAATCGAGAAACTCATAGGCGATCTGATCAAAGGTCGGCTTATCGGCCAGGAACTCATCGCTTATACCGTGTACGCCATAAGCTTCTGGATCTACTAGCCGATCGGGCTTAACGTAGACATGGTAGTGACGACCAGTCAGACGGCGGTTAATCACTTCCACCGCACCGATTTCAATGATGCGGTGACCTTCGTAGTGCACACCAAGTTTATTTATACCGGTGGTTTCGGTATCAAGGACGATCTGTCTAGTGGTAGTTGAGATCATATTACAGTGCTCACAGCGCTTATTTATGTCAGAATTGGTTTTTATAACTGATAGGAAGAGTCTACCAGAGATGCTAAAACAGGTAGAAATTTTCACCGACGGCTCTTGCCTTGTCAATCCTGGACCGGGGGGGTACGGCGCAATATTGCGTTATAGGCAGGTTGAGAAGACTTTTAGAGTAGGTTATTACCTGACCACAAATAATCGTATGGAGTTGATGGCAGCGATCGTAGCATTAGAAGCGTTGACTGCACCCTGTAAGGTGCTCCTTAGCACCGACAGCCAATATGTGCGCCAAGGCATTACCCAGTGGATCCTTAACTGGAAGAAGCACGGCTGGAAAACCGCCAATAAGCAACCCGTCAAAAATGTTGACTTGTGGAAACGCTTGGATCTAGCCATCCAGCGTCACACAATCACATGGGAATGGGTCAAGGGCCACGCTGGTCATGTGGATAACGAACGCTGCGACGTATTAGCGCGTGATGCGGCTGGCAATCCAATCCAGGAGGATATCGGCTATAACCCGGAAGCTTAAGGAATCTACGGTAGATCTTGATTGCGCCCACTGCGCGATTAAAAGACGGCTTTCTAACCCCTATTTTCATTGGCGTTGGCGTCAATGGTAATGTACGCTGGCGCGCCACAGTCACACTCATGCACCCCAGCACTGGTAAGTAGGTGCATAGAAACTTGTTACCATTGTGCTGCCAAGGTAATACGTGAAAACGCGCTTGATGCAACACTTCGTAATTTAGCAAGCTAAGCTAATCCAGCACACGAATCTGGCTTAATATTCGGCTGGCATAAGGTTGGCGATAGCTTAAGCCAGGGAACTAACTAGTCTATCCCAAGCAGGATAAACGGATTGAAGCTGCTGATCACCAACCAGCCGTCGTCGATAAACACCCGATTAGCCTCACGAAATAAGCAATGAGGATCGATGGCATAACACAGCGTATGCGCCAACAAACAGGCATAGACTGACTTGGTAACAAAAGTGAGTAGGCAGTTTTCAGCAATAACCTGTAGCTCGTTCCCTGCCAGCCCCACATTAACCTGATGTGAGATAGCGCATTTATTTGTTGCAAAGTCGACGCTGAGGCCGCCGAGCTTCAACAGATGGAAACTAAAAAGCTTTGGCCACCAGGGTTGCAACTGCTGTTCAAGCACCCCACAATAGTACTCTACCCATGACAGCTCAGACCATGACGGTGGTTCAGTGAGCTTTTGTAGAGTGCGGTCTGGTTTCAGTATTTATTATTTTCTTTATTATTTTAAGCTGCTGCTAACGAGCAGGACAATATGAATCTTATCAGCATTCCTGCTTTACAAGATAATTACATTTGGTTGCTTTATGATCAGCATGGACACTGCGCTATCATCGATCCGGGTGCGGCACCGCCAGCGCTGGCGGCATTACGCGGCCTGAAGCTAATACCCAATGCTATTTTGCTAACCCACCACCATCAGGATCATGTCGGCGGCGTGGCGCAGATTGTGGCGCACTATCCTAACTTGCCGGTGTACGGGCCGCAGGAAACGGCAGACAAAGGGGTAGATCATGTAGTACATGATGGTGAAAACTTCGAAATCAATGGCCGCCAATACGTAACGATATCGCTGCCCGGACATACGTTAGGCCACGTAGCATTCTATAGTGTACCTTATCTGTTCTGCGGCGACACCATGTTCTCAGCCGGTTGCGGAAGGATATTTGAAGGTACCGCAGCACAAATGTACGACTCATTTAAACAACTCGCACAACTTCCCGATAACACCTTAATTTGTTGTGCGCATGAATATACGGTTTCAAACCTAAAGTTTGCGCGGGATATTTTGCCGGAAGATCGAGAGATTGAAGTATATCAACAACATGTTAAAGAATTAAGGGCAAAGAACCAACCTAGCGTGCCGACCAACTTGCAATTAGAGCGAAAAATTAATCTATTTTTACGATGTCATGATTATGATTTGCAAAATAAATTAGGCTTTAATTCGCCACAAAAGCAGCTTCATTCGGTTTTCTCTAAGTTACGCCTGCGAAAAGATAACTTCTAAGCTTTTAGTTGTGGTATTTGGCTCAGCCAAGTATGATTGCTCGTTTTTTAAGCAACTATATTGATACACACATGAAGGCCCTTATCACTCTGGGTTCACTCACTTTCTGGAAGGCTAAAGCGATATTTCTTGCCTCAGTCTTGCTAGTAGCATGCCAGTCGTCTAAGCAGGACGCACCGGATCCAGAACAGCATGCACAGAGTTTGTCTTCGGCATGGCGTTATTAAATAAATCGAATATTTGGCCGGCACTAGGATCAGATCACACTCCTTCTGTTAAAATAGCGACATTCAGTGGCCAAGTAAAAGTTCAAGATCACCAACTGGAAGGCTTACAACAACGCCCTTATCACTCGGGGTTCACTAACTTTCTAGGTGGATAAAATGGCACTTCACCCCTGGTACTGCGAGGAAAAACCTTCTCTGCGTAGTCGCTTATAACATTATTTTAATATGGCATGGCAATAACCAGCCTATTGATGCTAAAACGTATTTTCATCCTGACACTTCGCGCCCTCCAGGGATTCATCGACTCCATTTTCATACTGATGAAAGTGCCGTTAAACTGCCCGGACTACACCTGTATCAGTAAGCGAGCGAAGTCTGTCAATGTCCCAGTTAAAATCCCAACGCCGGGTGAAATTGCACCCATAGTTATAAAACACGGTCAGAGGAAACGGCGGATCTAGCGAAAACTGTATTTAGCCGTAGATACAGAAACAAATGAGGTTATCTGTATTAACCTTTCCTTGAGCAATATTACCGATACGGAAGACTTCCCTGGTCTTATCCGCCAGACGTACGGTAAAATCAAAGTCGCCTCGGCGGATAGGGATTACGATAGGCGAGTGAGTCATGATGAGTTAAAGCGCAAGAAGATAAGGGCGTTAGTACCGCCTAGAAGCAGAGCCCGTTATTGGTCGGCAAACTATGCAGACCGAAATCAAGCGGTGGTGAACCAGATCCTTACCAGATACAACACACGGAGGAAAAGTATAACAGGCTACCACCGACGTTCGATAGCCGAAACAGCGATGTACAGAGTACAACAGCTATTTGGTAGTCACCTATCGCCGCGATATTATGATGCGCAAGTTGTAGAGGCTATGGCCATGGTCTGTACATTAAAGAAGATGACGCTCGCCAGTATGCCATAAACTGTACGCGTTGCCTAAAAGATGCGTCTTCAGGGGACTCTTTATTACAAACCCGATTTATTTAACAACGCAGTCTTCTCTTTATCTTTCGTATAATATGGACTGCATAAACGTATTCACATACTGCGTTTCCTATTTTCCGGTAAACCGCAATAACGCCCTAGGTTCTTTTCTAGCCTCACAGAAAGTAGGGAATATTAACAAATCGTAAATACACTGTATTGATAACTATAGATAAAAGAAAGAATTCTGTTGCTTCCTCGCCATTGCCCAATCTATTCTTATCAAATTACAATAAAAGGCTAATTGTTTTATCAATCATCCTTGGCGTTTTACCCACTAAACACGTTATCATTATTAGGAATCTGTGCTCATAAGCACCGCCCTTCCACCCAGCCTCAGGAGAACACCATTTTGGATGCTAGCACCATTAACAGCCTATTCGTCATCGGTGCCGTGCTGGTAGGCTCAAGTATTCTGCTGAGTTCATTTTCTTCTCGTCTAGGCATTCCCATCCTTTTGATATTTCTAGCGATCGGCATGTTGGCTGGCGTTGATGGACCAGGCGGCATCGTTTTCAACAATTACCCGCTGGCTTATCTGGTCAGTAACCTGGCTCTGGCGGTGATCCTGCTTGACGGCGGCATGCGTACCCGCGTCAGTTCCTTTCGCGTTGCTCTGTGGCCAGCACTTTCCCTCGCCACCGTCGGTGTGGTGATCACAGCAGGTTTAACTGGGATAGCAGCCGCATGGCTGTTCGACCTCAATCTGCTGCAAGGACTGCTGATAGGTGCCATAATCGGTTCCACCGATGCCGCTGCGGTGTTCTCACTGCTGGGTGGCAAAGGTCTCAATGAACGCGTTAGTGCCACGTTGGAAATTGAATCTGGCAGCAATGATCCAATGGCGGTGTTTCTCACTATTACCATGATCGCAATGATCGCTGCCGGTGAAACCACCATTAGCTGGATGTTCCCGCTACACCTGATGCAGCAATTTAGTATGGGGATTATTTTTGGTCTCGGCGGAGGCTGGCTGCTGTTGACGCTGATCAACCATATCAAACTGGCCGCAGGTCTGTACCCACTACTAGCCGGTAGTTGCGGCATACTCATCTTCGCTCTGACCACGGCGTTGGACGGTAGTGGTATTCTGGCAGTTTATCTGTGCGGCCTACTATTGGGTAACCGGCCGATCCGCAACCGCCATGGCATTGTACAAACCTTCGATGGCCTGGCCTGGCTGAGCCAAATCGGCATGTTTCTGGTGCTGGGGTTGTTGCTCAATCCGCATGAACTGCTGCCAATCGCCATCCCCGCAATGCTGCTGTCACTTTGGATGATCCTGTTCGCACGCCCACTTTCGGTATTTATTGGCCTACTGCCGTTCCGTAGCTTTACTCTGCGCGAGCGTGGCTTTATCGCCTGGGTTGGTCTGCGCGGTGCCGTGCCGGTGATCCTGGCAGTATTTCCAATGATAGCCGAGTTGCCGAATGCACAGTTGTTCTTTAACCTAGCCTTCTTTGTGGTGTTGGTCTCATTGCTACTGCAAGGCACCACGCTGTCATTCGCCGCCAGGAAAGCCAAAGTGATTGTGCCGCCTGCGCTGACACCGATCTCACGAGTGGGGCTAGACGTACATCCAGAAAATCAATGGGAACAGTTCGTCTATCAACTGTCGATGGAGAACTGGTGCGTTGGCGCTGCACTACGCGAGTTGAAAATGCCTCCCAACACGCGCATCGCTGCGCTGTTCCGTGGCAAAGAACTGTTGCACCCAAGCGGCAGCACCCGGCTGCGTGAAAGCGATATCCTGTGCGTTATTGGCCATCAGCATGATTTGCCAGTACTCGGTAAGCTGTTCAGCCAAGCACCAGCCATCACCTTCGACGATCGTTTTTTCGGCGATTTTATCTTGCAATCGGACGCCTGCCTGAGCGATATCTCGCAGGTTTATGGCCTAAACTTACAGGATAACGTGAACGATCAGCAGACGCTTGGGCAGTTCATCATTCAGTTGATTGGTGGTGAGCCGGTGATCGGTGATCAGGTGGAATGGGAGGGACTGATCTGGACCATTGCCGAAATGGCAGGCAATCAGGTCAACAAAATCGGCGTAAAAATTGTCAGCGAGTGAGGCTGCTTTTCTATCGTGCGGCAAGACCGTTGGTAACAGGTTTATCCTGCAGATAGCACTTCACTTATAATTCGAATTAGAGGAAAGCGGCAACGCAATAAAAATTCGGTCTGAGAACCGATTTAAACGGCGCTTCCACTGGGCGGTAAGATAAACCTCAGGGATGAGGTTAATTGATCCTTAGGCACTTAAGCTAGCGCCCAGACAGCTTAAAGTATGGCGGGTATATTTGACATCAGCTAACCACAACGCCAATAAGGCACCTTCTACGTATCGCATTGGTAGAACCATTAACGATCAAAGTATCTTGCATTGTTTTAAATTCGTTGCCTTGAGGCCTATGCCTCACTACTAGAGAATGTGTAAAGCCTGAGTGGGGCATAGCAGCGTTACCTACCCTGCGCAAGCATAAACGTGATATCGTCTACCTGTTTAATTTTTGTTTTTGCAACTTGTTGCAGTGCCGTATGGCACGGGCATTGGCAATCTCATACATCAGGTCAGTCATCGCAATAATTCATTTACGATCGGCCTTATCCAAATTGCCAAGCATGGTGGTGATAATTGACTGATTGACATTGGATGCGGTAGTCAACGATTTTTCTCTCGCTGCGAAGGATTCTACACGCTGCAACAGCTCCCATCGTCGTTCTGACTTTGGTATGTTTGCTAGACTGCACGTCTACCGGTTTGCAGGTTACACTGCACGCGGCTTTGACGGCGAACACAAATGCTGTCTAGCGAAAAGTCCTGCTGTGGCGCAAAGAAATCGCCTAGAATGTGTTTTTACGCAGGTACGAGCTGTACCTAACTACCGACTGCGGCAGCGTAGACGGCTCAGGCACCAGCGACCTAGTCGGCCATAAACTGGCGGGCAGTACGCTTAGCGTGCCAGGCATGCTGTGGGAGGACGGGTCAATTATGATCCGGTTGCCTGGTTGCCTGGTTGCCTGGTTGCCTGGTTGCCTGGTTGCCTGGTTGCCTGGTTGCCTGGTTGCCGCTATACAAGCCGCAGTGCTTTCACACCTCAGGCGCTTGGGATTCAGCCTGGAAATCTGAGGCCCAAGCTCCATGATACCGACCCGTTTGTAGATACTGACCTGAACAGACTGACTTTTCTCACGAATATGACCCATGCACAAATATTTCTATCGTCTCATCTTCAGCCACACCCATGGGCAGTTACGGGTGGTATCCGAACTAGCTCGCAGCTACAGCACTGAACCTGGGCAAATCCGGGGTAGCGGCGACATCCGCTTGTGGGTAACGGTGCGCCGTGCGTTGTGGCTGCTGTGGTTGGCGCTGTTTGCCGGGCCTGCCCTAGCCGATGGCATTCGCCAGGTAGGCAAAAAAGCTGGCACCGATTTGAATGAATAACACAAGCCTCACGTTATTAATCAGCGTAGCAGATGTCACCACCGCGCCCGGCCAGCGGCCAGTAGTCATCTTCACCCAGAACTATTTTTCACAGTTAAATATCACCTATCCCAATCAGTCCGGGATACTCCAAAGCAACCCCAACCCAACCCCAATGCCGCCCCGGCGCAAGTCATCCTCAATGAAGTTAACAGCAACGATCCCAACAGGCTACCACAGGTCAAGCGCTGTTTAGTACGTGTTGAGGGCAGCGGACTCAATGGTGATATCCGTCATGATACCGAGTACATAGATATCCTGCCGCGTGCGGTAGACATCAACGCCGGCTTCTGGGCCAAAGCCAGGAGGATATCGGTGGTCGCTAGACGCAACCGGATAGGTGCGGACGGCACCACAGCAACGCCTCTGGCGAACGACTGAAGCACCAAAATAGGCACCGAAGCAGGCGTAGGGGTATGCAACCAGGGCCGGACACCTGCAAGCTGGCAAAATCCTGACTATCAGCAGCAAGGGCAAACTCAGTTTACAGTCGGCTGCGCAAGAGACTTTCACCGAGGCTGGCGGGGATATCCGCCTGACGGCCCTTTAACAAAGGATAAAAGGTGAAAAACTAAGCCCCATCCACCCCGCAATGCAATAATCTGGTAGTGACCAGCCATCAGTGGCTTGCATAGGATCTTGTAGCCGTCGCTAGGCGTTGTTGAATAAATTAGATTTGGAATAAAGAGTCCGCTAAATTGGTATCTTTTAGGCAACGCGTACAATTTCTGGTATACTGGCGAGCGTCATCTTGTTTAATGCACAGATCATGGCTATAGCCTCTGCAACTTGCGCATCATAATCTCGCGGCGACAGGTGACTACCAAATAGCTGTTGTACTCTGTACATCGCTATTTCGGCTATCGAACGGCGGTGGTAGCCTGTTATACTTTTCCTCCGTGTGTTGTCTCCGGTAATGAGCTGGTTCGCTACCGCTTGATTTCTGTCTGCATAGTCTGCCGCCCAATAACGGGCTCTGCTTCTAGGCGGTATTAACACCCTTATCTTCTTGCGCTTTAACTAATCATGACTCACTCGCCTATTGTAATCCCTATCCGCCGAGGCGACTTTGATTTTATCGTACGTCTGGCGGATGAGACCAGGCAAGTCTTCCGTATCGGTAATATTGCTCAAGGAAAGGTCAATACAGATGACCTCATTTGTTTCTGTATCTACGGCTAAATGCAGTTTTCGCTAGATCAGACGTTTTTCCTGATCGTTTTTTATAACTAGGGGTGCAATTTCACCCGGCGTTGGGGTTTTAAACGGGAGATTGACGGACTTCGCCTACTTATTAATGCAGGTGTAGTCTGGGCAAGTTCAACGGCACTTTTATCATTGTGAAAATGGAGTCAAAGAAGCACTGGAGGGCGCGAAGTGTCAGGATGAAAATACGTTTCAGCATCAATACGCTGGTCATTGCTATATTAGAATAATGTTATGGGCAACCACACAGAGAAGGTTTTTCCTCGCAGTACCAGGCATAAAGTGCTGTTTCATCTACTCAAAAAGTGAGTGAACCACGAGAGATAAGGGCGTTGTTGTAAGCCTTCCAGTTGGTGATCTTGGTAGAAAGTCTTAAAGGCTTCGGCCTGTTACAACGTGGCCGCCACTTTGAGAACTATCAAGATCTGGACGATCGTTACGATCTGCGCCCAAGTGCATTGATCGAACTACGTGGTGACTAGGGAAAGGGTAAGGTTGAACTGATGGAGATCACGATAGCAGAGAAACCAACGATAATATCGTCGCTTTCTGGAGCACAGAGGGATTGCCAGACATTAAAACGCCATTGGTACTAAACTAACGTTTGCGCTTTACCCGCGATGAAGACAAATTGCAGTCACAGGGTATCACCTATGTTAGCCAGACCCTACGCACCACTGGTGAAGTGAAACAGTCTAACCAGAAACGCCACGCTCCTGACGGCAGCGTGGCATTTCTGGTTGACTTCGTCGGCCCGCTGCTAACTAGCTTGGACGCCAGTGCGTCGGTTGCTTCCCAGGTTAGCATCGACGATAACGGTGAGATGGTAGAGAACAACATCCGCTATAATCCTGTGACTAAAGGCTGGCGTCTGACGATGCGTCTGAAAGCAAAAGACTACTAGAAGCTAGTAGAAATGCGCGCTGTACTTATCTTATTGTGATAAGACCCTATCGGAAACCTGTAGTTATCAGTTACCTGCTAATGAATAAGTCGACTCACGCTGTTAAAGCTTATCTTGCGGCGATACCTTTGCCCGAAGAAAGGTGAAAGGCGTTCAGAGCCCGATTGGCCGGTGGATGACGCCCAGGATTTGGCGGCGCTGCATCGCCAGATGGAGGCCTTTGATAATAGCGTTAACAGCCAGTTAGCGGATGATGTGGCGCTGGCTTCGGTCAAGATGCGGATTAAAATCGCTTGGCCAGATGCGGTCACTGATGACGATTTCACTACCGACCCGCAGAGGCGGTTTCTGCTTAAGGCAATGCCGACAATCAAGCGCACCAGCATGTTGCCTGGTATCCCCAACCCGCTGGCATGCTTTGTGCGGCCGTACAACGCCTCGTCGCCATGTCTTTAAAAAGGAAGCTACGGAGGAGGAACGCTGGATATCCGTGGGTTCTATACGTCGCTATGTGCTGCTGGTGCTGATACTGGTACAAACCGGTATCGCAACTTGGTACATGAAAACCATTCTGCCGTATCAGGGGTCGGCGATGCTCAATCCGCTTGCCCTATGGAACCAAGAGCTAATGCCATCCTTGCTGTAACTGCTGCCATACGTGTTACAGGCCGTTATCCTGGTCCTGTTTGCCATTTTGTTCTGCTGGGTTTCTGCCAGATTTTGGCCTGCGCTGATGGGCTTCCTGCAGTTGCTGATCGGCAAAGATAAGTACAGTATTCCCTACACCATCAAAGTTGATGAACCGCTTAATCTAGCGCATCGCACTGCGTTGATAATGCCTATCTGCAACGAAGACGTCGAACGCGTATTCGCCGGTTTATGTACGATCTACGAGTCAGTTGCCGCTATTAGCCGACTGGAACATTTCGATATCTATGTGCTTAGCGACAGCGACGATCTAGATATCTGCGTTGCGGAGAAAAAAGCTTGGATGGAGCTGTGTCATGATGTTGGTGGCCGCATTTTTACCGCCGTCGCCACTGTGTAAAACGCAAAAGCGGCAATATCGACGACTTTTCCCGCCGTTGGGGTGGTAAATATAGCTATATGGTAATCCTCGACGCCAATAGCGTGATTAGCTGGGGGACGTGTCTTACGGATTTAGTGCAACTTATGGATGCCAACCCGAACGCCGGGATTATTCAATCAGGCACCGAAGGCCGCTGGCATGGATACCCTGTATTCACGCATTCAGCAGTTTGCCACTCGGGTGTACGGGTTACTGTTTACCGCAGTGCTGAATTTTTGGTGACTGGGCGATTTGCAATACTGTGACCATAACGCCAGCATCAGCTTGCAGCCGTTTATCGAACACTGTGCGTTGGCAACGTCGCCTGGTGAGGGGGCTTTCGCTGGCTCGATTTTATCACATGACTTCGTCTAAGTCGCGTTAATGAGCCGCGCACGCTGGGGTGTTTGGATCGCCTACGGACCTGCATGGCAGCTATGAAGAATTACCACCGAACCTTCTGGATGAGTTGAAGTGCGATCGTCGTTGGTGTCAGGATAATTTAATAAATTTCTGCTTGTTTATGGTGAAAGGTATGCACCCGGTACACAGTGCAGTGTTCCTGAGGTATTTTTTCCAGTTTGGCCGCAGTGGCATCCAGAAATAGCCATTGCGCTGTTCTTCACCACGCTGGTGTTGTTTTTCCTGCCGAGGTTGCTCATGTGGTATTGATTTAGGTAAAAGGTGTTAATCAGTAACGCAGCGCTTTCCGCCTGATACTCTCAATGCTGCTAGAAATGCTATTCTCGGTGCTGTTGGCACCGGATTGCCGCCTGATTTATCTTTCCCCTAAAGGATATTTTATGAAAACAAACATCTTTAAGAGCCTCTATTTTCAAGTAATAACAGCAATTATGTAGGGTGTCTTGCTGGGTTATTTCTATCCCGACATAGGCACTCAAATGAAATCACTAGGTGATTGATTCGTTAAGTTGATCAAGATGATTATTGCTCCAGTGATCTTATGCACCGTGGTGAGAGGCATCACAGGCATAGAAAGCATGAAGGCCATGTGTCTTACAAGTATTATCGCACTGATCTACTTTGAGGTTGTCAGCACTCGAGCGCTGATTCTAGGTTTAGTGATCGTCAATCTGATGCAGCCTGGGGTTTGCATGAATATTCATGCCAGCACATTGGACACTAAAGCGGTAGTAATCTATGCTGAGCAAGCGAAACAGAAAAGCATCATTGCGTTCCTACTGGACATTATTCCCGGTAGTATGATTGGCTCATTCGCTAGCGGCAACATTCTACAGGTGCTGTTATTTGCTATGTTGTTCGGTTTCGTGCTACATAATCTGGGTGAAAAAGGTTAATTGACCTTCAATGTGATCGACATTTTTTCATAGGTCATTTTTAGCATCATCAATATGATTATGCAGCTAGCTCCGCTGGGGGAGTTCGGTGCCATGGCATTAACTATCGGTAAATATGGCATTGGCACTCTGGTACAGCTCGGCCAGTTGATCTCCTGCTTCTATATTACCTGTATCCTGTTCGTGGTGGTAGTGCTGGGGTCTATTGCCCGTGCCAACGGTTTCAGCATCTTCAAATTCATTAACTACATAAAAGAAGAGCTATTAATTTTTCTTGGCACCTCGTCTTCCTATTACGTGCTGCCGCGCATGCTGGGCAAGATGGAAAAGCTGGGCTGTAAGAAGTCGGTGGTGGGGTTGGTTATCCCTACCGGCTATTCATTTAATCTCGATGGCAACTCGATTTATCTGACTATGGCGGCGGTGTTTATTACGCAGGCTACCAATACCGCATATAGAAATCATTCATTAGATTGCTCTATTGGCGGTACTGCTTCTGTCCGCAAAAGGGGCCGCGGGTGTAACCGGTAGCGGCTTTATCATACTGGGCGCTACCATTTCTGCGGTAGGGTATTTGCCACTAGCCAGTCTGGCGTTGATTTTGGGCATTGACCTCTTTATGTCTGAAGCGCGAGCGCTGACCAACCTGGTGGGTAATGGCGTTGCTACCGTGGTGGTGGCGAAGTGGTGCAAGCAGTTAGATGAGAATCAATTGAAAAATAATCTGAACAACAAAAACAGCGGCGTTGATTAAGCTCTATCTTCCACCTTATGATAATGCTAAATCACCGGTTGCTTTAGCAGACGGTGATGCTATGGTTACTGCCAAGTGCGCAGTCTGAAGCACTACAACTTGATCCAGCTTAGTTGGCAGGTGGGCTTGCCAACGGGTTTTCATAGCAAATCTTCAGTACGCTGCAGCGGCCGAATTACCGCATCGAATTGCGGCTGAGGATTAATACCGTTTCTCTGTCGGAGTCTTCTCAACAGATCGGCTTAGCCAATTTGTTATCGCGCCTGTCTCCGGGACACAGTGGAAGTCTTTCCCCGTTGCAACTTCGTTCGCTATGGCAGCAGAGCCTAGACAATGAACGGCCTTTACCGCTCGCCATTAACTCTTATAACTTCACCATTTAAAATCTCAGTTAACCAAATAACCGCCTCGACCTGCTGAAAGATGCGTTGGTATGGCTTTACGATATCACTTGGCAAGCTGGCTCTCAATGAGCACGTAGTGCAGGCGGTGATGAGTGTCTGCATCGATCCTGTTAGCACCTTCCCGCCAAATCTGCAAGATGCCTGGTGGCGTTATCGTCTGAAAGGCTCGAAATTGGCTGCACAGGATCCGGCTCAGCCGGTGAAGCTGCTAGTCAAGATCGATCAACTTAAGAAATTCTATCACCAGTGGTATACCCCATACTATGGCACTGTATGTGGTAGGTAGATTAGATAGCCGCAGTTTGAGTGAACAGATCAGCGAGGTCTTTCTCACCGCTGAAAGGCAAACTCGAAATCCCAGCTATCATGCCGATGTTAGCACCGTTGCCGCCGCAACCGGTAAGCCTGAATAATGAAATCTTAAAGCAGGATACACTAGCGATGATATGGGATGCGTCCAAGCATCCGATCTGTGGAGCGAGGAACCTGGGATGCTACTGGAGCAGCAATCTTGCACATTAGGCTCTGTTCTGGCATTCCTAGCATACCATGGAAAAGAGTGATCACAAGAACCTGCAACTTGGCCTTGATTGCCTGGTATAATATCAGCATTTCTCAATGCGCCATCCATCTGGATACAACGAATAACCACCTGAACAGTAGAGTGTTTTTTATCGCCCGCAAGTTAGTTAACGTGCGCAATAATTGGTTTCTGGAGGAAGCATTCACTAAACTGCTAACGCAGAAAAGGATCAACTGAGCACAAACTGTTTGCCGCCTATGCACACACTGATACCGATGTACTAATGAGCCAGTATCTAAGTTCTTAGCAAAGAGGTGTGGTGGATCTAGCTCTGGAATGGCGTTGTTGAATAAATCAAACATTTAGCAGACACGAGGATCAGATGACTCTCCTTCTATCAAAACAGCTACATTCCGTAGCTAAGCAAAAGTTCAAGATCACCAACTGGAAGGCTTACAATAACGCCCTTATCACACTCGTGGTTCACTCACTTTATGGGTGGATGAAATGGCACTTCACGCTTGGTACTGCGAAGCAAAACCTTTATTCCAATATGTCAATGACCTGCGTATTGATGCTAAAACGGATTTTCGGCCTGACACTTCGCACCCTCCAGGGCTTCATCGACTCCATTGTCATACTGATAAAAGTGCCGTTGAACTACCCGAACTACACTTGCATCAGTAAGCTGGCGAAGTCCGTCAATGTCCCAGTTAAAACCCCAATGCCGGGTGAAATTGCTCAACTGGTTTTAAAACATGGTCAGGGAAAACAGCGGCTATAGAGAAAACTACATTTAGCAGTAGATACAGAAACACATGAGGTTATCTGTGCTGACCTTTCC
>JAAKDF010000020.1 GCA_011754105.1 Serratia symbiotica
GGAAAGGTCAGCACAGATAACCTCATGTGTTTCTGTATCTACTGCTAAATGTAGTTTTCTCTATAGCCGCTGTTTTCTCTGACCGTGTTTTAAAACCAGTTGAGCAATTTGACCCGGAGTTGTGGTTTTAATTGGGACATTGACAGACTTCGCCGCTTATTGATACAGGTGTAGTCCGGACAGTTCAACAGCACTTTCATCAGTGTGAAAATGGAGTCGACGAAGCCCTGGATGGCGCGAAGTGTCAGGCCGAAAATCCGTTTCAACATCAAGACTCGGGTCATTGACATGCCATATTAGAATAATGTTGTTGGCGACCACGCAGAGAAGGTTTTGCCTCACAGTACCAGGCGTGAAGTGCCGTTTCATCCACCCAGAAAGTAAGTTAACCCCTAGTAATAAGGGCGTTGTTGTAAGTCTTCCAGTTGGTGATCTTGAACTTTTGCTTAGCTACGGAATGTAGCTATTTTGATAGAAGGAGAGTCATCTGATCGTAGTGCCGGCCAAATATTCGATTTATTCAACAACGACTACGCAAAGGTAGGGTACCCCTAAGCAAATTCACAACTGGCCGGATTTTGTCAAACCCGGCGTCTCATTGATTACGCTAAACCTGAAAACTTCTGGCGGTGCGCGCTGTAATTACGTGGTAGCCTTGGTCTACGCGTTGCACCACAATAACAATGATCAAGCCAAAGCGCAGGATTTCGTTAAAAGCTTATATGCCAACGTTGAGGTGCTGGATGCTGGTGCACGCGGTGCTATCCATACCTTCGCTAAACGCGGTATCGTTTATGTGCTGATCGATTGGGAAAACGAAGCGCTGCTGGCGGGAAAAGAGCTGAGTAAGGACAGGTTCGAAATTATTATCCCAAGTAAATCCATTCTCGCCGAATCCACCGCAGCGGTAGTAGACAAAGTGGTGGACAAACGCGGCACCCGCTATGTAGCTACATCTTACCTGAAATATCTGTATACGCAGGAGGGGTGCAGACCATCGCCACAAAAAACCACTACCGCCCACACTTAATGTGGCCGTAGCGGCCAAGTTTGCCGCTCGGTTTCCAAAACTGACCCTGTTCACAGTGTACAAGACCTTTGGCGTCTGAGGTGAAGCGCAAAAGGTGCACTTCGCGACCGGTGGCGTGTTTGACAAAATCAGCAAGCGCTGATGGATAGGGATCAGGCTTTTTTTGCTGCTGCGGCGGTTTTGACGATTGCAGCGAAAGCATCGGCTTTCAACGATACGCCACCAACCAGCGCACCATCTATATCCGGTTGAGCAAACAGCTCTGCGGCATTCTTATCGTTGACAGACCCCCCGTACTGAATGATCACTTCAGCAGCGGTGGCTATATCGTGCTTGGCAATGTAATCGCGGATAAATTTGTGCACTGCCTGAGCCTGCGCTGGGGTGGCAGACTTGCCAGTTCCGATGGCCCACACGGGTTCATAAGCGATCACAGCATCTTTCATGGCTGGCACGCCTAGGGTTTTTAGTACGGCATTAATCTGCCGAGCGCAAACTTCTTCGGTTTTACCCGCTTGATTTTCCGCTTCGGTTTCACCAATGCAAAGTACCGGGATCAGGCCTGCTTCCTTCATCACAGCAAATTTCTCGGCGATCGCTTCGTCAGTTTCTTTGTGGTAGATGCGGCGCTCAGAATGACCAATGATGATGTACTGGGCACCAATGTCTTTCAGCATATTGGCGGAAATTTCCCCGGTGAAAGCACCGGACAAGTTGATGTCCACATTTTGTGCTGCCAAAGCGATACGGCTACCAGCCAGTGCGTGTCTAGCTTGATCCAGGTACATAATCGGCGGAGCGATAGCAACGCCACAACCGTCAACACGGCTCAACGCATTGCGTAGGCGAGCGATCAGCTCACTGACCATATGGGTGCTGCCGTTGAGCTTCCAGTTACCCATAACTAATGGATGACGCATGTTTTTTTCCTCCAACAAGGGAACGCAAAATAGAAATGATAACTGCCGGGCTGACTATTTACCTGCGCAGCATTATAGAGATGATTAAGCACAAAGGCTTTGTTTTTCGCCACTAAATACCCTTTCTATCAAAGCATAGATAGCGCTAACTTAACCGATTCAACCGCGAAGGTTACTCCTTTATCGCCATTGTCCGATACCACATAGAGAATGGCACCAACCTGCTGTTGATAAAAACGAGAACCTTTTCCCTTCACTAAAAAGCTAATCACTTTACCTTGATTCTGCCCTACCGTCAGCGCCGGTTCAAATTGGCGCATCAGCGCGGCCATATAACTGATGGCGATGGCGCGTGCCACCTTGTCTTCACCGCTTTTTTGTAACGGCAAATAGGTGATCTGCAACATCTTGATTTTGCCAGTATCCTTTCCTAACGAGGTGGAGGCATAGAGATTTTTATTGAGTTTGCTGGCGGCACGGGTCAACAGCGGCGAGTCGTCTTCTGCTGCGTCGCTAGCAAGAAACTCGCCAATCGGTAACGTCGTGTTGACGCGGTTATACTTTACCATACACTGCCTTTTACCCAAGATGTTTTGCCAGGTAGAGTCAATAACCAGGTGCGCAATTTCATCCGGCGTTGGAGTTTTAAACGGGACATTGATGGACTTCGCCCGCTTACTGATGCAGGTATAGTCTGGGTAGTTCAACAGCACTTTTATCAGTATAAAAATAGAGGTGACGAACACCCTGGAGGGCGCGAAGTGTTAGGCCGAAAATCCGTTTTAGCATCAATACGCAGGTAATTGCTATATTGGAATGAAGGTTTTGCTGCGCAGTACCAGGCGTGAAGTGCCATTTCATCCACCCAGAAAGTTAGTCAACCCCGAGTGTGATAAGGGCGTTATTGTAAGACTTCCAGTTGGTTATCTTAAACTTTTGCTTGGCCACGCCATGTCGCTATTTTGACAGAATAAGAGTCATCTAATCCTAGTGGTAGCCAAATGTTCGATTTATTCAACAACGCCGCAACTTTGACTAATCAATTCGGTGAATGTCATTAGGGGGTTGACGCTGGCAGCAGATTCTCCTACATTAGCGCACGGCGAAAGCACGTGGTTTTATCGATGATAAAACGGTGAGGTGTCTGAGAGGCTGAAGGAGCACGCCTGGAAAGTGTGTATACGCGAAAGCGTATCGAGGGTTCGACCCCCTCCCTCACCGCCATTTTAAATAAAAAAGCCTGAACGTGAGTTCAGGCTTTTTTATTTAAAATGGCGGTGATATACGTCAGCGTACAGCGTTGGCCAAGCTGATAGCGAGTATACAATCCAGCGAACTGCGCCACGAAAAATAACTGCCAGGCTGCCAGCGACGGCGATAATCCACAAAGCAGCCGCCGCTGTTTCCCATGTTAACTGCCTCTTCTGGCCAATTCTCCCGATAGTGGCAACTCTACACCAGTGTGGGGTTCCCACAGGGCGTTTTTAGTGCATTTTCAGGCGTGGGCGGAGCACCCGGTTGATGCAACCAACCAACATCATCAGGCCAGTTTTAATAAAGCCATGCAGCGCCACCTGGTGCATGCGGTACAACGAAATGTAGATGAAACGCGCAATGCTCCCTTCCACCATCATAGAACCACGCATCAGGTTGCACATCAGGCTACCAACAGTGCTGAAATGCGAAAGTGACACCAACGAACCGTGATCTTTGTACACATAAGGCTTCAGCGTCTGCTCGGTCATCAGCGCCAAAATGTTGGTAAAGCAGCGTGAAGCCATCTGATGTGCCGATTGAGCGCGCGGTGGCACAAAGCCGCCTCCCTCTTTCGGGCAAGAGGCGCAGTCACCGATGGCAAAAATTTGGGGATCGCGCGTCGTCTGCAACGTTTGCTCAACCAGCAACTGGTTGAGGCGGTTGGTTTCCAACCCACCGATATCCTTCATAAAGTTCGGCCCCTTGATGCCCGCTGCCCACACCATCAGATCAGCATCGATAAACTCGCCACCCTGAGTGTTCAGCCCACTGGCCTTTACGCTGGTAACCGTGGTATTAGTAAACACGCGTACACCAAGTTTGCTCAGTTCCAGATGAGCAGCAGCGGAAATGCGCGGTGGCATCGATGGCAAAATAAGCTTACTAGCTTCTACCAACGTCACATTCAGCGCACTATTATCCAGGCTTTCAAAGCCATAGCTGTATAGCTGTTTCACTGTATTGTACAGTTCGGCAGACAACTCAACACCAGTGGCGCCGCCGCCAACGATAGCGATATTTATCCGCTTTTTCTGCCCTGGGTACGCTGAATACTTCAGGAATAAATTAAGCATTTCATTATGGAAAAGCCGTGCCTGATGCAGATTATCCAAGAAAATACAGTGATCTTTTACCCCCGGGGTGCCGAAATCGTTCGAGGTACTGCCCAGCGCTATCACCAAAATATCGTAAGTCAATTCTCGCGATGGTACCAGTTCACGCCCCTGCTTATCGCAAATACGGGCCAGTTGTAGCGTTTGTTTCTCGCGGTTGATGTTAGTCAGCGTACCCTGCTGGAAGCTGAAATAATGGTTGTGCGCATGCGCCAGGTAACTTAGAGCATCGACGCCGTCATCAAGTGAACCGGTGGCGACTTCATGTAGCAGAGGCTTCCACAGATGGCTGTGGCTGCGATCCACCAATTTTATCGCCGCTTTTCTCTTGCGGCCAAGCTTATTCCCTAAGCGAGTCGCTAGCTCAAGACCACCAGCCCCACCACCAACAATGACGATTTTCTTCTTTGGCGTTGTCAAAATACCCCCTAAATATGAATTAAACGGTATCCATAAGTAAATAATAAATATCCTTATAATACATATGGTTAAAATTTAATAAACCTATTCTTTAGCCCCAGAATAACATGTGAGGTTATTTGGTCATACCAAAATTGACCTACATCAATTTTTTGATTAAAGGCTCGAAGCGAGGCTTTTTAAGAATCTTAATTCAATAAGTTGCATAGAGTTACTCTACATGGCTCTACCCGTTACTCACCAATATTGTACTTTATTGAGAATAACAGCCGCAGATTATCCTGATAAAAAGCAATAATTGAGGTATCCAAATATGTTATGAAGTTATTAACTCCGAGCTTTATTATTACCGCAGCTGCTCTGATCATCGCTGCGCTAGCCTCATGACAGTGTACTGAATTCGCGCAGTTTATGTTTCTCTCAGCGTGCACTTAACTTAGTGTGCCTGCTGCTAACGTGCCGAGTCACGCAGTTCCTGGCGGGTGAACTGACCACGGTGATATAACCGTTTTACTTTCTCTGCTTTGACTGGAGAAAGATTATCCAGCACGCTGACCGCACCAGCGCGGTTGTTGCACACCAATATCATATCACAACCAGCATCTAGAGCTGATTGACCGCGCTCGGCATAGCTACCCATGATAGACGCCCAAAACATTGATAGGTCATCAGAGAAAATAACCCCATCGAACCCCAGTTACTGCCGCAGGATTTGCTTAATCCAGTAAGGTGAACCGCTGGCAGTAATCGGATCGGCTGCAGTGTAGATGACGTGTGCCGATATGACTGCATCCAGCAGTTGACGGTTTATCAGTGTGCGGGAAATTGCCATGTCATGTTCACGGATCTCTGCACTAACGGCCGCAGATAGCGCGGGGTTTCTTTGTGCGAGTCGTGGCTGACTACGCCATAGCCTAGGAATTGTTTTCCGGTGGTTTGCATATCAGTACTGCGCATGCCCTGGATAAAGTACTCAGCCATTTGCCAGCGCTTGCTGCGGATCGCTGTGGAACGCGCGTTCGCCGATGGTGGCGCTGCCGTAGCCAATATCCAGCACCGGCACAAAACTGATATCGATGTCCTTGGCGATCATTTCTGCCGCCATCAACAAACCCTCTTCTTGCGCTAAGTGACGACCCTGCTGCGCATCTTGCATCACAGCTAACGATTGCGCCGCTGGCAAGCGGGTAAAACCTTATTTACCGCCACTCATGCGATGCCACGCGGATCTGACGCACCAGTTCGCGCAACTGGTGCGCATCGTGAAAGTTACGGTTAAATAGGATAACCTGCCAACCAGCTGATATGTTAAAATCTCATATTCTTATGCATCCAGCTCATAGCTAGCAATATCTAGCATTATCAGACCTACGGCCACACTTCACTTCATTATTTGATTTGCTTCACTCATAACATGGGGGGTAGTCAACAAAAGCGCTGGCGTAGCATTGCCCCCCCACAATGCAAAAATTCAGCATCGCCGCTCTGCTGCCAGCGCGCTTCAAACCACATCATCATCAGGTAATCCACCCACGGTAACCAACGCTGCACTTTGGCGCACAACCTGGCCTCATCCGGGTAGCCATGCTGCGCATAGTGCTGTAGAAAACATTGCTGCTGAGCGCTAGCCCAATTATTGCTGCGAAACAGCGCGGCGATATCCAGCGCAACATCGCCATCGGCGGCGTACTCCCAGTCGATCAGCCGCAGCCCGGCGTCACTAGTGATCAGGTTACCTGGGTGAATATCCATATGAAGTGGGGCTAGTTGCAGAGGCGTTGGCGGTGTTATCCGCAAAAAATGCTGCTGACAACGCAGCCAGGCTGGGGTAAGACGACGTTTATCCAACTGCTGCCAGTAGCTGGCGAACTGTCGTTGTAAGTTCAGGCGGTAGCCACTGAACGGCCTTCGATGCAATCTCGCTACCATCGCTGCCAGTTCACCACATTGATTTAGGGCGTCGAACCCCTCATTTGTGACACTGTTCCCGGTAAGCCATTCGATGATAATCCAATGATTACTCTGGGCTAAAACCTGCGGCCCTAGCCCAATGCCACAACGGCGCAGTAGCCGCGCCTCCCGTTTGCGGCTGACACCCAATGCGCTTTTCTCCATAGTTTGTTGGAGAGCCAACAAACTGATGCCATCCCCGTCGATACGCCAACTTTCACCCGTCATACCCTGTAATAGGCTGAAATGACAACCGGCGGTATTTACTGCCGACAACCGGGTATTCAACAATTGTCGCAACTCAGCTTCAAGGTTCAACGGTGTCATTACCCGACCAAATGATTTCACCGGTTTGCACTAACATCAGTTGCATATCCAGCGTCGGTGATTTTGCATCGCCGCTGAAGACGCTGTACAACAAGTACTTTGCGTTAACGATGCGCGCCAGGCCGATGGCCTTACTACGCGAGCTAAAGCTATCCTCCGAGGATAAACCCAGCCCCTGCCTAGCGCTCGTTAGACGCGCTTCAGGCAGCACACTGAAGGTGGAGTTGGACATCAGCGCTGTATACAGCGCTGATGTCGCTTTCGACGTTTGCAATACGCCATTGGTGTTATTCTTAATGGTGTCTACCAACAATATGCTACCAGCAGTAACCCCTTTGGCCTCCAGCATCTGGTTCACCAACGGCTGTAGGCTACGGAGCCAGTCTAACTGTTGTATTTTGGGCGGCTGTGGTACCTCTTCACAGGCCGACTGCTGAGGTTGTTTCTTTGTGTCCGGTAGCGTAACCGATTCGACGGTATTTGGTAGTGGAAGGCGCGACAAACAGCCACTCAATGTTAATGCGGCCAACGCCACCAATAAATACTTTTTCATTATTATTCCTTTCCAGGCCAGCTTACAAAAACAGCTATCAATGTGTGTATTTAGCATCCAGGTTACCGTTCAGAAAAGCTTGATAACATCGGCCCCAGCGAGTGGCCGCCAACCAAATGCATATGAATATGATAGACCTCCTGACCAGCATGGCGATTGCAGTTGAGGATCAGGCGGTAGCCATCTTCAGAAACACCTTCCTGTTCGGCAATTTTCGCAGCAGCAGTGATCATTCTGCCCAGCGCCGCTTCATGCTCGACTGTTACATCATTGACAGTAGAGATTACTATATTCGGCACGATCAAAATATGAGTTGGAGCCTGTGGTGAGATATCACGGAAGGCAGTAACTAGTTCGTCTTGATAAACCACATCAGCGGGGATTTCGCGGCGGATAATTTTACTGAAAATATTTTCTTCAGACATTTAGACGTTCCTTAGTTTAAACAGTAAGCTTTATGAGTGAAAAATTCTACTGCTTTTAACCTGAATGTGCACTTTCCACATTGGATGATGCTACAATCACACCATATGGCGCACTATGTCTGTTATTACTTTTCCTAATCCCCCAACCAGGGTCAAGCTGAAGGATATTTCACCAGGTGTGAATTTGCTAATCTCTGCTCTTTGCATTAATTTTTGATGTCATCACGCTTATCATATTCTTTTAGGTGCAGACCTCCAGCCTTCGCAGCAGCCACCAGAGTTATGTTTAAATGACGCCTCACCATAGTAACCCGCACGCTAGATAGCCCCGCCCGCTCAGCTCTGGCCGGAATGCTAGATGAATCTGAACACGTACTACGTTTCAGTCCTATGCATTATTCGAAGATTATGTCGAGCTAATCGCCGATCTGTTGCAGACTACGCGAGAAGCTATAATCACTGATATCGCCCACCGCTTTGGTATCTCTTACCCTACTACGGCGGTCAAGAATATCGCGCGGCTTAAAAGCATCGCGCCCAGTGAAATCGCGTCCCTATCGCGGGGTGTTTCTAACTGAGGAAGGAGAACGGCTGGCACATATAAGGTACGCCATCGCCATTAGATTGTGGTTGACCTATTAGTATATCTAGGAGTGCCGACGAAAACCGCAGAGCTGTACAGCGAAGGGATTGAACATCACATTTCTGACGCCACTGTGATCGTTTTTGAAATACCCTGCGAAAAAAATAGCGAAGTGATCCCGAAATAAGCAGTAGCTGGCTGGGGGCTTTTAGAAGCCAAATATATTCACTTCCCTGTATCTAACCCCTGTGTTCTACGTAAACACTACGCGGTGTACTATGCGGGTTTACCTGAATCGGGAGAAAAAATGCCGATTTCCCTTAAGTGATCGGCACTAGGCTTTTATTTCCCTTTAAATTAACTTATCTAACATCAGTGATTACGGATGTATTCGTCAATATCTGTTTTTAGGTTGTCAGACTTGGTACCGAAGATAACCTGAACTCCAGAGCCGGCGACAACAACGCCAGCGGCACCCAATTTCTTCAGGGTAGCCTGGTCAACCTTGGCGATATCGGCCACGCTGACACGCAGGCGGGTGATACAGGCATCCAGGTTAGTGATATTCTCTTTACCGCCGAAAGCCTGAACCAAGGCAGCAGACATTTCAGAACCTCCCTGCGTATCCTGCCAAGAAGCAGTGTCTTCACGGCCTGGGGTTTTTAGGTTTAGCTTGGTGATTAGCACGCTAAAGAGAGTGTAGTACACCAGCCCGTAGAGGATGCCAACGAGGGGGAACAACCAGATTTTACTGCTGTTTCCGCTCAGAACTATAAAGTCGATCAACCCGTGCGAAAAGCTGGTTCCGTCACGCATGCCTAGCAGAATGCAAATTGAGAACGCTAGACCCGCTAAGAGAGCGTGGCTCACATACAGGATCGGCGCAACGAACATGAAAGAGAATTCGATCGGTTCGGTGATGCCGGTCAGGAATGAGGTCAACGCAGCAGAGATCATAATACCGCCGACTTTAGCGCGGTTTTCATGTTTAGCTGAATGCCAGATAGCGATGGCTGCCGCAGGTAAACCATACATTTTGAACAGGAAGCCGCCGGACAGTTTCCCCGCAGTCTGGTCACCCGCCATGTAACGTGGGATATCACCGTGAAATAGCTGACCCGCTGCATTGGTGAACTCGCCAATTTGCATCTGAAAAGGCACGTTCCAGATATGGTGGAGACCGAACGGCACCAGCGAACGCTCAACCACACCGTAGAGGCTAAAGGCCACTACCGGGTTCTGATAAGCTGCCCACTGGGAAAACGTTTGGATAGCAGTACCGATGGGTGGCCAGATGAAAGACAGCGTGATGCCCAGCACGATAGCCGCCACGCCAGAGATGATCGGTACAAACCGCTTCCCCGCAAAGAATCCCAGATACTCCGGCAGTTGGATGCGGAAGAATCGGTTAAACATGTAGGCAGCGATGGCACCAGAGATAATCCCACCAAGTACGCCGGTATCGGCCAAATGTTTGGTTGCAATCTCTTCGGCTGTTAGGTGCAGAACCAAGGGTGCAACCACTGCTATGGTTTTCACCATGATGCCGTAAGCTACCACAGCCGCCAGTGCGGAGACTCCATCGTTATTAGTGAAACCTAGGGCAACACCAATCGCAAAAATTAACGGCATATTGGCGAAAACAGATCCACCCGCATCCGCCATCACATGAGAGACTACCATAGGTAACCAACTAAAGTTGGCGGAACCGACGCCCAGCAGGATACCTGCGATAGGCAGTACTGACACTGGCAGCATGAGCGATTTACCTATTTTTTGCAGGTTTGCAAATGCGTTCTTGAACATAAATGAGTGTGCTCCTAAGTAATAATACTTTGCTACTTTTTGGCGATTATTCGCGCTGCAAGTGGGAGAAAACCCCGCAACTTATGGTGTCTGAGCACCCTAGAATTTATTATTTAGAGTAAAATAAATGCCCTACGTAATGTTGGCTGGTAATCATATTTCAATAATAGCAATAGCAAAGGAGACAATTTTTAAAATTGCCTATTTTTAATCATAAAAGGCGATAAAATAATCACTAAATGCCTTTAACTGGGTGAAAATATTACCCGTTTCGTCTATTAATTACGAGCTTAAAAATTATATCAACTATGACTACTCAGTCTAGATCAAAGTTTGATGCTTTTTTTAGCGTTGTTGAATAAAATGCTCGCGATAATACGCCAGTTCAGCGACCGATTCGCGGATGTCATTAATCGCCTGATGGGTACTCTGCCTCTTGCTGCCGTTGAGAATTTCCGGCTTCCAACGGTGCGCCAACTCTTTCAAGGTGCTGACATCCAGATAACGATAGTGGAAGTAAGCCTCCAGTTCAGGCATATAGCGGAACAGAAAACGTCGATCCTGTCCCACGCTATTTCCACAGATAGGCGATTTACCGGCTGGTACCCACTGTCGCAGGAAGGCGACGGTTGCTATCTCGGCGGTACGATCGTCAAGATGGCTAGCCTTTACCCGTGCCACCAGCCCACTGCCCATGTGAGTGCGCACATTCCAGTCATCCATCAGCCCAAGTTGTTCGTCAGACTGATGCACAGCGATCACTGGCCCTTCGGCCAAAATATTCAAATTGGCATCGGTAACCAACGTAGCGATCTCAATAATACGGTCACGTTCTGGATCTAGCCCAGTCATCTCTAGATCGATCCAAATTAGGTTGCTTTCATTTCCTTTCATAATATTTCCTGCCTAAAAGCCAAAAGATAAACAATACGCGGGCGGTGCCGCCCCTTTGCCAAACATGGCGGCTTGACAACGGTCATTTAATATAAAATAGTATGTATTATAGACTTTTTAGTCGCCGGAGGCGAATATACACAATAGATTCCAGGCTACGGCAAGGTGGCGAACGTGAAAATCTCTAGGAGCTTGGTCAACCCAGTGACTATGGTGAGTAAGGGAAGCCAACGCCGCTGCAGCCTGAAATATGAAGGCTATAAAGCGGATCCAAGTGAGGCGCAGTGAGCAAGAACAAACTGTCCAAAGGTCAACAACGTCGCATGCAGGCGAACCATCATCGTCGCCTAAAGCGTGCTGATAACAAACTGGAGTTTAATAATTCCCAACTGGGGGAATCGCAAGAGGGCAGGGTGATAAGCCGTTTTGGGATGCACACCGACGTTGAAGCGAGTGATGGCACCCAGCACCGCTGCAACATTCGCCGCACGTTGCGATCGCTGGTTACCGGTGACCGTGTCATATGGCGTCCCGGCGTCGGTACCCAAGGGGTGCACGGCATTGTGGAAGCGGTGCACAAACGCACTTCCGTGCTAACACGCGCAGACTTTTATAACGGTGTGAAACCGATCGCCGCCAATATCGATCAGATCGTTATTGTTTCGGCAATCCTGCCAGAACTTTCTCTGAACATCATCGACCGTTATCTGGTAGCGAGTGAAACTCTGGGGATCGAAGCCCTGATCGTGTTGAATAAGATCGATCTGGTGGACACCGCCGCACGCCAGCGAATTAACGGCATGATGGAAATCTACCGCAAGATTCGCTATCGGGTGCTAGAAGTATCCAGCCAGACGCTCGAAGGCATGGCGGCGTTTGAACAGGCACTAGCCGGGCGCATAAGTATCTTCGCCGGTCAATCCGGGATTGGCAAGTCCAGCCTGCTTAACGCACTGCTGCCACCGTCCGAACAGCAAATTCAGGTCAATCAGGTTTCTGAAGTGTCTGGCCTAGGGCAACATACCACTACCACCGCACGGCTATACCATTACCCGCACGGAGGGAATGTGATCGATTCCCCAGGAGTACGCGAATTTGGCCTGTGGCATCTGCAGCCGGAACAAATCATTGAGGGTTTTGTCGAATTCCGTAATTACTTAGGCGCTTGCAAATTCCGCGACTGTAGCCACGATACCGATCTGGGCTGCACCATCCGCGCGGCGATGGAGAAAGGCGATATTGCGGAAGAACGTTTTAACAATTATCACCGTATTATGGAAAGCATGGCGCAAGTAAGGGGACGTAAAAATTTTACTGGCGTGGCAGACTGATCATCGCGAGCAACATTGGCAGTGGGGTAACCAGCATTATAATGCACTCCATTTATTATTCAAGAGGTTAACGTGCTAGATAGCATCAAGATTCAATTGCATTATTGGTTGCCAAAAATGGCGCTGACCCGTCTGGCTGGCTGGTGTGCGAGTAAACAAGCTGGCTGGCTAACCCAACTGGTAGTGAAAACCTTCACCCGCTACTACCGTGTAGATATGCAGACAGCACAAAATCCAGATTTGGCATCCTACGTAACCTTTAACGACTTCTTCGTGCGTCCGCTGCGTGAAGGCGCGCGGCCAATCATCGGCGACAACAACTGTCTTGCCCTACCTGCCGATGGCACCATCAGCCAGCTCGGCCCGATCCGCGACGACCTGATTTTTCAGGCCAAAGGTCACCACTATAGCCTAGAAGCGCTGCTGGCAGGTAACTCTATGCTGGTTGAAATTTTCCGCAACGGTTTGTTTGCTAACACTTACCTGGCACCACGCGACTATCACCGCGTGCATATGCCGTGCGCTGGGGTGCTGCGCGAAATGATCTACGTACCCGGTGATTTGTTCTCGGTGAATCCGCTCACCGCCGCCCACGTGCCAAACCTGTTTGCGCGCCAGGAACGCGTAATCTGCGTGTTTGATACCGCCATAGGTCCAATGGTGCAAATCCTCGTCGGTGCCATCATCGTAGGCAGCATCGAAACAGTCTGGGCTGGCACCGTCACACCACCACGGGTGGGTATCATCAAACGCTGGGTTTACCCTTACCCTACCAAAGGTGAAGAAGGGTTGATTGCGTTGGAGAAAGGTGCCGAAATGGGCCGCTTTAAACTCGGTTCGACAGTGATCAACCTGTTTACCCCAGGCAGCGTGCAGTTCGCACCGCAGTTGAATAACGGCAGCGTTACACGCATGGGCGAGGCTTTTGCCGAAAATTTAGCCGCGGTTCCCGCGGCTAAATTACCGCAGATATGAAGGAATTAACGCTGTGCGCCTGATTATTACGATACTGCTCTGCTATTTACTATTCCAACCGGTGCTACCCGCAACAGTACCCACTGAAGCTCAGCTACAGCAAGAGTGGAAACAGGCAGAGGGTAACAAGAAAACGCCTAATCATGCGGAAATAATTGAGATACTGCATAGATCCCTCAACTGGATATCAGAGCTTAAAGAGTCGATGGCCAGTTCCGAACAGTATAAGCTGGTAATAGATGACTTTCCGCAGATGATGCTGGAATTGTGCCATCAATTAGCGCAGGGAAACAGTAAAATCCTACCAAATAGCGAAAATCTACCTGCAAGCGTTCTGGAACAGCAGATCCTACAGACCAGCAGCCTACTGCTGGAACAGGCACGTCTGCTGCAACAGGAACAAGAACGTACGCGAGAAATTAGCAATACACTCGGACAACAGTTGCAACAACAGACCGATTCTAGCCAGGCGCTTACTGAAGTACAGCGCCTCTTGCAAGCGCAATCTACCACTGCATATACTCAAGCGGCGCTGTCGCTGTTACAGGCAGAAGCCGCAGCACGCAAAGCAAAGTTGAATGAGCTAAAACTGGCACAATTGTCGGCTAATAACCGACAGGAACTGGCACGGATGCACACTGAGGTTTACAAAAAGAGCCATGAAAAATTTGACGTTCAATTGCTGGTACTACGTAACAACCTCAACGAACAGAGTCAACGCGAAGCTGAACTAGCGTTGGAAAGAACCGAGCAGTTGGTGGAGCCAACTGGCAATCTGCCAAAAAGCATCAGTGATCAGCTGCAGATTAACAGTGTCCTTTATACTACGCTAAACAACCAAGCACAGCGTATAGATTTGATATGCTGCCAACAACGGCAGGCCGTAGTACAAACGTTACAGGTACGTCAGGCGCTAAAAACCATCGTTGAGCAGGCTCAATGGCTCAGTTCATCTTCAGTGCTGGGTAAAACCCTGCTAGCACAAGTATCAAAACTGCCAGATATGCCTAAACCACAGCAGTTAGACGGAGATATGCTTCAGTTACGCGTAGATCGTCTGAGGTTTGAAAATCAGTTGGAGAAACTGCCACAACAACAATTCAAGCACGACGATGGCAGTGAACTAACCAACTCGGAGCGCCGCATAGCCGATGCGCAACTGCGTACTCAACGTGAATTGCTTAACTCACTGCTATCCGGCTGCGATACCGAAATAATCGAACTGACCAAACTGAAAGTCACCAACAATCATTTGATTGAGGCATTAAATGAAATCCGCTACGCCGCCCATCGTTATTTGTTCTGGGTGCCGAACGTCAATCCGATCACCCTATCCTACCCCCTTAACGTCGCGCACGATCTGACACGCTTGTTATCGCTAGATACGCTGGCACAGCTTGGCGGTGCCTTTATGATGATGGTGACTAGCCGCACGCTGATCCCGATATTGGGTGCCCTACTGCTGGTGATTTTCAGCATCAGCTCACGCAAGCACTATCATGCCTTCCTCGATCGCGCCAGCAACCGAGTGGGCAAGGTCACGCAAGACGAGTTCTCACTGACGCTGCGTACCGTATTTTGGTCGATGCTGGTAGCGCTACCGTTGCCGGTGCTATGGGAAGCTCTCGGTTTTGGCTTGCATAGCGCCTGGAACTACCCGGTGGTAGAAGCGATTGGCAAAGGGGTCACCGCCACACTACCGATCCTGTGGGTATGCATGATCTATGCCGCCTTTGCTCATCCTCAAGGGCTGTTTATCATACACTTCCGCTGGCCAGCGAAACAGGTTTCATTAGCCATGCGCTACTATAAGATGTCGATCTGGCTGATCGTGCCACTACTCATGGCATTGACTACCTTTGACAGCTTGAAAGAACGTGAATTTGCCAATACTCTGGGCCGACTGTGCTTCATCCTGCTGTGTCTGGCACTGGCCATCGTCACTAACAGCCTGAAACGCGCTGGCATCCCGCTGCATCTCGACAAAAAAGGATCCGGCGACAACGTGGTCAATAGCGCGCTGTGGGGGCTACTGCTGTCAGCACCCTTGCTTGCAGCGCTGGCCGCCAGCGTTGGCTACCTGGCCACCTCACAGGCATTGCTGGCACGGTTAGAAACCTCGGTAGCAATTTGGTTTTTCCTACTAGTGGTTTATCACATTATTCGTCGCTGGATGCTGATCCAGCGGCGGCGTATCGCCTTTGACCGTGCCAAGCAGCGCCGTGCCGATATTCTGGCGCAGCGCACCCGTGTCGAAGAAGAAACGCCGCATACACCGAATAGTATAGAAAGCTCGATGGATACGGATGATTCAGAGATCAATCTAGACGCAATCAGCGCCAAATCTTTGCAGTTGGTGCGATCGATCCTGACTATGATTATGCTGGTATCGGTGATCGTGTTATGGTCAGAAATTCACTCTGCTTTTGCCTTCCTGGGAAACATATCCCTATGGGACGTTACCTCAATGAACAATGGCGTGGAATCCACGCACCCAATCACCTTGGGTGCAGCGCTGATCGCCATTCTAGTGTTGATTATCACTATGCAGTTGGTGCGCAACCTACCAGCACTATTGGAACTGGCGGTGCTGCAACATCTGGATCTAACGCCAGGTACTGGATACGCCATTACCACCATTACCAAGTATTTACTGCTGCTGTTTGGCGCAGTACTCAGCTTCTCCTGGATTGGCATAGAATGGTCGAAACTGCAATGGGTGGTCACTGCGCTCAGTCTGGGGTTGGGCTTCGGTATGCAGGAAATCTTCTCCAACTTTATCTCCGGCCTGATTATTCTGTTTGAGAAACCGATCCGCATTGGCGACACGGTAACGATCCGCAATCTGACTGGCAGCGTTACCAAGATCAATACCCGTGCCACCACTATTTCGGATTGGGATCGCAAAGAGATCATCGTGCCAAACAAGGCATTCATCACCGAACAATTCATCAACTGGTCGCTATCGGATACCCTAACTCGTGTGGTGCTGACAGTACCAGCTCCAGCCGATACCAATAGCGAAGAGGTAACCAAGATCCTGATCAACGCCGCCGAACGCTGTTCGCTGGTGTTGGCCAACCCGGCCCCGGAGGTGTATCTAGTCGATCTGCAACAGGGCATTCAGATCTTCGAACTGCGCATCTATGCCGCCGAGATGGGTCACCGCATGCCGCTACGCCATGAAATTCACCAATTGATCCTTTACGGCTATCGCCAGCATGGCATCACCCTACCATACCCGCCATTCCAGGTACGCAGCGAGACACTATCGCGGCTGGATAACAATGGCCGCATATCACCTTCTAGGCCGCTGCATAATACTAAACGCGAATCTGGTATCCAGTAGTAAATGCAGCAGTAAAAATATTTGGTAAGATAATGCCTAATGGCTTCGAGTTTGAACTGGAGTAAATACTTCATAAAACTGCACTTCTCAAGGCCCCTTGAATTTACCCTGACTAACTTACGGGGGGGGCAATTCATGCAATTCGAACCTTTTTGCTATTCAGAGAAGCGGATGTTTACGCGCGACATACCGGTAAAGCCAGCACATCACTTAGGATCTCGGCACCTAACGTCAACATCACTAACTGATAGACGCCTAATGCTACTCCGGAGTACGCTAATAAGCCATGATGCAGGGAGTCTATCAAATTGTTGTCGATCGGTTAATGAAGTAGTACACAAAAGCTGGCTTTTCATAGCCGTAGCGGAATCCGACCTCCAACTTAAAATCGCACTGATCTCTAAAGTTTACCCTATGCGCAGCCATCATACGATCGCCCCCGAAGGGAATTCCGCTGCTGTCACTCAGGATCACAATACCGTTTATTACCACTTCCATGATACCTTCGCTGGCGGCGATTGGTTGTGTTAGCAGGATGTAGTCGACCATTTCGTGCATCATTGCAAGCGTAAAATGAGCCAACTCTAACAATGGGGCTGCCCATGTAGCGGCAAACCGGACGGCTCAGTCAACGTGCGCCGTTTGGCGGTATGAATAGCACCTAGTGCGCCGCAGATAAAACCGGTTTCCATATGCTGTATACCCTATTTCAGGCCTCGCTAAAGTACCAGCAGATCCCAGCACTTAGAAGAGCATTTTATGCTAGATATCCTGGTGGATTAGGGGCTGGCGCGCAGCCTAGTCGCGATAAATATTCTGGAAGGCACCAGTGTGCCGATCCTTACCAATGCTGTCATCATGGCTACCGGCAGTGCTGGTCGCGTTTACAATTATAATCGGCGTTGTTGAATAAATCGAACATTTGGCCGGCACAAGGATCAGATGACTCTCCTTCTGTTAAAATAGCGACATTCCGTATAGCGACATTGCGCGTGGCTAAGCAAAAGTTCAAGATCACCAACTGGAAGGCTTACAACAACGCCATTATCACTCGGGGTTTACTAACTTTCTAGGTGGATAAAATGGCACTTCACCCCTGGTACTTCGAGGAAAAACCTTCTCTGCGTAGTCGCCCATAACATTATTCCAATATGGCATGGCAATGACCAGCCTATTGATGCTGAAACGTATTTTCGTCCTGACACTTCGCGCCCTCCAGGGATTCATCGACTCAATTTTCACACTGATAAAAGTGCCGTTAAACTGCCAGGACTACACCTGAATCATTAAGCGAGCGAAATCCATATCCTTCAATGTCCTGTTTAAAACCACAACGCCAGATGAAATTGCGCACCTAGTTATAAAAAACGGTCAGAGGAAACGGTGGATCTGGCGAAAACTGCATTTAGCCGTAGATACAGAAACACATAAGGTCATCTATTCTGACCTTTCCTTGAGCAATGTCACCGATAAGGAAGCCTTACTAGGTCTCATCCGCCAGACGGTACCGTAAAATCAAAGTCGCCTCTGTGGATGGGGCTTACGATAGGCAAGTGAATCATAACGAGGTAAGGCGCAAGAAGATAAAGACGTTAATTCCACCCAGAAGCGGAGCCCGTTATTGGTCGGGAAACTATGCAGATAGAAATCAAGCGGTAGCGAACCAACGCCTTACCAGAGACAACACACGGTAGAAAAGTATGACAGGATACCACCGACGTTCGATAGCCGAAACAGCGATGTACAGAGTATAAATCTATTTGGTGGTTAACTGTCGCTGCGAGACGATGACTCTAGCCGATATGCCAGAAACTGTACGAGTTGCTATTCCAAATCTGATTTATTCAATAAAACCATGCAGACGTTGCAGCAGTCACTGAAAGATTTGGAGCGCGGCTACAATAATTTCTTCCAGAAGCGTGCAGCATTCCCCCGTTTAAAAAAACGCTGGCAGAATGATGCATTGCGCTACCCACAATATGTGAAACTCAATCAAGCCAATATTCGTATATCGTTGCCAAAGTTGGGATGGAAACGCTACCGCAACAGCAGCAAAATTATAGGTGAAATAAAAATGTCACCGTCAGCTATTCATGCGGCAAATGGTACGTCAGCATCCAGACAGAATAAGAAGTTACTGAACTTGTTCATAACTCAGCGTCAATGGTCTCGGAGTGGATACCGGGGCCACTAAACTCGCTACGCTTTCAGATAGCAAGGTATACCCCACCTGTCAACAGCTTCAAAACAAGCCAGCGCAAGCTGGCAATGCTTCTGAAGCAGAGAAACCACCGAGACCGAGTCAGTTTTGGTCCTACGCTGTAGGAATTTCTTTCTTTTAGGCTGCGGAGGCTGTCAAGAGACGGATTTGAGTTCACTGTCAGTTACGGCCTGTGTATTTACGCGCGCCCGCTGTCTGGAATGGAGGCCACGTTTATCCGGCGTTTTTTCCGTATTTCGGTTTTCATTAACAAGACGGTCAAATTAACCAACTACCGTAGAAGTACTCTCACCTGCAAGTAATCAAGCAGCTTTTTAGTCCACTCAGAACGGAATATCATCATCAAAGTTTATTAGCGCTTCACTGCTAATGGCCACAGGGGCATTGTTCTGTGTTGGGCGAGCCTGCTGGCCACCGCTGAACGCGTTGCCACTCTGCGGTTGCTGGGGGGGCTGACCCCAACCACCCTGAACTCCGCCTGCTGGAGCGCCGCCGCCCTGGCGACCGCCTAGCATCTGCATGGTGCCATTAATGTTAACCACCACTTCGGTGGTGTATTTTTCTACGCCGGCCTGATCGGTCCATTTTCGCGTCTGAAGGGAGCCTTCGATATACACCTGCGAACCTTTGCGCAGATATTCGCCCGCAACTTCAGCCACCTTACCGAACAGCACCACACGGTGCCACTCGGTTTTTTCTTTCTGTTCGCCAGTTGTCTTGTCACGCCAGCTTTCGGAGGTCGCCAAGGTAATATTGGCCACTGCCCCCCCATTCGGCATGTAACGAACTTCTGGATCCTGGCCAAGATTCCCGACCAGAATTACTTTATTTATGCCTCTGCTGGCCATGAGCACTCTCCCGATGATTGATTATTATACAGCATAATCTCATAATTCTAACACGATAAGTGGCGTTGTTGAATAAATCGGATTTGGAATAAAGAGTCCCCTGAAAGGGAATCTTTCAGGCACCGCGTATACTTTCTGGCATACTGGCGAGCGTCATCTTGTTTAATGTACAGATCATAACCATAGCCTCTGCAACTTGCTCATCACATCGCTGTTTCGGCTATCTAACGTCAGTGTGGTAGCCTGTTATATTTTTCTACCATGTGTTGTATCCGGTAAGGCGCTGGTTTGCCACCGCTTGATTTCTGTTTGCATAGTTTCCCGACCAATAACGTGCTCCGCTTCTGGGTGGAATTAACATCTTTATCTTCTTGCGCCTTAACTCATCATGACTTACTTGCCTATCGTAAGCCTCATCCGCTGAGGCGACTTTGATTTTACGGTACCGTCTGGCGGATGAGACCTAGTAAGGCTTCCTTATCGGTGACATTGCTCAAGGAAAGGTCAGAATAGATGACCTTATGTGTTTCTGTATCTACGGCTAAATGTTATGGGCGACTAAGCAGAGAAGGTTTTGCCCCGCAGTACCAGGCGTAGAGTACCGTTTCATCCACCCATAAAGTGAGTAAGCTCCAAGTGATAAGGGCATTGTTGTAAGCCTTCCAGTTGGTGATCTTGAACTTTTGCTTGGCCACGCGCAATGTCGCTATTTTAACAGAAGGAGAGTGATCTGATCCTCGTGCTGGCCAAATGTTCGATTTATTCAACAACGCTCTTTCGCTGTAATTGCCTGATAAAAGTGGCGTCAGCGATGTTGCGAAGTTTCTGGCCTTATCGTATAGGATTGTCGACACTACCCATATGTCACCGTAAATGCTACGTTTGCGAATGATCCGATGACCCAAAAAGATAAAGCCGTCATTGACATGAGTGATTCTGGTCTTTCCCATGTTCAGCCTGAATTTAAGACTGTCTTCAAGCACGCCAGGAAACTCTTCCCTGATCGCTACCGCCTGTGCTTTACTCCCCTTGATGATGAGCACACAGTCATCGTTATAGTGGCAATAAGCAACGGCGAGTTTTCATTGCTAGTTTTTTCTGACCGCAGTACTTCAGCCTCGCTAGATACTATTATTCTAGTACCATCGATCCTTTCTAGCTTTCTAGCTTTCTAGCTTTCTAGCTTTCTAGCTTTCTAGCTTTCTAGCTTTCTAGCTTTCTAGCTTTCTAGCTTTCTAGCTT
>JAAKDF010000021.1 GCA_011754105.1 Serratia symbiotica
ATGCGCAAGTTGCAGAAGCTATGGCCATGATCTGTGCATTAAACAAGATGACGCTCGCTGGTATACCAGAAAGTGTAAGCGGTGCCTAAAAGATGCCCATTCAGGGGACTCTTTATTCTAAATCCGATTTATTCAATAAAGCCGACTCAAAGGGACGGGGAGTAATAAGATAGACATAATAGAGATACTGCCCGGCGAACTGGGCAGTATCAGAAGGGCTAGCTCTCTTCCAGATTTATCTCCACATTTTGCAGCATGGTGGTCGGCTTAGCTACTTCATCCATCCACGCGGTGAGTAGGCGGTAGGATACAGCTAGCACTACCGGGCCAATAAACAGACCGATCAAACCGAAGGCCAGCAGGCCGCCGATTACCCCTAACAGGATCAGCAGCGTTGGCAAATCAGCCCCCATGCGGATTAGCATTGGCCGCAGCACGTTATCCAACGTGGCGACCACGCAACTCCATATCAAAAGTACCGTAGCCCAAGTTGTATCACCGCTCCAATACAGCCAGATGCTGGCTGGCACAAGCACCAGCAGCGGTCCCAATTGTGCTACGCAGCAGATAAAAATCAGCACCGTCAGCCAAGTGGTGGCTGGGATACCAATCAGTGCCAAGCCAATCCATCCCAACACTGACTGCACCAGGGCTGTCACCACCACGCCTAGCGCCACTGCACGAATCGCTTGCCCGCTAAGCAACACCGCTGCATCGCCGCGCTCAGCGCCTAAACGCACCGCAAAATGGCGGATACCCAGTGCCACATTCTCACCACGCGCATACAGTATCACGCTAAACAAGAGCATCAGCGTGCAGTGCAGTAGCAGGCGTCCGATATGTGCCGCCTGCGCGACAAACCAGGTGGCAGTTTGGCCAAAATACGGCTGCATTTTTGCCAGCAGCGCGGCACCGCCAGCATTGACCAAGGCATGATAACTGTTATAGATCTTGTCACCGAACATAGGTAGGGATTGCAGCCAGACAAGATCAGGCATATGCAGCTTGCCAAGCGTGCTGGCCCAAGCGATAACCAGCCCGCTGTTATCCACCAGGCTCCCGATCATTAGAGAAATTGGCAGAATGAACAGCAAGATCAGTAGCAGCGTCATTGCCATCACTGCCAGCGAGCGTCTCCCCCACAGCAGCTTTTGCAACTTGATCAGCAATGGCCAGGTTGCGATCACTACCATCGCAGCCCAGGATAAGCCGAGAATAAACGGCTGGATGACCCAAAAACTGGCGATGATCATGGTAGCGATAAACAGCACACTAAAAATAATCCGTGGTAAATCGTATCGATTTTGCGGTTGTGTCATAAATGGATCTCTTTTTTTGTAAGTTAATTTCGTCGCACTGCATTATGATGGTTCATCTTCGCCAATTTTCACAGCGCACTACACATTTTTACGATGGAATGGCTTTGTTAAATAAATTGGATTTGGAATAAAGAGTTCCCTGCCTGGGCATCTTTTAGGCACTGCTTACACTTTCTGGCATACCGGCGAGCGTCTGCAACTTGCGCATCATAATTTCGCAGCGACAGGTGACTACCAAATAGCTGTTTTACTCTGTACATCGCTGTTTCGGCTATCGAACGTCAACGCTGCCAACCGCTTGGTCGTCGATATCTGCAGCATAGTCAACCACGTTGGACACGCCTGATGAGCAATCGCACCATTATCGCCTTCGATTTCGGCAGCAAAAGCATTGGCGCGGCGATTGGCCATGAGTTGACGGGCAGCGCCCGCGCACTGGCGGCTTTTAAGGCTCAGGATGGTTCACCAGACTGGCAGAAAATCGCCAAGCTGCTGCAAGAGTGGCAACCGGACCTAATGGTGGTTGGCTTGCCGTTGAATATGGATGGTAGCGAGCAGCCGGTGACCGAGCAGGCACGCAAGTTTGCCAATCGTCTGCATGGTCGTTTTGGTGTGCAGATTGCCTTGCATGATGAGCGTTTGAGTACCGTTGAAGCCCGCGCTAACTTGTTTGATCGCGGCGGCTTCCATGCTTTAGATAAGGGTAGCGTAGACTCCGCCTCGGCGGTGGTTATTCTGGAAAGTTGGTTCGAGCGTCAGCAGGGCTAAAACCGCCTGCCACCGCGCCATTTTTGATCAATAAACCAGCCTTAGTCCGGCATGCAGCACTTGTTCAAAGTTCTGCATGCCGGACTAAGGCTGGTTTGCAGCAAGCTGTTAAGTTGATGGGTTTTGCCTTCTCGGATTATGCTGATGACTGCTGACTGCTACAGTTGCTGTTAGCACTTCAAAGATAGCAACCATTCCACTACGGGGCATCTTAGCATCTTTCTACTATCGTGGCGTCTTAGCAGCTTTTGGGAGATTACCGCCTGCAAGCTACCGGCCAATTTGGCGCGTATACAGTACTTTCCATCGGCTGGAAACACGTCTACTAGTCGCTCAATCGCCTGCGCTACGGGTATGCAGTCTCGTCAGCACCAAATGGCCGGTTTCAACTGAGGTTAAGCGCTAGGCGTATAGTCGTCGCGGTATCGCGCAACTCGCCTAGCAGGATCACATCCGGATCTTCTCGTAGCGTAGAGCGAAATGCCCCATTGAAAATGTGGCTGTCACGGCTAATTTCAACGTTGTTGAACCAACGAACGCTGTGTGATGAATAAATTATATTGGATCTTCTAGCGTCAGAATGTGCCGCTGCTGGTGCCAGTTGATCTTATCGATTATCGCTGCCAAGGTGGTGGACTTACTGATGCCGTGGGCACCATTGACCAAAATCAAGCTATCTTCGAGCCGCAGTAACGTCGGGAGTATGGCTGGTGCTGCCAACGCCGCCAGTGTTGGGCTAAGGTCGGTAATGCGGCTACGCGCCAACTGCATAAACGCATTGGCGCGTAGCCGAGTGCCATCTGGCTGTTGCACAACAAAATCGCACTGCCCTTGCTGCTGTAGCTTACGGCGTTACGGGGAGGCAAACAGTGCATCACACCAGGCTAACATCTGTTCTGGCATTAGGTTTTCCGCCCTTGCCAGCGGCTGCAATTCGCTATCAATGCGCAACATTGGTGGATGGCCAGTACAAAGGTGCAGATCGTAGGCATTATGCTTTACACTAAGTGCGACTAATTCACCGATATCCATATCAATCTCCTGGGTCAATTATGCGTACTATCCAACAGAATCTGAAGGATGTCCGAAACAGTATTGCGACGATATCGCAATACTGCGCGCGGGCGCCAGAAGAAGTGATCTTGCTTGCCGTCAGTAAGACCAAACCTGTGGCGGTGATCGCTAAAGCTATCGCTGCTGGTCAACTCACATTTGGTGAAAACTACGTGCAGGAAGGGGTGGACAAAATTCAGCATTTCGCCGCTTTGCAGGAAGGGACGGCGTTAGAATGGCACTTTATCGGCCCACTACAATCGAATAAGAGCCATCTGGTGGCAGAACATTTCGCTTGGTGCCAGACAGTGGATCGGCTACGTATCGCCGAGCGGCTGAACGATCAGCGCCCGGCCATGATGGCACAGCTTAACGTGCTGATCCAAATAAATATCAGCAATGAGCAGAGCAAATCTGGCATTGTACTTGATGCGCTACCAGCGCTGGCTGAGGCGATCGTCGCGCTACCGAACCTTATGCTGCGTGGGCTTATGGCCATTCCGGCTCCGGAAGTGGTTTACCCAAGGCAACTCGCAGTATTCGGCCAGATGAAGGATGCTTTTCTGGCGCTACGGCAACGTTACCCGCAGGTAGATACACTGTCGATGGGCATGACCGATGACATGGCGGCTGCTATCGCCGCAGGCAGTACCATGGTACGACTCGGCACTGCAATTTTTGGTCACCGTGATTATTCACTCGCCTGACAAAGAGAGGAATTTGATGCAATATCGCAAGATTACCTTTATTGGTGCTGGCAATATGGCTCGCGCTATAATCATTGGCCTGGTGGAAGACGGTTATCCGGCCAAATTCATCCGTTTTTGTGCTCCTCTTCAACCAAGAAACGGGATGCGCTGCTGGCGAACTTAGGCATCCTCAGCAGTGGTGATAATATCGCCAGCGTGCGCGAAGCCGAAGTCGTGGTGCTGGCGGTTAAACCACAGATGATGGCGGAGTTGTGCCAGCCACTGTGGGAACACGCCAAACACCCCATCACTGGTTGGCAAAGGTATGAGCGTGGGCTGTATGCACCACCGCAGGTTAGCCCGCAGGATCGTGAATACACCGCCGATGGTATCGCGCTGGCAGGAAATGGAAAAATAATTTTTAATAACATAATTTTAATGGGAAGGGCTGTAACATGCTAACTCTGACTTTTTTGGTCAAGACCGTTACTGATCTTTACGTGATGGTAATACTACTGCGCATTTGGATGCAGTGGACGCACCTCGATTTTTACAACCCGTTCTCACAGTTTGTGGTCAAGATCACCCAGCCAGTGGTCGCGCCACTGCGCTGTATCATCCCTTCACTGAAACCGATTGATAGCGCCTCTCTGATGCTAGCGTTCCTGCTGATGACCATCAAGTACCCACTACTGCTGCTGATCCAGGGGGGCGCGATATCGCTTAACCCGTATAACCTGCTGTTTGGTTTGATCTCGTTGGTCAAATCCGTCGGTTACTTGATATTCTGGGTGATGATGATCCGTGCGCTGATGAGCTGGATTAGCCAGGGGCACAGCCCGATTGATTATGTGATGTACCAGTTGACCGAGCCATTAATGGCAACGATCCGGCGCATCATCCCGGCGACGGGTGGCATCGATTTTTCTGCTATAGTGCTGATCTTGATCTTGTATCTACTCAACTATTTGGGCATCGATCTGTTTGGCGAACTATGGTTCTTGCTGTGAGTGCAGTCATCCCCTTGGCGGATGTGCTGGAGATCAGTTTATATATCTAGCCGAAAGCCAGCTGCGAGCAGATCATCAGTTTTCATGGCGACGAAGTTAAAATTGCCATTACCTCCCCGCCAGTCGACGGCCAGGCCAACGCCCATTTGATCAAGTTTTTCACTAAGCAATTCAAATTGGCGAGAAGTAACGTCACTATTGATAAAGGCGAACTGAACTGGGGCGGCATAAACAATTACGCATTATTCATTAGCAGCAGATCAGATCCCCGCCGTGATCGCGGCGCTATACACATACACAGCATAATCGAATCATTTTCAAGGTAGTAGCTATGCAAAACGTTGTTCTTGCCACCTCTAACCCAGGCAAAGTGCGTGAATTCGCCGATCTGTTGGCCGATATTGAATTTAAGGTGGTTGCACAAACGCAACTGGGTGTCGATCCCGCAGAGGAAACCGGCCTGACGTTTATCGAAAATGCGATCCTGAAGGCGCGTCACGCGGCGCAGGAAACCGGCCTACCAGCGATCGCGGACGATTCTGGCCTGGCGGTGGACGCGCTAGGTGGCGCGCCGGGCATCTACTCTGCTCGTTATGCGGGGGATGACGCCTCTGATCGGCAAAACCTAGATAAATTACTCGCGGCGCTGAAAGACGTGCCTCAGGGCAGCCGTGGGGCACAATTACACTGCGTGCTGGTCTACATGCGCCATGCACAAGACCCCAAACCGCTGGTGTGCCATGGCAGTTGGGTGGGTGAAATCACCATTGGAAACCTGGATGAAGGCGGCTTTGGCTATGATCCAGTCTTCTACCTGCCAGAGCTGGGCCGTACTGCCTCCGAGTTGAGCCGCGAGGAGAAAAGCGCGCTATCGCACCGTGGTAAAGCATTAAAGCTGATGCTGGCTCCTATGCGCAATGCTTAAACTGCCCAGGCTGAGTTTGTATATTCATATCCCGTGGTGTGTCCAGAAATGCCCTTACTGTGACTTCAACTCGCATGCTGTGAAGGGGGAGGTGCCTAATCAGGAGTATGTTGATCACCTGCTGGCCGATCTGAATGCCGATCTGCCACTGGCAGGGGATCGTGAAATTAACACCCTTTTTATCGGCGGCGGCACCCCCAGCCTGTTGAGCGCCGAAGCGATGCAGGCGTTATTAAACGGCGTGCGCTCACGCATCAGCGTTGCCGATGACGCTGAGATCACTATCGAGGCTAATCCTGGCACCGTCGAGGCCGATCGCTTTAGTGGCTACCAGCATGCCGGTGTAAACCGCATTTCTATCGGTGTGCAGAGCTTCAACGCTGAGAAGTTAATCCGTCTGGGGCGCATCCATGGTGCGGAAGAGGCTAAACGTTCAGCGCATTTGGCGACTGGCCTCGGTCTGCGCAGCTTCAACCTCGATTTGATGCACGGCCTGCCAGACCAGTCATTAGAAGACGCGCTGGATGATTTGCGCCAGGCGATCGCCCTCAACCCGCCACACCTGTCATGGTATCTGCTAACCATTGAGCCAAACACCCTGTTTATTTCGCGCCTGCCGGTGTTGCCGGACGACGACGCGCTATGGGATATCTTCGAGCAAGGCCATCGGTTGCTAAGCGACGCCGGCTATCAGCAGTATGAAACTTCGGCCTATGCTAAGCCTGGCTATCAGTGTCAGCACAATCTCAATTATTGGCGTTTTGGCGACTATTTGGGGATCGGCTGCGGGGCGCACGGCAAACTGACTTTTAGCGATGGCCGCATCCTGCGCACGGCGAAGACCAAACATCCGCGTGGTTTTATGCAGGGAAAATATATGGATAAACAGCATGAAGTGGTGCTAGCGGATCGGCCGTTAGAATTTTTCATGAACCGCTTCCGCCTGCTAGAGGCTGCGCCACGCGCAGATTTTATCAACTACACCGGGCTGGCGGAAAGCGCCATCCGCCCGCAGTTAGAGGAAGCGCTTATGAAAGGTTATCTTAAAGAGACGCCGGAATATTGGCAAATTACCGAGCAAGGCAAGCTATTTCTCAACACGTTGCTAGAGTTGTTCTTGGTGGACGAGGCTTTGTTGAATACATCAGATTTTGGGTCAGCAGCCCCTTGAAAGCTCCGACGTTCAGGCAATGCGCCCTCTTTTTGGCATACTAGCCTTGGTCATTTTATTTTGTAGTCTGACCCTCGTAGTCATGTAAAGTTTGCGATGCGTGATCTGATCCTGGGCGAGGGCAAAAGTTCGATTTATTCAACAAAGCCACTAAACGAATGCAACAGCGAACGCTCCCATGGACTCCTAAATAACCTAACGCCGGAAGAGTACCGGCTGATGGCTAAAAAACCGGAAATCTCAAAAAGTGCGTGGAACTAAGACAGGTGTGTTTACCGTTAAAAAATAAATTTCTCGGATCACTGGTTGGTCACAAGTAACGGGGAATTAAACATTGTGCTGGCATTATAATAATCTGGTGATGATTCCAACTAGTAGAACATATGCTTTTCGATAGGTTATTCCTCTAACTGGTTGAATATAATGTATATTAATGTATTTTGAGGTTTTTTCATGGTCAGCGTTAATGTTCATTTTCCCCGTTGTGATTCTGCTCTGGTCTACTATCATGGTCAGAACGGCGTTGTTAAATAAATCAAACATTTGGCCGGCATGAGGATCAGATCACTCTCTTTCTGTTAAAAAAGCGACATTAAGTGGCCAAGCAAAAGTTCAAGATCACCAACTGTAAGGCTTATAACAACGCCATTATCACTCGTGTTTCACTCACTTTCTTGGTGGATTAAATAGCACTTCATGCCTGGTACTGCGAGGCAAAATCTTATCTGCGTGGTCGCCTACAATATTATTCTAATATGGCAATAACCAGCGTATTGATGCTGAAAAGGATTTTCGGCCTTACAACCTCGCGCCATCCAGGGCTTCTTCGACTCCATTTTCACACTGATAAAAGTGCCGTTGAACTGCCAGGACTACATCTGAATCAGTAAGCAGGCGTAGTCCGTTAATGTCCCGTTTAAACCCCCACGCCGGGTGAAATTGCGCACTTGGTTATCGACTCTACCGGGCTCAACGTCTTGGCTGAAGGGCGTGTAAGGTAAAAAAACACGGTTAGGGGAAACGGCGGATCTGGCGAAAACTGAATTTAGCCGTAGATACAGAAACACATGAGGTTATCTGTGCTGACCTTTCCTTGAGCAATGTCACCGATACGGAAGCCTTTCCAGGTCTCGTCTGCCAGACGTACCGTAAAATCAAAGTCGCCTCGGCGGATGGGGCTTTCGATACACGAGTGACTCATGATGAGTTAAGGCGCAAGAAGATAAGGGCATTAATACCGCCCAGAAGCGGATATGTAGTGGTCACCTTTCGCTGCGAGATTATGATGCGCAAGTTGCAGAGGCTATGGCCATGATCTATGCATTAAACAAGATGACGCTGGCCGGTATTGCCGGAAAGTGTACGCGTTGCCTGAAAGATGCCCATTCAGGGGCTTCTTTATTCCAAATCCAATTTATTCAACAAATCCGCGATAAGATAAAAAACAGCAAGATGATCGCACCGGTTAGCAAACTGACCTGCTAAAGCTAACTTGTTTAAAGAATCGTCGGCGGCAAACCACAAGCTGCGGGCGCTATAGCTTCATTGTGGTGCATAATAATTCTACGCGGCTTAACCGATTCACACATGTCACTGGATTCTGGCTGTATATCCTACGGTCAACAGGTATACTGGCGCATTCCATATAAATCCACTTGTATCGCGTGCGAATTCAACATGCAAAAGTTTGATACCAAGACCTTTCAGGGTCTGATCCTGACACTACAAGACTACTGGGCTCGCCAAGGGTGCACCCTTGTTCAACCATTAGACATAGAAGTTGGCGCAGGAACCTCACACCCGATGACCTGCCTACGTGCCCTCGGCCCAGAGCCCATGGCTACCGCTTACGTGCAGCCTTCTCGTCGCCCGACCGACGGTCGCTACGGTGAAAACCCGAACCGCCTGCAGCACTACTATCAATTTCAGGTGGTGATTAAGCCCTCTCCGGACGACATTCAGGAACTGTACCTATGCTCTCTGAAGGATCTGGGGATAGACCCGACTATTCACGATATTCGCTTCGTTGAAGACAACTGGGAAAACCCAACCCTCGGTGCTTGGGGTCTAGGATGGGAAGTTTGGCTGAACGGCATGGAAGTAACGCAGTTCACCTATTTCCAACAGGTCGGTGGGATGGAGTGCAAACCAGTTACTGGTGAGATCACATACGGCCTGGAACGCCTGGCGATGTGCATCCAGGGCGTGGACAGCGTTTACGATCTGGTGTGGAGCTACTGTCCGCAGGGCATCACCACCTACGGCGACGTATTCCATCAGAATGAAGTGGAACAATCTACCTACAACTTCACCTACGCCGATGTGAATTTCCTGTTCTTCTGCTTCGAGCAGTACGAGAAAGAAGCCAAATCGCTGCTGGCGCTTGAAAAAACGTTACCGCTGCCCGCTTACGAACGTATTCTAAAGGCTGGTCATACCTTTAACCTGCTGGATGCCCGCAAGGCTATCTCTGTGACTGAACGCCAGCGCTATATTCTACGCATTCGCACACTGACTAAAGCTGTTGCTGAAGCCTACTACGCTTCCCGTAAAGCGTTGGGCTTCCCAATGTGCAAAACGAGAATTCAGAGGCAGACATGACTAAACAGACTTTTTTGGTCGAAATCGGCACGGAAGAGCTGCCGCCGAAGGCTCTTCGCTTTCTGGCGAGATCCTTTGCCGCCAACTTTACTACCGAGCTGGGAAATGCCAACCTCGGACACGGCTCCGTGAGTTGGTTCGCCACTCCTCGCCGTCTGGCACTGAAAGTGGCTCATCTGAGCGCGGCACAGGCTGATCGCATCGTTGAAAAACGCGGCCCAGCGATCAGCCAAGCGTTCGACGCTACTGGCAAACCTAACAAAGCGGCTGAAGGCTGGGCGCGTGGCTGTGGCATCACTGTTGATCAGGCCGAACGCCTGGTGACCGATAAAGGCGATTGGCTGCTGTACCGTGCCCACGTCAAAGGACAGCCTGTGCAGCAACTGCTGGCCAGCATAGTCAACAACGCGCTGTCTAAATTGCCGATCCAGAAGATGATGCGCTGGGGCGATTCCGAGGTGCAGTTCGTGCGTCCGGTACATACCGTAACCCTGCTGCTGGGCGCAGAACTGATCCCTGGCAGCGTGCTAGGAGTTGAATCTGCGCTTACCATACGAGGCCACCGCTTTATGGGCGAAACCGAGTTCGCCGTCGACAACGCTGATCACTACCCACAGATACTACTGGAACGCGGTAAAGTGATCGCCGATTACGAATCACGTAAGGCACTGATCAAGCGCGACGTCGAGCGAGCGGCAGCAAAGATTGGCGGCAAGTCCGATCTGAGCGAAAGCCTACTGGAAGAAGTCACCTCGCTAGTGGAGTGGCCAGTGGTTCTTATCGCCAAGTTTGAAAAGAAATTCCTGGCGGTGCCAGCGCAAGCGCTGGTGTACACCATGAAAAGCGACCAAAAGTATTTCCCAGTGTACGGAAGTACAGGCAACCTGCTGCCAAACTTTATCTTCGTGGCTAACATTGAATCCAAAGACCCACAGCAAATCATCACTGGTAACGAGAAAGTAGTGCGTCCGCGTCTGGCGGATGCTGAGTTCTTCTTCAACACTGATCGTAAAAAACGTCTAGAAGACCACCTACCACGTTTAGAAACTGTACTATTCCAAAAACAATTAGGCACTCTGCGCGATAAAACCGAGCGAATTCAGGCGTTGGCAGGCTGGATTGCTGGCCAGATTAGTGCCGACGTCAACCACGCTACCCGTGCGGGGCTACTATCGAAGTGCGACCTGATGACCAACATGGTATTCGAGTTCACCGACACCCAAGGCGTGATGGGCATGCACTATGCGCGTCATGGCGGTGAGGTGGAAGACGTCGCCGTTGCGTTGAATGAGCAGTATCAGCCACGCTTTGCCGGGGATAGGTTGCCGCAGTCGCGGGTCGCCTGTTCACTGGCAATCGCCGACAAAATAGACACCCTGGCAGGTATCTTTGGCATCGGGCAACATCCAAAAGGCGACAAAGACCCGTTTGCCCTGCGCCGTGCTGCACTTGGCGTGCTGCGCATCATCGTCGAAAAAAACTTACCGCTAGATCTACAAATCCTGACTGAAGAGGCCGTGCACCTTTATGGCAGCAAGCTGACCAACGTCAAGGTTATCGATGAGGTAGTGGAATTTATGTTAGGCCGTTTCCGCGCTTGGTATCAGGAAGAAGGCCATGCGCTAGACACTATTCAGGCAGTGCTGGCGCGTCGGCCGACCAAGCCAGCCGACTTCGATGCTCGCGTCAAGGCCGTCAGCCACTTCCGTACTTTGGAAGAAGCTTCGGCATTGGCGGCAGCCAACAAGCGCGTCTCCAATATCCTTGCTAAATCCACGGATACGTTGAACAATCACGTACAAGCTTTAGTATTACAGGAAGCCGCTGAGATCCAGCTGGCGTGCCATCTGGTGGTACTGCGCGACAAGCTGGAGCCATATTTTGCTGCTGGCAACTATCAGGACGCATTAGTGGAGTTAGCTACCCTATGCGAGCCGGTAGATGCTTTCTTCGAGAGTGTCGTGGTGATGATCGAGGACGATGCAGTGCGCGTGAATCGTTTGACACTGCTGAGCAAGCTGCGTGAACTGTTTTTGCAGGTGGCGGATATTTCTGTATTGCAGTAACCGGTATCTCCTTGCGTTGCTAGAAGTAACAAAGGCGCTGGTAAGTGCCTTTGTTACTTCTAGCAACGCAAGGAGATACCGGCGCCGTTAACTGATAACTTTGCAAGCGGCTGTTGGGTTTATCTGGCAGTGTCATTTATATCCATCATGCATTTAAGGCCAGTTGCAGATGCGTTCGCGAAAGATGTACAATCCTGTAGCTGCTACAATGCGTTCTGTATCGCTCCCCGCGCCATTTCTCCCTGCAATATATACCGCCAGCAATTCGGTGACTTGGGGTGTAAGGATCTGATCAAGCGCTTGCAGAATCATCTCCAGTATAAATTAGACCAAAGGCGCACAGTCGGTTTTATGATTGCTGGCGTTAAGAACCTGGTAATAACTGGACTGGGTATCGTGCACTAGGCTGTCAACCGGAACGTTGGCAAATAAAGGGGTCCAACACGACAGGATCAACGTTTGTCACAGCCAGTCCATGCGGCCATTACCATCAGCAAAAAGATAGATGAATTAAAATTCATAATAAAATACGTAACTGCCGATTGAATTAGGTAGATCAGTACCTTGCAACCATTGTAACAGTTGACATACTAGCAGAGAAACCCGTTTTCCAGCGGAAACTATATGAATAACGACATTGCCGTTCATCACCCCCAAGCCTCCGAGACGATAGTGACCCGCATCGGCCAATATGTTATTCAACAAAGCCTCACGGAAGTAGAAGCGCACCTGATCTTTAGTGTTCTGACCATGGCGATAAACTAGAGTAAGATCATAGCGGGAACAATGAACATTAACGCAAGCTACAGCCAAACTGTAGTGTCGCAGTAAGTTTAGCCACCTGAGCAGAGGCAATATTTTTATCTCTGCTCAGGTGGCTTATGAAAAAAAAACAAAGCAATCCTTCTACTTTTTTGTAGAATTAAAACTCGAATATACTCAGCTCATTGTCTATAAAGGTTATTCATATCAGGAAGTTAGTGCAGACATAAACGGCGGTTCTTGCCCATGGAGGCAGGAGTGTCAGGGCCGTCACACACAATATCGCCGATAATGCGGTAGCAGCAATGTATCCGCCGCAAGCAGGAGAAACAAGTTCGCAGCCTGAGCCGTGTAGGCCACTTAAAAAGATCGCTCTGGTGTTGTAGATCATCAATGTATCAGCACCAGACACACTCAATATGAGATTAGAGCTTTGCCCCTATTAACTGTTTGTGCCCTAATAGTTGAAAATTATTCTCCATTGTTTTGGGAAAACGCTTCTTTCCTGGGCAGTAGCGCGCTAACGGACAATGAAAAGTTGCTCTGACGTTTGGAACGTCGCAATATCTTGAATAGAAGCCGGTAACGCACCGAGAGCACAAAAAACGAGGTTAGCAAGCCGTAGGTGGTTTAGTCGGGAGGAACTGCTATTGGTGATAGTAAGAACCTATCCCATAGGGCGAATTTTATTTGCTATTTTCTTCCTGGGCAGTGTTCACCCTCTCCATGGACTCACTATACGCTGAGGTTAGTGTGGGCTATCTTGGTCTAAACTGGCTGCAATAATGTACGCCTACTGTAATAGGCTCTAAGCTGATTAAAATTTATGTTGATGTTATCCAAGCACTATGGTGGTGACAACCCAAAGTCGTAGCAGTAATGTAGGCAGATTAGATAGAATTTGTTAATCTATCCAAAAGCAGTTAAGCACCTTTAAATCAGACAGTTAAATAAATGTAGGTCAAAATAAAGGCTTTCCCATTAATGCATTTTAATCTACTATGAATCAATGATGTAATGGCTTGCATGAAATACCGTAACTTACGTGACTTCCTCTCATTGCTGGAAAAGAAAGGTGAACTAAAACGCATCAGCCAGCTAATTGATCCCTATCTAGAAATGACAGAAATTGCTGATCGTACGCTGCGTGCGGTTGGCCCGGCATTGCTGTTTGAAAACCCGAAAGGCTATGACATGCCAGTATTGTGCAACTTGTTTGGCACTGCCAAACGCGTGGCGATGGGCATGGGGCAAGAAGATATCAACGCGCTGCGCGAAGTAGGCAAGCTGCTGGCGTTCCTCAAAGAGCCTGAACCGCCAAAGGGTTTCCGCGATCTATTCGCCAAAATGCCAAAGTTCAAGCAAGTGCTCAATATGTCGACTAAAGTGCTGGGGTCTGCACCTTGCCATCAGCAGGTGTGGCAAGGCGATGATGTCGATCTCAGCCGCATTCCGGTGATGCATTGCTGGCCGGAAGACGCTGCGCCGCTAATCACCTGGGGGCTGACAGTTACTCGTGGCCCGCATAAAGAGCGCCAGAACCTGGGCATTTATCGCCAGCAGGTGCTAGGCAAGAATAAAGTGATCATGCGTTGGCTGTCGCACCGTGGCGGCTCGCTGGATTATCAGGAATGGAGCCAGGTGCATCCCGGTGAACGCTTCCCTGTGGCGGTAGTACTAGGTGCCGATCCTGCGACCATTCTCGGTGCAGTAACGCCAGTGCCGGATACCCTGTCCGAATATGCCTTTGCAGGGTTACTGCGCGGCAGTAAAACTGAAGTGGTTACTTGCATCTCCTGCGATTTGGACGTGCCAGCCAGTGCTGAGATTGTGCTGGAAGGTTACATTGAGCCGGGTGAAATCGCCCCAGAAGGCCCATATGGCGATCATACCGGTTATTATAACGAAATTGACAATTTCCCAGTATTCACCGTTACTCATGTTACTCAGCGCCGCGACGCGATTTATCATTCCACCTATACCGGCCGACCGCCAGATGAACCTGCGATTCTGGGCGTGGCGCTGAACGAAGTGTTTGTGCCGCTTTTGCAAAAACAATTTCCGGAAATCGTTGATTTCTACCTTCCGCCAGAAGGGTGCTCGTATCGCCTGGCGGTGGTGACCATTAAAAAACAGTATGCCGGTCATGCCAAGCGCGTGATGATGGGGGTCTGGTCATTCCTGCGTCAGTTTATGTACACCAAGTTTGTTATCGTCTGTGATGATGATGTCAATGGACGTGATTGGAGTGATGTGATCTGGGCAATGACGACCCGTATGGACCCAGCAAGGGATATCGTATTGGTAGAGAATACGCCGATCGACTATCTGGATTTTGCTTCGCCAGTTTCCGGATTGGGTTCAAAAATGGGGCTGGACGCTACTAATAAATGGCCGGGTGAAACTGAGCGCGAATGGGGCCGTCCGATTCAGATGGATGAAAAAGTGCGGGCGCGCATCGACGAAATCTGGGATGAGCTGGCAATTTTCACTGGCAGGGAACCGAAGCTCTAATGTCAAACTCTATTCTCAGTTTTGTATTGATGACCCGATAGAGGGAATGCATGGCAATATTAAGTTGTAAAGTGACCTCGGTAGAGGCCATTACCGATACGGTCTATAGGGTACGTTTAGTACCTAAAATGCCATTTTCGTTCAAGGCTGGGCAATATCTGATGGTGGTGATGAATGATTGCGACAGGCTTCCACTATCTTTGGCATCCACGCCATCTCAGCAGGAGTACATAGAGCTGCATATCGGCGCTTCGGAAATGAATCTATATACCATGGCTGTAATGGAGCTCATTTTGAAAGAAAAGGAGATCACTGTTGATGTACCGCATGGTGACGCCTGGCTGCGTGAAGAGGGCAACCGTCATCTGGTGCTCATTGCCGGAGGTACTGGATTCTCCTATGTGCGTTCGATTTTGATGACAGTTTTGGAACAACAGCCGGATCGTGATATCTCAATCTATTGGGGGGGACGAGAACTGAAACATCTGTACGATCAGAGCGAATTGGAAGCGCTATCACAGCAACACCCAAACCTAAAGGTGATCCCGGTAGTGGAGCATCCGACAGATGAGTGGCATGGTCGTAGCGGTACTGTGCTCAGCGCAGTGCTGCAGGATTTTACTACCCTGGCGGATTACGATATCTATATTGCGGGTCGTTTCGATATGGCGAAAATCGCTCGCGAACGTTTCTGCACCGAACGCAGCGCAGAAGAGGCTCACGTGTTCGGCGATGCATTTTCATTTATCTGAGAAAGGGGACAAGTCTAGAACGGGGGCAGCCCAGTTTTGAAATACGACTAATACTGATTTATATTAGATTTTTATAAGGCCGTTCTGGTCATAATTAATTAGTCTTCGCAAAGTACGTGCTATCTGCATTTGCCCGAATCATGGTTTCATGACGGGGATAATAATGAGTCAGGTAACATGTATAACTCGGTGCTATCCGAAAATTCATTGTAGATGGGGAGTTGTTGAATAAATCGGATTTGGAATAAAGAGTTCCCCGAATGGGGAACTTGCAGGCAACGTGTGCAATTTCTGGCATACCGGCGAGTGTCATCTTGTTTAATGCACAGATCATGGCCATAGCCTCTGCAACTTGCGCATCATAATTTCCCAGCGACAGGTAACCACCAAATAGCTATTGTACTCTGTACATCGCTGTTTCGGCTATCAAACGTCGGTGGTAGCCTGTCATACTTTTCCTCCGTGTGTTGTCTCCGGTAAGATGCTGGTTCGCCAACGCTTGATTTCGGTCTGCATAGTCTGCCGAATAATAACAGGCTCCGCTTCTGGGCGGTATTAACGCCTTTATCTTCTTGCCCCTTAACTCATCATGACTCACTCGCCTATCGAAAGCCCCATCCGCCGAGGCGACTTTGATTTTACGGTACCGTCTGGCGAATGAGCCCTGGGAAGGATTCCGTATCGGTGACATTGCTCAAGTAAAGGTCAGTACAGATAACATTATGTATTTCTGTATCTACCGCCAAATGTAGTTTTCGCCAGATCCGCCGTTTTCTATGACTGTGTTTTTTTACCATCCACTCCCCTTTACCCAAGATATTGAGCCCGGTAGAGTCGATAACTAGGGGCGCAATTTTACCAGGCTTTGGGGTTTTAAACGGAACATTAACGGATATCTCCCGCTTACTGATGCAGGTGTAGTCCGGGCATTTCAACGGTATTTTCATCAGTGTCAAAATGGAGTCAACGAAGCCATGGAGGGTGATGAGTATCAGGACGAAAATTTGTTTCAGCATCAATACGCTGGTCATTGCTATATCGCAATAATGTTGTGGGCGACCACGCAGAGAAGGTTTTGCCTCGCAGTACCAAGCGTGAAGTGCCGTTTTATCCAGCTAGAAAGTGAGTGAACCCCGAGTGATAAGAGCGTTGTTGTAATGCCTTCCAGTTGGTGATCTTGACCTTTTGCTGGACTACGCCATGTCGCTATTTTGACAGAAGGAGAGTCATCTGATCCTTGTGCCGGCTAAATGTTCGATTTATTCAACAACGCCGGTGGCTGGCGATGGCGTGATTCGGCTTGTTTAACGGGCTGATTGTTAATCTGTGGATATAACGGCATTCGCGTTGAATTACGAACTGCTATGTATGCCATAACGTTGTATGGGGCGCGCCGGGGCATTGTGTTAAGATAATTTTTTAGTGCTAAGGATACTGTGATGGCAACTCTGGCTTCTTTGTATAAAGACCACCACATGGCAGAGTGGCAGAAACGCACGCGAGAAGTGCTGAAATGCAACATACTAGATGCGCTGCTGATTTACTCTGGAGAACTGCAAAAGGTCTTCTGCGATGACCGTAGCTATGTGTTATCTCGGATAACCTCAACCCACCAGCGGTGTTGAACTAACTCGACTTTCACCATTATATCAAGACCAGCTACGAGCTGGCTTGCATGCAAGAAGCGCAGAAAATACGGTCATGGGGTACCGTGCAGCACATGAAGCCTTCTTGTCTGGCATGAGCGATTTCGATATCAACTTGGCTTACTTGACGGCAACTGGCCACTTTTATACCGACGTGCCTTACGGCAACAGTGTGGCACTGAATGAGCAGGCAGCGGTACTGCACTATACCAAGTTGGATCATCAATCACCGGCTGAAACGCTAAGTTTCCTGATCGACGCGGGTGCGGAGTATAAAGGTTACCTCGCCGATTTAACTCGTACCTATGCAGTTCACGATAGCAGTGAGTTCACTTGTCTAGTGACATACCTCAATAACAAACAGTTGGAGCTGATAGCTACCCGTTAAGGCGGGCGTGCGCTATACCGCTTATCATGTGAAGCTGCACTAGCATATCGCCAAACTGCTCAAAAGCTACTAGCTAGTGAGCGATATTAGCGAAGACACGATGGTTGAGCAAGGACTCACCATGCTATTCCTGCCACACGGCTTGGGACACCTTTTGAGGTTACAAGTGGATACCGCTGCTAGTTTTATGTAGGCTGAGCATGTTAATCACATGTCATCCCCATCCAAATATCCATTCCTGCGCTGCACCCGCTATTAGAACCTGGCATTGTATTGAATATCGAACCAGGTATGCACTGTATCGAATTACTGCTGGCACCGCTGGCGCAGCGGAGAGTTTATCCGCCATTTCGAGAACATGACGCGAGATATGAATTTTGCCTGATGCATGCTTACCCGATAGCCACCTCCCCGATCAGAATCAATGGAGCAATTAAGACGCTTCGCTTTATTACCTTGCTGGCCACGGCTAATAATGTAGGAGGTAGCAAAAATGTTTATCCAGCAGGTTCGTATGTTTTGCCATGATGCTGGCGTTGGTTGACAATTTTTTACAGAAAGCCAAAGGCCGGATACTACAGTATGAACATGACACCACCTTCTTGCTACATCTGGATTTATTGGCAACCTGCGTTGAGCTGTTTGGCAATAAATTACGTAATCTCAGTCGCAGTAATTTGCAATGAAGACCTATTTCACAATAATTCCTCCTAACTTAACTACTAAGGATCGTGCTGAAATGCATTTTCGTGCTATAACCCGTATCGTTGGTTTGTTGGTCATCCTGTTTTCCGGAACGATGTTTATTCCTGGGCTGGTTGCATTAATATATCGCGATGGAGCAGGATGGTCATTCAGCCAGACTTTCTTTGTGGCGGTGACTACTGGGCTGATACTGTGGTGGCCCAACCGCAAGAAAAAACATGAGTTAAAGCCGCGCGAAGGTTTACTAATCGTAGTGCTATTTTGGACTGTACTGGGCAGCGTGGGGGCGTTGCCTTTTCTGTTCTCGGATCGACCCAATCTGTCGCTAACAGATGCCTTCTTTGAGTCTTTCTCCGGCCTGACAACAACTGGCGTTACTATGTTGGTGGGATTGGACTCATTGCCAAAGGCTATTTTGTTCTATCGCCAGATGCTGCAATGGATGGGAGGAATGGGGATCATCGTGTTGGCGGTGGCGATACTGCCAATCCTTGGTGTGGGTGGTATGCAGCTGTACAGGGCGGAAATGCCCAGTCCGCTTAAGGACAATAAGATGCGTCCACGCATTGCAGAAACCGCTAAAACTCTGTGGCTTATCTATGTATTGCTGACTGTCGCCTGTGCGGTGGCACTATGGGGGGCAGGAATGCCAGTGTTCGATGCTATCAGTCACAGTTTTTCTACCATTGCTATAGGCGGTTTCTCCACCCATGATGCCAGTATCGGCTATTATGATAGTCCAACCATCAACACTATCATTGCCATCTTCCTCCTAATTTCCGGCTGTAATTATGGCTTGCACTTCGCATTATTGAGTGGACGTAGCCTGAAAGTATACGTGCGGGATCCTGAATTCCGCATGTTCATCTTGGTGCAACTTACATTGGTAGCAGTGTGTACGCTAGTGCTCTGGGAACATGGTGTCTATAAGACCGGCATGGAAACACTAAATCAGGCATTTTTCCAGGTGGTATCAATGGCGACTACAGCAGGCTTTACCACCGACAGCATTTCCAAATGGCCACTTTTTTTGCCGATGTTGTTACTGTGTTCCGCTTTTATCGGTGGTTGTGCTGGCTCGACTGGCGGTGGCTTAAAAGTCGTCCGCGTGATGTTACTGTATCTGCAAGGCTCCCGTGAGTTGAAAAGGCTGGTACATCCGAACGCCGTTTATACTATTAAACTGGGCAACCGCGCACTGCCGGAGCGTATCCTTGATGCGGTATGGGGGTTCTTCTCGGCCTATGCGCTGGTATTTATTGTTAGCATGCTGGCTATTATCGCTACTGGCGTTGATAATTTTACTGCTTTCGACGCCGTAACGGCGTCGCTGAATAACGGGCCGGGGCTAGGCGTAGTGGCGGATAACTGTACCGCTATGCCGCCAGTGGCCAAGTGGATACTGGTAGTGACGATGCTGTTCGGGCGTCTGGAAGTGTTTACACTGCTGGTTCTGTTCACGCCGACGTTCTGGCGTGAATGATCCTGACATTAACGAGTAACATCATGAAAGCACTTATACTTTATTCAGGTCGTGATGGGCAGACACTGTCTATTGCTTCTTATGTAGCAAGCAAATTGCAGGATAGACTTTGTTGTGAGGTTATTGATCTGCTGGAAGCAGAGAATGTTGACCTTAGCCAGTATCAGCAGGTTATGATCGGCGCTTCCATACGCTATGGCCATTTTCATTCAGCTTTAGATAAATTTGTGAGGCATCATGCAGAGCAGTTGAATCAAATGCCAAGTGCATTTTTTTCCGTCAACCTGACAGCCCGTAAACCGGAAAAGCGTTCACTACAGACTAATGTCTATACTCGTAAATTTCTGCTTGCCTCACCTTGGCAGCCAAAACAATGTATGGTGTTTGCTGGAGCGCTACGTTATCCGCGCTATCGATGGTTCGATCGCATCATGATTCAATTTATTATGTATATAACGGGGGGAGAAACGGATTCGAACAAGGAAGTAGAGTATACGGATTGGCAGCAAGTCGAATGCTTTGCTCAAAAATTTAGTCAGATTAAGTATGAAAAGCAACCTAAATTCGTCACCTTCACCCCTCTTGCTTAAAAAACACGCGCTTTAAAGTTTTTTGCATTTAAGTGTTGCGTCCTGCCGAGAACGCCCTATAGTTCGCCCCAATAGACCCGGTATTCTGGCAGCTAAGTGGCTAGAATACCAAGGGAAAAACCAAAATAATAGCTTGAGTCTTCAGAGAGAAAGCGTAGTCTATGCCACCTCAAGTCAGCCGCTTTGCAGCGGCTGACCTAGAGCTCTTTAAAAATTTATCAGACAATCTGTGTGGGCACTCCACAAGACGATATCCCATCCTTATATAGGATAAAAATATCAAGTCTTAAAGAGTGACTAACTAAAGTAACATTTATGCAGTAAATCTTTGAGCAGCGCTTCACACGTTGAAGCAAATCAAGCTTTCAATTGAAGATTTTGATGATGGCTCAGATTGAACGCTGGCGGCAGGCCTAACACATGCAAGTCGAGCGGTAGCACAAGAGAGCCTGCTCTCTGGG
>JAAKDF010000022.1 GCA_011754105.1 Serratia symbiotica
AACTCCGAGTTAAAAGGGTGTTTTATTGTAAGCCTTCCAGTTGGTGATCTTGAACTTTTACTTAGCCACGCAATGTCGTAATTTTGACAGAAGGAGAGTGATTATTCAACAACTGCCTGTAGTAGGCTATAAACCTGTTGTGCGCTGATATCCGCTATTTTGTTACCTGCAAGCGGTAGGCAGGCGTACTGATTTTGCCCATAACCGCCGATTAACCCAGGATCTGTTGGGCCAAACAGCGTGATATTTGGCTTATTAAGCGCAGCGGCAAGGTGGCTCAGCCCGGTATCTACGGAGACCACTTGTTTAGCATCAGCCAATACCTCGGCTACCTGTTGCAGGCTGAGCTGTGGCAGCACCTCGACATGCGTAAAACCTTCTGCCATCCGCAGTGCGCGCCGGTGCTCATGATCCGTGCCCCACGGCAGTTTGATCCTCAGCCCGCTGTTTGCCGTTAGCCTAATTAGCTCGCGCCAGTTTTGTTCCGGCCAGTGTTTATCGTGGCGCGTGGTTGCATGCAGAAACACTAGATACTGACCGGCATCGGCTGGTGGCTGGCATAGAAATCGCCCAGTGATGGCGTAATCGCCGTAGCTGCCCGGCTGGTCGTAACCCAGGCTTTTAGCAAACAGTTGGCGTGTGCGTTCTACCGCGTGCTGCTGCTTGCTGATCTCATACCTATGATTATAGAACCAACTGGCGAAAGGTTCGCGTGCACTCTTGCAGCCCTGGCCATGTTTACAGCCTTTAGCAAGGCGAGTGATCAACGCCGCGCTTTTAATCAGCCCCTGTGCATCGATCACTATGTCATAGCTGCGTTGCTGCACCGTGCGTTTGAAATCGCCGCGCTGCTGGCACGTTGCGCGACCAAACCAGTTTTTACGCCAACGGCGGATAGCCACTGGGATTACGCGATCGACAGCCGGATGCCAGGTGGGAATTTGACGGAAGCTTTCCTCTACGACCCAGTCGAAGCGGATGCTTAGAATGGCTTGCATGGCATCGGTCAGTGCAGGAAGCGTGTGGAGTATGTCACCAATCGAAGAAGTTTTAACAATCAATACCTGCATGGTTATTCCTCGCTGGCAGCCAGTAACGGCGTAAGCGCTTCCAACACCTGCAGGGGCTGAATATCGATCAGGCTTTGGTGATAACCATGATCGGCATTACCTTTACGCACCTTGTGGTAGCCGCTGATTACACGGATCACCTTAGCATTATCGGATAGCGGCGGCGTAAATTCTGCGCTGCTCGGACCGTATAGGGCTATCAGTGGTTTATTCAATGAAGCGGTAATGTGCATCAAACCGGAATCGTTGCTGACTATCGCCTTGCAGGCGGCGATCAAGATAACTGCCTGCTCCAATTGGGTTTCCCCAGCCAGATTGATGCAATAATCGCGGGCATTTGCCTGCAATGCCGTGCGGATTTGCTCGCTAACTGCGTAGTCTTTTGCAGAGCCGAACAGCGCAATTTGATAGCACTGCTCGATCAACCTCTGTGCCAATGTAACATAGTGATAGTGTGGCCAACGTTTTGCCGGGCCAAACTCTGCCCCTGGACAAAAGCCGATCATAGGCCTATGATCTGTCAAATTGAACGCGGTAGTGGTCTTGGCGATCTCTTCTTCGCTGACCTGTAGCTGCGGCCTCAACAGGGGCTGAGGCAGATCGTCAGCGGAATGAATACGCCCTTTGTCGTAAGCCAACGCCACATAGCGCTGCACCATCAACGGGAAGGCGCCTTTATCAAGCACACGTATATCATTCAGCAGACCATAACGCATTTCACCGCGCCAACCGGTACGCTGTGGCACATTGGCGAAAAACGGTAGCACCGCGGATTTGAACGAATTAGGTAACACATAAGCATGATCATACTGGTTTGCGCGTAGTGCATGGCCGAGACGCCAGCGTTCGCCGATGGCCAAAGTACCGTGACCCAGCGGTATCGGCAGCGCCTGATAAACTTCCGGCATACGGGCCAGCAATGGGCGACACCAAGATACCGCCATCACATCGATTTCCGCAGACGGAAATTCGGCCTTCAGGGTACGATAGAGACTCTGCGACATCATCATGTCGCCAACCCATGATGGACCGATAACCAGTATTTTCATATTCCTTCAGCGTATAACGGTATGATTCAACCAAACCATGTACTCTTTCACCCCTTTAACTACCGTTTTAAACGGCCCATCATAGCCAGCGGCGCGCAGCTTGGTGAGATCGGCCTGGGTGTATGCCTGATAGCGGCCCTTCAGATTTTGCGGGAACTCAATGGATTCTACCTTGCCTTTTTGGTGAAAATCTATCACTGCATCTGCGACCGCTTGGAAGCTTTCCGCTTGCCCAGTGCCGCAGTTAAAAATGCCTGACTTGCCGTTTTCCCAGAACCACAGGTTGACCGCTGCCACATCGCCAACATAGATAAAGTCACGCTTAAAGTTTTCACTACCAGCGAACAGTTTTGGGTTTTCGCCACAGTTAATCTGGCTATTCATATGAAAAGCAACGCTCGCCATACTGCCTTTGTGACCTTCACGCGGGCCGTAGACGTTGAAATAACGGAAGCCGCAGATCGGCGAGTCTGCCTTAGGCAGGATTTTACGTACGTACTGATCAAATAGAAACTTGGTGTAGCCGTAAATATTTAATGGCTCTTCATATTGACGCTCTTCGATAAACGTTTCACTGGCACCATAGGTGGCAGCAGAGGAAGCGTATAGGAATGGAATCTTGCGATCCAGGCAGTAGTGCAGAATATCTTTGGAATAATGATAGTTGTTATCCATCATGTACTTGCCATCCCATTCGGTGGTATAGGAACAGGCACCTTGGTGGAATATTGCCTTAATATCCCTCAGATCGTCACCCGCCACGATTCTAGCGATAAAATCTTCTTTATCGATATAGTCGGCGATATCAAGATCGACCAGGTTGACAAATTTGGTGCCGTCTTTCAGGTTATCCACCACAAAAATATCGCTGTATCCTTTGTTATTAAGTGCATTAATGATATTGCTGCCAATCATGCCAGCACCGCCAGTAACGATAATCATTGGGTAGCTCCTATTAATATTCTTTGTGAGGCACAGTGCCCCACACGTTTAATCATTGCCGCTCATAATAGCATTAAATACTGCTGCAAATAGCTGAAGGGCTTCGAATATTCCGCAATGCTGATGACGCTAAAAGCTTGCCATCTCCTATTGGTTATTCAAAAATAATCCCTAGAAAGACATATCTGATGGATTATCAACACACTGCCAGACTGGAAATTTTGGCTTTTTTACATTCAGGGCGGCGAAATCTCTCTCCTAAGGGGCAGGGAGGGAACTTAACCGCAAAAATCATACTCCTTACAGGATACTCATTAGGGTCAGCGAAGGTATTATTAAGAAAGACTTGATCTGACATTGAGCTTTGAAAGGTGAGCGTTACCAGTTTTGGTATGGGTACGTTTCCTAGTATAAAGCATCAGGAAACGCACCATGATTTATACTAACAATCCCAGCATCAAACACAAGGCGGGTATACGGAATTTTGCAGAATAACGCGTTGACATCCTTATCGCTATAAATATCAGGATGTTAAGGCATACAGGTTAAAGTAATAGGGGATCGAGCATCTTGGAATTCCGCCCCCCGCCGCCTGATGAATAATTAATTTCTGTAGGCGGCGAATCTAAGATTACAGCAAAAACAACGTCGCGAGGCCAAGGAAGATGAAGAAACCACCGGTATCAGTTAGTGCGGTGATCATGACGCTTGAACCGACCGCCGGATCGCGCCCCAGTTTGATCATGGTCATAGGGATTATTACCCCCATTAGCGCTGCCAGCATTAGGTTGAGGATCATCGCCAGTGTCATCACCCCGCCCATCGCTAGATCACCATACAGCAGCCAAGTGACCACGCCCATAGTCCCGCCCCATACAACACCGTTGATAAGCGAGACCCCAATTTCCCTAAGCAGCAGGCGTGAAATGTTGCCGGCTTCGATTTGGTGCAGCGCCAGCGCACGGACGATCATTGTGATGGTTTGATTGCCGGTATTGCCACCGATGCTAGCGACGATCGGCATTAATGTCGCCAATGCCACCAATTGAGATATGGTGTCTTCGAATAAGCCGATGACACTTGAGGCAATAAATGCCGTGCATAGGTTGATCGCCAACCAGGTCCAGCGAGTTTTCACCGCCTTGCTGACTGTAGCGAACACATCTTCTTCCGGGCTTAAGCCCCCCAAACGGCGCAGATTGCTGTCACTTTCTTCGTTGACCGCATCGACGATTTCTTCAATGGTCAGGCGGCCCATCAACTTGCCTTTGGCGTCGATCACCGGGGCACTGATCAGATCATAACGTTCGAAAGCGCTGGCCGCTTTATCGGCTTTATCTTCTGGTTGAAAGCGGGTGGGATCGTGGTCCATGACTTCGTGCACTGGCGTCTCTGGATCGTTGAGTAGCACCGCAGTGAGTGGTAATTCACCCAGCATGGTGTTTTTACGATCGGTTACGAACAGTTTGTCGGTGGCGTCTGGAATGGTTTTGCGCATGCGTAGGAGGTGGTGAACCGCGCCGAGTGTGACATCTGGGCGCACTGTCACCAGTTCAAAATCCATCATACAACCAACGGTGTCTTTGCCGTAATGGCTAATCTCTCGCACCTGAGCGCGCTGCTCAGGTGCGAGAGATGTCAGCAAACGCCCCATCAGGTTACGCGGTAGGTATTGTGCCAGGTAGGCTTGTTCGCCGACGTCTAGCGCCTTGATCGCATTAAGCAGGTCTTTATCGCTCATCTCTTCGATCAAGCTATCCCAAACCGGTTCGGCCACTTCCACTAATGTTTGGCCGCGTTTACTGTTGCCCACTAGCCGCCATAGCGCCAATCGTTCATCCTGCGGCAATGCTTCCAAAAGATCTGCCAGGTCGGCGGCGTGCATGTCGTCCAGCAGCACGGAGATCTCCGCTATTTGGTTTAGCAGTTTGTGCTGACTAAGGGCGGTTTCATCCCCCGGATGGCCGAGTATGCCGTCGATCAGATCCTTATTATTTAGTAGCAGCGAAATAATGTGTTGGCGGTATTCAGCGACTTTTTTGACATTATGTGTAGCGGCAGACATGGTATTCCTTAACGGGTACTGGCTAGGGGGCTCTTTCAACGATAGAAGGCATTGTACAGATGTCATTGGATGAAATGGATAAGTTTCTTTAGGGCAATCTATCCTAATTTTTTCGGCATTTTCGTTGTTTTCTTAGGGGTCATTTTAATGCATATATCTCCTACAGTGCCGATTATTACTTGCGACTTTATAATAAACATTATAACTGGAATTTCAGGCGGTAATGACAAAATTATTTATTTATTTCTGGTTGCTGTCGCTAGACTATGTCCGGCAATGGACCCAGTTCCTCGGATTACGGCCCTAATACCGATACTCCGCGTTGTCGGATGGTACATCGGCCTTATTCCCTGCGCCTCCATAACCGGCGGGGCTACGATCGCTTCTTGGCCATTGACGCAAAATAGCCTAGGCTGAACATTGTGCATCTTACATGCATTCTTCCTCAATCATCAGCTTCCAGCCTACGATGTCTCTCCAATAAGCCTGCTCGCGTTCTAGATCCAACTGCACCAGGTTATTTTGCGCCAAATACCCGCATGGCAAACATAGCGTCTAATGGTTATTGTGGGTGCTAAGATGCAAGGTCTCCGATGTGGAGGTTGACTGGCGCTGGTTGTTGAGCAAGATGCTCAGGAGCAGTAGTTGAATCAGCGGCAGGTAATGCTTTTTCTTAAACAGGTTCAGGTGAGGCAACTCTTCTAGCTTGATAGCTTTGCGGTGCAAGCGCACGAGTACTGCTAGCAGCAGTTGTTGTTCCTGGTTGAAGCCCGGCAGGTTGGAGTTCTGAAGAATGTAGGCCAAATGGCGTTGCATTCCGTTTTGGTTGATGCTGAGCCCCACTTCGTGCAGCATGGCGGCCCATTTTAGTAACTCTTCTAATTGCGGCTGTACCAGCTTAGTGTTTTGCACCATCCACTGTGAATATAATAGTTCGCTAGTTTCCAACACCCTCTTGGCTTGCTCACGGTCAATGTTGTAGTGATTAGCCAGGCTTTTGGCGGTTCGACTGCGGATGTCCTGATGGCGGAAACGGCCTTCCATTTCATACAACACACCTTCTCGCAATGTACCACCGGAAAGGCGCAACTTTCCGATCGCCAGCGCGTCAAATATGCCGCATAGGATGGCCAGACCCGCTACAAGTAACGGCTGGCTCTCTTCTGACAGCCCTAGCAAGTTCAGGGAGCTGAAATTTTTATATGGCATCGCCTGATCGGCGAGCATCTCCAGACGCTCCAGGGTGATCAAGCCATCTTTCTTGCCCATCGCCACCATCACTTCGTGAGTGGCATTGATGGTGCCAGAAGTGCCCAGCGCATGCTGCCAGCCCTTAATGCGATACTGCCAGGCTAGGGACTCGAGCTTCTGCGCTGCTGCCAGACGTGCACGGCGGAAGCTTTTTTTGCTGATCTCCTTGCCGGGGAAGAAAATCTGGGCGAAGCTGACGCAGCCCATGCGGCGTCTTTCCGCTAACAGCGGTTCAAAGTCTTCACCGATTATCAGCTCAGTGGAACCGCCACCAATGTCAACTACCAGCTTACGACCTTTTTCTGGCTGGGTATGCGCCAGGCCCATAAAGATCAGACGCGCTTATTACTGACCGTCGATAATTTTGATCGGATAGGAGATAACTTTGGCAGCGCGCTTGAGGAACACTTCCGCATTTACCGCTTGGCGCAGGGCATGGGTGCCGACGATGGTGATATTATCCGCCGGGAAACCCCGTAGCCGTTCAGCGAACAGTGCCAGGCAATCCAAGCCGCGTGTTATCGCCTCTTCATTGTTTTAAGCGGCTCAAAACTTGTAAGGCACCATTGACGATGCGGGCTATCACAATGTGAAAATTGTTCGATCCGAGGTCGATGGCAGCGAATTCCTGTGGTTTGGTGGTTGCAGTACTTTTTAGCGGCATAGTGGCTGGCCTATTGTCCGGGTTGTTCCAGAGCTTTCAAATATTCATAAATCGTGACCTGAGCGCGTATCTTCCGGCGATTACCACGTGGTATGTACTGGTTGCTCATTTTTTTATCTAGATAGCGAGCTTTGACTGTATCGCTAAACAGGATCTCTACAATATCCAGAACGCGCTGTTTCAACGTTGGTTCAAGTAGCGATACCGCCACTTCGATTCTGTAATCTATGTTACGGGTCATCCAGTCGGCGGAGGACAGATAAACCTGTTTATTACCTTTGTTAGTGAAAACGTAGACCCGATCGTGTTCCAGATAGCGGTCAACGATGCTGATTACCTGGATATTGTCACTGATTCCCGGCAAGTGGGGAATCAAAGAACACATGCCCCGCACCAACAGGCGTATTTTCACCCCAGCGGTAGAGGCACTATATAACCTATCAATCAATCCCTTATCTACCAAATTATTGATTTTTAGCATGATCCCAGCTTGCTCTCCAGCCTGGGCATTAAAGATTTCGTTGTCGATCAGTTGATACAGTTTTAGCCGTGAGTTCTGTGGAGACACCATCAGGTGGTTGAAGGTGACTGGCCGGTACGGGTTCTCAATAAAGTTGAATACCTGGCGCACTTCTTTGGTGATGCGCGAGTCCGCAGTCAGCAACGAATAGTCGGTATAGCTACGTGCCGTCTTTTCATTAAAATTACCGGTGCCGATATGTGCATAACGCACGATTGCTTCGCCTTCACGGCGCGAAATCAAGAATAGTTTTGCATGAATCTTTAGCCCCGGTGCCGAGAAAATAACATGTACGCCAGCTGCGGTCAGACGCTTGGACCAGTGGATATTGGCCGCTTCATCAAAGCGTGCTTGCAGCTCGACAACTACCGTGACCTTTTTACCATTGTGCGCTGCGTGAATCATCGATTCGATGATGCGTGAGTCCTTTGCCACGCGGTAAATATTGATCTTTATTGCCAGTACGTTAGGATCGAATGATGCCTGAAGTAGCAGTTCCAGCACATGCTCGAAAGTGTGGTAGGGGTAATACAGCAGCACGTCTTTTTCGCGGATGGCATCAAAACTGTTGCGGAAACTGTCGAACCAGCTCAGGCGTAGCCGTGGCAGTGGCTTGTTGACCAGGTTGGCTTTACCGACATTCGGAAAAACGATGAAGTCTTTGAAATTATGGTAGCGGCCACCGGCGATTACTGAATCGTAGTTGGTAATGCCGAGCTTGCCGCACAGCAACTCCACCATCGGATTCGGCATATCACTTTGGTAGACGAAGCGTACTGGCTCGGCGGTGAGGCGTTGCTTTAAACTGGAAGACATCAGTTCTAATAGGCTAGTTTCGATCTCGGTGACCAGGTCGTATTCCGCATCGCGGGTCATTTTCATCGAGTAGGCGTTAAGTGTATCGTAGTCGAAGAAACCCTTAAAGATATCATCCAGGCAGTAGCGCAAAATGTTGTCCAGCAGGATTATCGGCTTGCGGCTACGTGGCGCTTCTGGCGGCAGATTAACAAAGCGTGGCACTTTGTCGGATGGGATTTCCAGCAGCGCGTAGTCGATGCGTGTCCACTGGATAATCTCTACCGCTAGATAGGTGTAATCGTCTTTTAGGAACTGTGCCAGATTGGTGTCGTGATTGATTAAGATTGGCGTTATGTGCTGGCGCAATTGCTGTTTGAAATACTGTCTTAGCCAGATTTGCTGGTTTTCCGAGATTTGGCGTTCGTTGATCAGAAAGATTTGGTTGCGTGCCATCTCCAGCAATAGATCGTTATACAGGCTGTCGAACTCCTGATCGGTTTCTAATACTTTGTCCTGAATTTTTTTTAGTAGGTGGAGAGAGTCGTCAGCAGAGCCCTGCTCTTCATTGATCAAGATGCGCCGCTTGAGATCGGCAAAGCGGACTTTATAGAACTCGTCGAGGTTGTTGGAGTAAATGCCGAGAAAATGCATACGCTCAATTAGTGGATTGCTTTTATCTGCGGCTTCCTGCAACACGCGTTCATTAAAGGATAACCAGCTTAGTTCTTTTTCGATGTAGAGCTTTTCCTGACACATGACTGCTCCCATTCAATTTAGAAAAGATCCGGGATGCAACATCCGGATACTGCTCTATTTGTCATCACGCACAGGAAAGTCGAACTATCCTGTGCGTGATGACACGTCAGCCGTATCAAGGAATGATAGTAGCAGGCGCGTTATGGCCGATTATTAGAATTTAAATAACAAAATAACATTGACGGGACTTCTCCCGCTTACTCATGCAGGTGTATTACGGGCATTTCAACAGCACGGTCATCAGTGTGGAAATAGAGTCGACGAAGCCATGGATGGTGCGAAGTGTCGGGCCAAAAATCCGTTTCAGCATCAAGCTGGTTATTGCCATATCGGAATAATGTTGTTGGCGACCACGTAGGGAAGGTTTTGCCTCGCAGTACCAGGTATTAAGTGCCGTTTTATCCACCTAGAAAGTAAGTGAACTCCGAGTGATAAGGGCGTTTTTATCAGCCTTCTAGTTGGTGATCTTGAACTTTTTCTTGGCCACGCAATGTCACTATTTTGACAGAAGGAGAGTAATCTGATCCTCGTGCCGGCAAAATATTCGATTTATTCAACAATGCTGATACACATGCGCAATACGGTGCGGTATTCACCACTGACAAAGAACTTATCGATTAGTTCGCCTTCTATGGGCGTTATTATAATGGTATCCCCAACCGTCTCAATACCTAGAATTTCTTGTTTATAAAGCCGTATCTATTTGCGTAGAGAGTCAGGATTGAGTTCGAGGACCAGGAGCAACCTCTCGGGGATCGCGCTGGTATTTAACCACCTGCTCAATAGCTTCGAGTTTGAACTCCTAGGAAAATGTACGTTTAGTCAGACGATTTTTGATCATCGCATTACCTCATATTCACTTTTAACATTAACAGGATTTAGAAGTCTCTTGAATTAGTGATCCACTACAAAACTGTACAGACGCAGAATGCAGATAGAGCAGAACATCCGCAATAAAAAAAGCGAGCGTTTTTGTTTTGTTCTTCGGGCTAGTCACAGTGGCACAGCACGGTTAATGCTGGTGCTGAGTCTGCTGGCAACACTAGCTAAGGCCGTAATGTGGTTACTGGGATATCATGGTGAAAATAAAGGATGACATCTGAGGTATCAGGCTAACAGCCAGAATTCGTGACGGGTCATCGCATATCTGATGTTAGCGGAGAATGTCTTACGACACTCTCCGCTACTTTTAAAGCGAACAGCACTAGATGCTGTTCTTAACCCACCTCGCTAAAACCTACTGAAATATAGTGTTGGTTTACTAGCGCTGATTTAGTGGAGATTCCTCGGCGCATAGTGGGATTATTTCTATGCAGTAATAACTTTTATACCTGTGGCTGAGTTATAACCTCTTTAATGCCTTTAACTTCTATCTCTACGCGACGATCTGGTGCCAGGCATTCAATCTGAGCTTTGGTAGCGCGGCCAGATTTGTAGCCACAGGTGTTACCAGTGGTGGAATCAGCTTTGCCCATGCCACGTGCAGATATTTTGTCTGACGGGATGCCTTTAGAAATAAGGAAGTCAATAACGCATTGCGCGCGTTTTTCAGATAGCTTGTCGTTGTACTGCTCCGAACCTACAGCATCTGTATAGCCTATAACGATTATAGAACCGTATTTAGGATCTATGGAGCTTAACTGTGTGTACAGTTGTTCCAGAGAATGGAGACCTTCTGCTTTCAGAGTAGATTTGTTGAAATTGAACAGCACGTCAGATTTCAAAGTGAAATGCTTGCTTTCAACAACAGGTTTCGGAGCTGACAAAACTGGAGCTACAACATCATTCTGGCCGAAAAGATAAGAAATACCCAGGCTTAGCATGTTGTTGTCTGGACGTGCACCAATAGTACCATTATCACCGATATTGCTGACGAATTGGTAGTCTAGACGGGTAGCCAAGTTTTTGGTCAGTGCGTATTCAACACCAACAGCAGCTAACGGAGAAACGCCAGTATCGTTAGCTCTCAGACGACGCACGTTGTCGTAGCTAGCTTTGGAGTCTGCACGCCAAACCAAACCACCCAGACGCGTGTAAATGTCCAAATTGTTAGCAATCGGGTAGCTCAATTTAGCTGCCAGTTGAACACCTTGCGCTTTAAAAGAGCCATTATTCGTACTGCCTTTGTAAGGCATACGGCCAAGCAGGTCATAGCCCATTTCAAAGCCCAGATATTGGTTTGCTTGGTAGCCCATAAACGCTCCAGCACCCAACTCATTTTTGTGGGTCGGACCATTACCGATGCCATCTTGGTAACCGTTGCTGTAGAAACCTGCGTCATGGTACTGGGACCAACCTAGTTTAACACCATTGTACCAAGTGTTATCTTTTGGAGTGGCTTGCGCTACGGTAGCGAAGCCAGCCAGTGCTAATGCGATAGCTGTCTTTTTCATTTGCGCCTCGTTGTCATCCAAATAGGCAAAGAGCCTTAACGCTTTTTTAAGCCCTTGGTTAAATTTTTTCGTCAAGGTTTGAACTTTCTTGTTACTCGGCCAGCTTGTCTGGCGTTACAGAGCAACCCTGACCATATAAAGTCTACAACGTGGCGCGAAAGTTACAAGTGTGATATGATAAAGTTCTAAAAAAAGACGCATAATTCTAAACATTTACTAACAGTAATCGGTAAAAATAAAATTATGTATTGCGTGTTTTTTACGTGAAACCTCATCCTAACTCGCTTTATGCATGATCTTGCAGCGATTACCTTCACAGGGGATATAGTTGGTGGTAATAATCACCAACTTACTTAATGATATAAAAAAAGTGAATTTTTAGGGTAGAACAGTTCCTGTGATCAGGATAGGTGGCAGGTTGTTGCGGACGAATAATGAACCCATATGTGTTACCCAGTTCTGCCGTTTGCCTTAAGTTTAGACGATCCTCCTCCGTTAGTTCGGGCCACTAGCCGAGAACAACGCTATAATTCCCCGTTAGTAGTGCCTTTTTTATTGCCCTCAACCATCGATAATAGGGTAATCTGGCTTAGTTGTATCACCTTTTCGATCGGTAGGTATAATTGTTACAACCATAGTTTTTTTAATTTCTGTTGTGGCGTCAGCCACAAGTAGTCAGCGTGATCGGCTGCCAAGTTGTTGCAACAGGGGTAGCAACAGGGGTAGCAACAGCTGTGCGAGGATAGGTTGTTGTTCATTGTAGACAAGTTCACTGATAAGACCTTTTCCATTGCCGACATCGGTGTTTTTGGCAGGACTATTAGCCGCAATCGCACTGCGGCTGAAATTAGGTTAATAACGTAGTTAAGTCCGCATAGGCTTTGTTCAATAAATCGGATTTGTAATAAAGAGTCCCCTTAATGGGCATATTTAAAGCAAGGTTTTTCCTCGCAGTACCAGGCGTAAAGTGCCGTTTCATCCACCCAGAAAGTGAGTGAACCACGAGTGGTAAAGGCCTTGTTGTAAGCCTTCCAGTTGGTGATATTGAACTTTTGCTTGGCCACGCCATGTAGCTACTTTGACAGAATGAGAGTGATCTGATCCTCGTGCCAGCCTAATGTCCGATTTATTCAACAACGCCACACGGACTTACCATAGTGCAGAGCGTGCGACATCACGTGCACGATAGATTCAACCCATGTAATCATCTCACCATTAAACCAAATATAATCGGCTTTCTTCGTTATTATCCGCCACTGAGGTCAGTTCGATCGCGCCGGTGTTGTCGCCCACGGCATAAATGCCTTTAACGCTGGTATTCTAGAACTTATCAACATCGATATATCCTTGCTCATTGTTTTTAACCCTGGTGACGGCCAGGTTCAGGTTGTCGGTCGCTAGTTAGCGGCCGATAGCCAAGATTAAGCTGTCAACGATAATTTCTTGACCGTTCTCCAGTTGTAGTGTCAGGCCGCCATCGGTGTTTTTAACGAGCGCTTTCGGCACTGATCCAGTGTGTAGACATGGTCCTTCGGTGCTTATCACTTCCACCAGGATTAAGACGAGCATTGGGTTGAAGGTGTGCGCAGCGGTGCTTGCTTACGCACAAACAAATGTGTCTCCGCGCCCATTGCGTTCAGCACCCCGGCGATCTCGATAGCGATATGTCCAGCGCCAATGATAGCGACGCGTTTTGGCATAGTATCCAGTTTAAAAAACCCATCGGAGTCGATGCCGTATTCTTTACCCGGAATATTCGGGTGGCTTGGGCCGGCCGCTAGTGGCGATCAGGATGTGATCGGCGGTGATTTTTCGCTGTTTACTGCTACGGGATGGGCATCGACAAAGCGTGCAAAGCCCTTGATCACATCAACCTGATGCTTACCCAGTACATTTTCGTAGAAACGATAAATATGGTCGATATATGCGCTGCGGTTGGCGACCAGCCTCTTCCAGTCAAAGGCGTTCTTAGTAGTTTCAAAGCCATAATCTGCGCAGTATTGTTTTATCGATGGCTGTAATAGGCACGGCGGATTTCGCCTAGATACTATTATTCTGGCACCACCCAGTTCACTAAATAGTGGCCGATACCGGATGGAGCCAACGCATTGTGTAGCCATGGTAGCACGGTATAAATCTGATATTCCAACTTCCATGGCGGATTAATGACGATTATACCGGAAGCGGTCATGCCGCGTTGGTCACTATCTGGTTTCACTGCTAATTCGATTTGTAGAATGCGGCGGATACCGGTAGCCTCCAGCTCTTTCAGCATGCGTTTAATCTGCTGACGTATTACCACTGGATACCATAGTGCATAGATGCCGGTGGAGAAGCGCTTATAGCCTTCCTGAATGCATTTGACCACCTCCTGATAATCCGTTTTTATCTGGTAGGGTGGGTCTATCAGAATCAGCCCACGGTGTGATAGTGGCGGCAATTGGGATTTTAACTGTTGGTAACCGTTGGCACGCTGCACTTTAGCGCGCTCATCTTTCTGAAATTCGCTACGTAGAAGTGGGAAATCTCTGGGATTCAGTTCTGTCAGGAAGATCTTATCCTGCAGACGCAGCAGTTGGCGAGCGATCAGCGGGGATCCTGGATAGTAGCGCAGCGTGCCAGAGCGGTTAAAATTGTGCACGACGCTCATGTAGGCAGCCAGTTCTTCTGGCAGATCGTTACGTTGCCACAGCAGGCCGATACCATCCTGGTATTCGCGAGTGCGTTCGGCGTGATCACTACGCAACTGATAGCGCCCAGCGCCTGAGTGAGTATCCAGATAGAAGAAGGGTTTCTCTTTCTCTTTAAGCGACTCAATAATCAGGCTCTGGACGCTGTGTTTAAGCACATCAGCGTGGTTGCCAGCGTAGAAACTATGGCTATAACTTAACATGGCGGGGGCAATTCCTTGTACTCCGCAGACGGAGCTTTCAATAAGGCGGATAATGTGTGCATTATAAACTGTCTGGCCGGAAAAAACTGAATTGCGTTGCCGTAGGCACTATCAACAACACCGGACATTGATTTTCCTGTTGCATAGCTCCATGTTAATCTTTCATATGTATTTTTGGGCCTGCACGCTATGGTGGGTGATAATACTAATCAGGACTGCTATATGAACAATCCGTTGCTGACCCAGTTTCCCCTGCCGCCGTTTTCGGCAATCCGCCCTGAAGATATCGTGCCTGCGATACAATCCACATTGGCAGACTGCCGTGCTGCGGTAGAGCGCGTGGTCGCGGAGCCTGGGCCGTTCACCTGGGATAACCTGTGTCAACCGTTGGCGGAGTCAGACGATCGCCTATCGCGCATGTGGTCGCCAGTTGGGCATCTGAATTCGGTGAAAAACAGCCCAGAACTGCGTGCTGCCTACGAGCAGGCACTGCAGCTGCTATCTAAATACGGCACCTGGGTAGGCCAGCACCAAGGGCTTTATCAAGCCTATCGTAGCTTGACAGAGGGGGCGGCATTCAGCCAACTGAGCTCACCGCAACGCAAATCAGTGGAAAACGCGCTGCGTGACTTTGAGCTATCGGGCATAGGCCTGTCAGAGGACAAAAAACAGCGCTACGGTGAGATCGTAGCACGGCTATCCGAACTGGGTTCTACCTACAGCAACAACGTGCTCGATGCCACCATGGATTGGAGCATACTGATTACTGACGAAACCGAACTTAGTGGCTTGCCGGCCAGCTTCTTGGCACAGGCAATGGCACAAGCCAAAGAGCAAGAAGGCTGGTTGCTGACGTTAGATATGCCGAGTTATCTTCCGGTGCTCACCTACGCCGACAACCGTGCGTTGCGTGAAGAGATGTACCGCGCCTTCGCTACCCGCGCTTCGGATCAGGGGCCGAACGCCGGCAAATGGGATAACAGTGTAGTGATTTCGGAAACGCTGGCGCTACGCCACGAACTGGCCCAACTGCTTGGCTTTGAGACATACGCTGACAAATCGCTGGCAACCAAGATGGCGGAAAGCCCACAACGGGTAATCAGCTTCCTAAACGATTTGGCCAAGCGTGCCCGTCCGCAGGCCGAGCAGGAACTGGCGCAACTGCGCATCTTTGCCAAAAAACATTACGGCGTGGACGAACTAGACGCCTGGGATATTACCTATTATGGCGAAAAACAAAAACAACACCTGTTCTCCATAAGCGACGAGCAACTGCGCCCGTACTTCCCGGAGCACCGGGTGGTCGAAGGGCTGTTCGAGGTGGTGAAACGTATCTACGGCATCACCGCCAAAGAGCGCAGCGGAGTGGATACCTGGCATCCTGACGTGCGTTTCTTCGATCTATTCGACTCCAACGGCGAACTGCGCGGCAGCTTCTACCTTGATCTGTACGCGCGTGAAAACAAACGCGGTGGTGCCTGGATGGACAATTGTGCCGGCAGACTGCGCAAGGCAGATGGCACGCTGCAAAAACCGGTCGCCTACCTCACATGTAACTTTAACCGTCCGCTGGGCGACCAGTCGGCGCTGTTTACCCATAACGAAGTGACCACGCTATTCCACGAGTTCGGCCATGGCCTGCACCATATGCTGACCCAAATCGACACCGCTGGGGTATCCGGCATCAGCGGGGTGCCGTGGGATGCGGTCGAACTGCCAAGCCAGTTTATGGAAAACTGGTGCTGGGAAACCGAAGCGTTAGCGTTTATCTCCGGCCATTACCAAAGCGGCGAACCTCTGCCGCAAGAGATGCTCGATAATCTGCTGGCAGCCAAGAACTATCAGGCGGCGCTGTTTATCCTGCGTCAGTTAGAGTTCGGGCTGTTCGATTTCCTCGTGCATTTCGAATACAGCCCTTCAAGCGGCGCGCAAATCTTGCCAACGTTGGCGGAAGTGAAGAAAAGGGTGGCGGTAGTACCTTCACCAAGCTGGGGCCGCTTTCCACACGCCTTCAGCCATATTTTCGCTGGCGGCTACGCGGCGGGTTACTACAGCTACCTGTGGGCAGAAGTGCTGTCGGCTGATGCTTACTCGCGTTTCGAAGAAGAGGGCATCTTCAACGCCGCAACCGGGCAATCCTTCCTTGACAAAATACTGTCGCGCGGTGGTTCGGAAGATCCGATGGTACTGTTTAAACGCTTCCGTGGCCACGAACCGCAGTTAGATGCCATGCTGCGCCATTACGGTATTACCGGATAACCCGGCAGGTGAGGGTGTATTTAAGCTGTGAAGCAGGGTTCGATCCCGGCACCTTATCTATTTTAGCACAGCGTTGGCAGTTGACCTCGGATGACGATGCGCCAATGGCACTGATGCTGACCCCGGAACGATTAGAACTGCGCAAGCGTGACGAACTTAAACTGGGCGCTATCTACGTCGATTTCGTATCCGGAACTCTGGCGTATCGACGTCGTTTTGGTGGCGGCTGTGGTGAAGCGGTGGCTAGAGCGGTCGGCCTCAAGGGCAGCGGACTGCCGGATGTGGTGGACGCTACTGCTGGCTTAGGGCGCGATGCCTTTATGCTGGCAGCATTGGGTTGCCCCGGGTAAGAATGCTAGAACGCCACCCGGTAGTGGCCGCATTGCTGGATGATGGCCTACAACGCGGTTATCAGGATGCGGTAATTGGCCGGTGGCTGCGTGAGCGTTTGAGCTTAGCGCATGCCACCAGCCTGACGGTGCTGGCCGATCTCGCCCCGCGACCAGAGGTGGTGTACCTTGATCCTATGTACCCTCATAAGCAAAAAAGCGCGCTGATAAAGAAAGAAATGCGGGTATTTCAATCGCTGGTAGGCTGCGACGATGACGCTGATAGGTTGTTAGATCTGGCGCGGCGGCTGGCGATCAAGCGTATCGTAGTGAAACGCCCGGACTATGCGCCACCACTGGGCAAGGTGCCAGCCCATGCCGCTATCTTGACTAAAAGCCACCGTTTCGATATCTACATGCCGCTATAACCTTTGCCGCGCAGACAGGCCAGTAATAATTTATCCATTCACCGCCTCGGAGATCCTCCGGCACCTAGCTGATGCCATGAAACACCGCTTCGCGGCTGTTATGCCGCCGCGCACTGGCTGGCCTCCCAACCTGATCTCCCTCTATCGGGGCGCTGGCCATGCCGAACAGGCTGAGGCGCAGCTCGGTACGGTCATCGGCAAGCAGTATGACGATCGAGACGCAACCGGACTGCGTGAGGTAACTTCAAACATTTTTTGGTATTTTGCTTTTTGATAGTTGATGGAGGAATCGGTACACGCGTTGTGCAGCGGTACCGTCAGTGAGTCAACGTAGATCGCATAGCCACCTTTGTTGCCCATGTCTTTTCGTTGGCCTGCGCGTACTTCTTGCTGTCGATCACACTGGCTGACATGCGGGTTTAGAGATTCATGGTTCAGCACTACGATGCCTTTATTGCGCAATTGCGCACTTTTTTAGTACCGGATACAAAACTTCGGCAATGTTCGGCACTAGGATGATGGTGTTGACTTTTTTGGCGTTCAGATTCTCAATTACCTTGACCCGTGCGGCCGGGGTTAGGATAGAGGGGCTAGCCTGGCAGGTGTTGACTTCGAGCTTTTTTGCCGCCTGGTTAATACCCACTTCCATGCGGTTGAACCATGGAATGCTGGTCAATTTGGCAACTACGATAATCTTATCTTTATCGGTAGCAAAAACAGGCGTTATCTAAAATAGGCATACGGAAATCACACATGCATTCAACAACGCATAAAATTACCTTTGATGCTGGTTACAGCACATTCTGCGCCGTCTCTTCTTCATTATTGTGCAGCTGCACAATCTGTGCCACACAATTTCGCTATTTTGACAGAAGAAGAGTTATCTGATCCTAGTGCCGGCTAAATGTTCGATTTATTCAACAACGCCGATTGAGTCCTTAGTTAACTCCGGAGAAACGCTGGGGCTGGAAGCCGGTTATAAATCCGAGATGGCAGTACTGGCGCATATGGTCATAGCCCGATCAATAATTTTTTGCAATTATTACAAAGACCGCGAATATATTCGTCAAAATGTCCGAGATTAACATGGTGCTGGAAGAAGCCGAACTGCTGGGCGTGATGCCACGTCTTGGCGTGCGTGTGCGTCTGGTGTCGAAGAGTTCCGGCAAATGGCAATCAAGCGGCGGCGAAAAATTCAAGGTTGGCCTGGTTGCCGTGAAGTTACTGACGTTGGTAGAGACCCTGCGCACAGCGTGACACCTCGACAGCTTGCAAATGCTACACTTTACCTGGGTTCGCAATTGACTAATATTCGTGATATCAATATCTGCGTGCGTGAATCGGTGCGTTTAGGCCGGGGAGGATGTAAAAAAATAGCCTAATGGGATAGGTTATAAGTTAAAGAGGATTTCATATGGGTGTGCATGTATCTCAACGTAAAACGTTGGCGCTAGCTGTGGCGGGAGCGCTATTGAGAGTATCGTTTGCCATGATTCCTGAGGCGCAAGCCGCAGGGCTTATCGATGATTCTACGTTGACTGGCAGTATTTACTACTGGCAACAGGAGCATGACTGTAAAGATCTCAACCCTACCAGCGACGATGACCACAAAACCAACCTTTCGCACTCTACTGCCAACTTAAGCCTGGACGTATCTAGGTTGAACTGCACAAGCTTGGCGTCAATATTCAGTATTTCGATGTGGGTGGTAGTTTGTGCGTCGATTATTAAGGAAAATGTTCGCAGTCTGAATGTTTGGTGAACTATAGCCTGAACGAATTCGCCAGCAGCTTGATTTTCGGTAACGCTTGTAACGAGCACGCCTGCCGCATCCGACGGGTAATCACTGAAGCCGATCGTGCTATGACAGCGTACCATGTGGCGTTGGTATCAAACATGTTCGGCGTATAGCGCCATGAGTTCAGCAAGCCGCGGCCACCGGCAGAAGACACGCCGCGCATGCTAGAAAGCATATATAAAACAATGAATTAGCCAGAGAATCGCCGCTCGCTGTGCGGTTGGCTGCATGCTAGCCTTATGGATCTGCATGACGTGCACACACAATACACTCAGAGCACGCTAGATCTAGCTAAATGCGCTTGGGCCGAGCAGTCGTACATAAGCATCTTTTACATCCTCCCCGGCCTAAAGGAAGGGGATTCCTATAGCTTTCAGACCGAAACCTGACTCTGCTTGGTGGGTTCCTGCTTCAACGGGCGAACGA
>JAAKDF010000023.1 GCA_011754105.1 Serratia symbiotica
TCCTTCTAGTTGGTGATCTTGAACTTTTGCTTAGCCACGCAATGTTGCTGTTTTAACAGAAGGAGATTGATCTGATCACCGTGCTGGACAAATGTTCGATTTATTCAACAACGCCACCCTGTGCTCACCCTGTAGCTATCGGCTAAAGTAATGTTTATCTGGCACGCAATCGCGTATCGCTGAATCGCTGTTAGTTGACCTATTCTTATAGGCGCACGGAGCGCAGCAAAAGGCAGGGAGTCAGATGAAAAAGCAGGTTGATAACAGTAGTTATATCACATGGCAGTAGGGATCCAGAATAGAGGCTTCACACGTTGGTGGCTGCCAGTATTAGCGTTTTTTATAGTCATGCAACTGAACGCCTCTGGCAATAAAGAGCTAGAACAACGCAAAGCGTTCATTGACTACTTATAGAATACTGTGATGCGAAGCGGAGCGAGACTTCACGCACTGAGCGAAGATCAGCAAAAGAAGTTTAGCAACTATAACAGTAACGGTGATTACGCCATTTTAGTCGGCTTTCCCCAACAGTTGTCTAAACCCATCGGTGCTAGCCTGACGCCAGCGCTGCATCAGATCAACCAAATCCACGTTGCCCAGGATTATATGAGCAAGCGTGATGCTTGACAGCAGTCAATTGGGGTGCTCAACCTATTGGGTCAACAGATGCAATTAGCCAAATCGCAGACAGATGCCGCGCGTCAGCAAGATGATCTAAAAGCGGTGTACAACCCGGTTTATGACAATTATGCAGGTATAAAAATCGTCACTGTGCCAACTCACGCACAGATGCCAGCGATCCCAATCACCACTAGCTTTATTCTCTGGTACACATTGGGGTTTTTTGCAGTCTCAAGGCAACCAGGTGAGCTTCAACAACAACGGTGTTCAATTCCCGCATAGCTCAGCAAGCGACTCAATAACCTATCTTAATAACTGGTATTGATGGCCTAATGGCCTAATGGCCTAATGGCCTAATGGCCTAATGGCCTAATGGCCTAATGGCCTAATGGCCTAATAATGCCATGAGATTGAATCTAGTGGCCAAACAGCAGGATTTACTAAAACCACAGCAAATCATTCTGCCCTTAATGCAATAAGTTCTTTTTATTCAAAAACCTCAAGACGACTACCAACCTGGGTTAATTCCTATAATCCTTTCCAATAACTCACGCACTGCTAGCTCTCACAATTTCTTGCACTTTAATTAATCGCATTGCTATTCCCCAGCTAGAAAAGACTTTCAGAGAAAATTACTTTCTAAATACCTATGCCTAATACCGCTCCACTTTTATTAAGACAGAGTTATTTCCTGGGCACGGTGAGGAGTCTTTTATAAAATGACCTACATTTTTAGCAATTGCCACCTCGTACGGCAACAGTGATTGCATGTGACTTTCTCATGAAAAGTCAACTACAGAAGCTCTATCCTGTTTACCTATGGTAGAGTAAACTGGATAATAAATAACAATAAAATTCTGATTGCTCCGCAATCAGCTCAACGTTTTTATACTCTTATAAATGATGTAATTATTGACAATCAGCGTAATGGTTTTGGCACTTCAGTATGTGCTTCTCAGCTTGCTTAACAGGCTAATGAATAAACCAGAGTTTTTATGAGTCCCACTGACATAATAAACTCTTCCGGTTCCTGCATGAATGGCACCAGCGAGGTAATCCTTTTCATTCTGTCACGGTATCTCCATGCGTTTTTGTTGACCCTTTCCTGCCAGTCTGCACCTATTTTAGGCTTCATATTTATGTCTACATTATCTTGGTAAAAGATAGGATGCTCAGGACTATTATTCTTCAATGCGGTATCGATAGCCGCCAGTTTTTCTTCCTTTATTATGCTATCGGATGTGCAAATTTAGAGCTGCTCTACGCCACACAATGCCGGCTCTCGGCAACTAGCACCAAAATGAGACAGGATGTAACGTCTAGTTAAATAATTTATTAATTTCAATCATTAACATCTCAGTATTCCACCGAGAGCACAGATAGCCACAGTCCTGTTGAGAATGTTGAGCGAGCAAATCAAGCATCTTTAACATCGCCTCCGTGGGCTATTTTCGGGGGTGTCCATGTGAAAGGCTTTCCAATACTTGATAGCCGTTCAATGTAACCAAATTAACCCATCTTCCGACAGAGGAACGTGCAGTACATAAGGTTTTACCTAGGTAAATTAGCATGTTGCCACGGTGTAACATCAACATGGCGAAAGGCGTCTGACATAATTTTTATCTGATGTTTTCTAGATAATTTTTTGCATCTGACGTCGTTGATGTCCGGGGATAGTTGCTATGATTAGCATAATTCAGTCCGGTTGTTAGGGGTTGTGATGTTTGGCTATTGATCAGATCGCTCAAACCGGATTTAGTTCCTTCAGTGATCTACTATTTGACGCAGGTATTTAGGCCTGTTCACCGCTTACCATTGGTAAAAAGCGCACAGCTTCAACGCTGTCTATGGCAAAGTCCTTGCCACGACCCTGCATACGTTTAAGGGTTTGAGCTTGTTCCACCAATTATAGCAACAGCATGCAATTATCGTCCCAGTTGTTCCATTAACGCCAGCGTAATTTTAGGCGGCGGCAGCGCGGTGCAGCTAATCGCATCGAATGGGCCACGCGATGCCCAACCCTACCAGCCATCACCATCGCGGGTAGAGACATTGTGAAGATTGAGCTAATTCAAACGGCGCTTGGCCTGCCATTGCAGGACTTTAATGCGTTCAATAGAGCAAACGTATTGTACTAGATGTGCCAGAATGGCGGTTTGATAAACGGACCAAGTCCCAATCTCTAGCTCTAGTTAGGTAGGCCGTAAGGTTCAGCAGGTGGGTCCATCCGCTCCACCATATAAGGCTGTTCAGAAATAGTCTGGACTGAACAGATAGGCAGCGCGGTATTTTCATAGACCTTGTATTCAAACGCCTCGTAAATAAAACGCTCACGCGGCACAGCCTCAATTACCTATAAGCAACCATTCGTCTAGTATTCCCTGCTGGTGTAGCTGCTGTCCCCAAAGTTTGCGTACACTTGTTCACCATTTCCTGTTAAACCTTAACATTAGTTAACCATGTTTTCACGACATCCTGAGCCGTGTAAGAGGTTACATCCACCTGTAGTGGCGTTATCGCCACATAGCCCTGCTCAACCGCCGCGAAGTCGGTATCTGGCCCAGCATCAAACTTATCACCAGGTGGCCCAATCCAATAGAGGTTCTGACCACTTGGATCTTGCTGATACAACACCTTATCGGCGGGATGGCGGCTGCCACAGCGTGTCACGCGGATGCCTTTAATCGCCACCAGAGGCAAATCAGGTACATTGATATTCAGTATTTTCCCCGTACGCAGCGGCGCACGCTGTAACGCCTGTAATATGCGGCAGGTAATAATAGCGGCAGTTGTATAGTGCTGCTGGCCGTTCAGTGATACCGCCAGCGCGGGCAAGCCCAAATGGCGTCCCTCCGTGGCAGCCGCCACAGTTCCGGAATAGATAACGTCGTCGCCGAGGTTGGGACCAGCGTTGATACCTGAAACCACGATATCTGGTGCAGGTTGCATCAACGCATTAACACCTAGAAATATGCAGTCGGTTGGCGTACCATGCTGCACAGAAATATCGCCATTGGCCAACGTCAAGGTGCGCAACGGCGACTCCAGCGTCAATGCATTAGAAGAACCACTGCGATTGCGATCCGGTGCGACCACTTGTACATCGGCAAATTCCCGCAGCGCCGCCGTCAGCACCTGAATTCCTGGCGCGGTAACGCCATCATCATTACTTAGCAATATACGCATCATTGCTATCATCCTGCTGCATGATTTCGCGAACAACGCTGGTGGCGAAACAGACTACAGGCAACCAGAAGCGTAATTCAACTGTGACATTATCCCACCAATTCCACCGCATATTTTGCGGCTGCAACAGTAGGGCCTTGCTAGCGGGTTTAACGCGCTAGCAATTTAAAATCGTAAGTAAATCCTGCTGTTCTGCCAAGCATTGTTGTTTAAATTTTAAGGCAATCCCCTGCAGTGCCTGATTCGCTGTTCCCCGGTAACGGAGCTGTGCTGGTTAACTCACCAGCATCCAGACGCTGCTTGAGCGTCTCTAACTCGTATTCTTTGGCAATGAACTAGCTACCGTAGCTACTGAGCTGTAGGGCATCGCCCTCCAACACGGTACTACCGCGACAGGCAATCAGTCAGACTAAGACTGACAATATGATTGAACTGCGCACGGCGGCTGGCAGAAAGATAGAAGCTGCGCTCCTTGACCCGAATTTTGTTATTGGCCCAACGCCGCACTATCATCAGGTTATTAGCGTCGCGACTGAAACGCTAGCTACCGAAGTAATTCGGCACAACGCCGCTGGCAATGCCAGCAAACGCTGTTCAACTTCATCACCATCGGAAATGTGACGCAATATCAGCGTAAAGGCGTTGCCTTTCCACCGTACTGATGCACATTTTGTGCAGGTGACAAGCGCAAGATAGCGCTTCGCAGCCCTCCAGCGCAAACTGCGAGAAATCAGGCTTTTTCTTACCCGGTAGATGCAGGCTGAACCATTGTTCAGTCACCGCGTGACGATCTTTTAGCCCTGCGTAACCGACGGAGCTGGCATGAATGCTCGCGAAGCGCGCCAGGTAATCCGCCATAAACTGGGTATTACAGCCTGTTTTCCGGATGTTAACCAAAACGTGTTTGCCTTCGCCATTCGGTTCAAATCCTAACTCCCCCACCACCACTAAGTCTTCCTGGTTTGCTTTCAGCATTCCGATGCTTTGTGATTGACTATGCAGCTAGGTCAGATTGGCCATATCCATGCAGCTATTCCTTGATTAGTAAAGCGACTGCTTCGCAGGCAATGCCTTCGCCGCGCCCAGTAAAACCGAGTTGTTCGGTGGTGGTGGCCTTGATATTAACATCATCTATATGGCATTGCAGATCTACTGCCAGGAAAATGCACATCTGCGGGATGTATGGGGCCATCTTCGGTGCCTGGGCAATAATGGTAATATCCAGGTTGCCCAAGCAGTAACCCTTGGCGCGGATACGCTTCCAGGCTTGGCGCAGCAATTCGCGGCTATCTGCACCATTAAACTCCTGATAAGTATCAGGGAACAGACTACCGATATCCCCCAACCCTGCCGCTCCCAATAGGGCATCCGTCGCCGCGTGCAGCGTAACATCACCGTCTGAATTGGCTAGTAAACCGTTTTTGTAAGGGATGCGAACACCACCGATCACCAGCGGCCCTTCGCCACCGAATTTATGTACATCAAAACCGTGACCGATACGCATACTGCGTTCCTTAGTTGTCTGACTGAGTTAAATAAAACGTGGCCAGCGTCAGATCCTCTGGCCGAGTTACTTTAATATTGTCCAAACGCCCACTTACCAGCAACGGATGATAACCACAATACTCTAGCGCCGATGCCTCGTCGGTGATGGTCACGCCGTCATCCAGCGCACGTTGCAGGCAATTCTTGAGTAACGCTAGCGGGAACAACTGCGGCGTTAGCGCATGCCACAGATCCTGGCGTTCAATAGTATGGGAAATAGTGCCTAGGCGCTCAGCACGTTTCATGGTATCGCGCACTGGCGCGGCGAGAATGCCACCAACTTTACTATGTTCCGTAATTGCCAGTAAGCGTGCAAGATCGTCGGCGTGCAAGCAAGGGCGCGCTGCATCATGTACCAACACCCATTGCGCATCACCCGCCAATTGTAGTCCAGCCAGCACTGAATAAGCGCGCTGCCGACCACCAATGGTGAAACTTACCCTGGGATCAGCGGCAATTGTTAACTGCTCAAACTGTTGGTCTTCAAGGCTAATAGCCACTATGACCCGTTGAATGCGCGGATGGCGCAGCAACGCATCGATAGCGTATTCAAGAATACTGCGATGGCCGATGGTTAAATACTGTTTTGGGCAATCAGCCTGCATGCGTCTGCCAATACCGGCAGCTGGCAGGACAGCAGTGACTGATGGCGAGGTTGTCGCGGGATGATTCATACGCTATTTTTGCCCGTTGGTCTGCGAAGTGGAAACCGCATAGCGTTTGTATTGATTGGGAATCAGACGATAGAAAGTTTCACCAGGCTTGATCATGCCCAGCTCATTACGCGCACGCTCTTCGAGCGCTTCCTGGCCATCGTGCAAATCGTCAATTTCGGCAAAAAACTGATCGTTACGCGCTTTCAATTTAGCATTGTTGCCCCGTTGAGCCACAATGTCTTTATTGACTCGTGCATAATCATGAAGACCATTTTTGCCCAGCCACAGTGAATACTGTAACCAACTGAGCAAGACCAGCAATAGCAGCGTAAGTTTTCCCATCTCCTTCCCATCACCCTGAAAAACCTACTAATCATCCCACAACTTCTCTTTGGACTCTACAATAAGAGCGGCTTTCAGTACCAATTTAACCCGCAGATAAGTATTTCCTGCGTTTAAAAGCTAAGAGTCTACCCCTTTAGGCTATTTTATTTGCCATTTTTGCTTGGCAGTGCTCATCCTCCTCATGGACTCTCTATACACGCCTGTAGTTGCGCGCTGTCGGCTACAAGAATGTACACCTACTGGGATAGGTTCTTAACGTAAAAGCCTTTGGCAAAAATACCACATGCTTTTTAAATTCAGGGTTCGATAATATTCTTATCATGCATTACGTATAACAATTGCGCAATCGAGTTTGTTACCAATTGTTGGTCATCCAAATAAATATCAGGCTTTTGCAGTGCCTCGAAAAACGCATCAATTCAAGTGAAACATCGCAGCTCACCGGTGCGCGCTGTTTTATATAATCCCTTCGAATCACGCGCTTTACAAATTGCCAGTGGGGTATCAACAAACACCTTGATAAAGCTCGCAACGTTTAACATTTCACGTATTTTTTGCCTTTAGTCGCGGTGGGGTAAAATGAACGCCGTCAGCACCACCAGCCCGGCATCGACCATCAGCTTGGCTACTTCGCCGACCCTGCGGATATTCTTCCGCCTATCATTGTCAGAAAAGCCCAGATCACCGCACAAGTCATGGCGCACATTATCGCCGTCCAACAGATAGGTACTGACACTCAGCGTATGCAACATTTTGATGCTGAAACTGATTTTAGGACTGACACTTCGCTTACTCCAGCAGGTGTAGTCCATCAATGTCCCGTTTAAAACCCCAACGCCGGGTGAAATTGCGCAACTGGTTATCGACTCTACCGGGCTCAACGTCTTGGGTGAAGGGGAGTGAATACTAAAAAACACGGGCAGGGGAAACGGCGGATCTAGCGAAAACTGCATTTAGCCGTAGATACAGAAACATATGAGGTCATCTGTAATGACCCTTTCCTTGAGTAATGTAACCCATACTTAAGCCTTCCTAGGTCCCATCCGTCAGACTTACCTTAAAATCAAAATCGCCTCGGCGGATGGATCTTACGATAGGCGAGTGAGTCATGATGAGTTAAGGAGCAAGAAGATCAGGGCGTTAATATCGCCCAGAATCGGAGTCTGTTATTGGTCGTCAGACTATGCAGACCGAAATCAAGCGGTGGCGAAACAGCGCCTTACCGGAGACAATACACGGTGGGAAAGGATGACAGGCTAAAACCGACGTTCGATAGCCTAAATAGCATTGTACAGAGTAAAAAAGCTATTTGGTGGTCACCTGTCGCTGCGAGATTATGATGAGCAAGTTGCAGATACTATGGCCATGATCTCTGCATTAAACAAGATGACGCTCGCTGGTATGCTAGAAACTGTACGCGTTGCCTGAAAGATAACCATTCAGGGAACTCTTTTATTCCAAATTAAATTTATTCAACAACGCCCCCGCCACCGTCCCACCTCGGATAAATACCGCTATTCTGCTGCGTCTGTTATTCGTTAGTAAAAAGGGATGCCGAAAATATGACGGTATCAGAAACCGCTATTTAGGATTGAAAATCGCCTCTAACCTACCCTACTATAGCCTTTATCTATATCTATCTCTCAAGGTACAGCCAATTAACTGTGCTCTTTCGTTAGGATCAGAGCATCACATGCGCATACCACGTATTTACCATCCACAGCTATTGACCGACTATAAGAAAATCGCCCTGATCGCTGAGGCGGCCAACCACGTTGGGCGCGGTACTACGCATGAGCATCGGTCAGGCGTTTGCGCTGTTCGACGGCAGCAATCAGGTGTTCAATGTCAAGATCTTCTAGGTGGATAAGAAAAGTGTTCAGGTGCGGCTCGGTGATGTCCGGGGGGAAGACATTGAGTCAAAGCTCAAACAACCTGCATCTTAGCCAAGTGCTCTCGCGTGGCGAAAAGATGGAGTTTATCATCCAAAAATCCATTGAGCTGGGCATCAACGTCATCACCCCGCTGTTTTCTGAACGCTGCGGAGCTGCACTTTCTGGCGATCGCCTGATAAAAAATTCAGCTGAAGATCGGCATCGCCGCTTGCGAACAGCGTGGCTGCAACCGAATTTCTAAAATTCGTGCGGCGATGCCGCTGTAGGCATGGTGTGCAGAACAGGACGGCAGCCTGAAACTGAATTTGCACCCATGTGCCAGCCACAGTATCAATACCCTGCTGCGGCCAGTGGATCAACTCTGCCTGCTGATTGGCACAGAGGCGGTTTATCCGCCAACGAAATTGCGATGATCACCGGCCATGGATTTACTGATATCCTGCTCTGCTTTGGGCAACGCGTTCTGCATACAGAAACCACAGCCCTCACCGCAATTACCGCTTTTCAGGTACGTTTCGGCGATCTGGGATAAAGGATAAAAGATGATCAAGCTCGGCATCGTGATGGATCCTATCGCTTACATCAATATTAAGAAAGACACCAGCTTTGCTATGCTGCTTGAAGCGCAGCGTCGTGGCTGGGAACTGCACTACATGGAGATGAACGATCTCTATCTGCACGCTGGTGATGGCCGCGCATGCACGCGGCGACTGAGCGTAAAAGAAAACCAGGAAAGTTGGTACAGTTTTGATGCCGAGCAGGATCTGGCGTTGCAAGATCTGGATGTAATCCTGATGCGCAAAGATCCACCGTTCGATACTGAATACATTTACGCAACCTATATACTGGAGCGTGCAGAGGTTAAAGGCACCCTGGTGGTCAATAAACCGCAAAGTCTGCGTGACTGCAACGAGAAGCTATTCACCGCTTGGTTCCCTGAACTAACGCCGGACACTTTGGTCAGCCGCAGTGCAGCACATATCCGCAATTTTTACCAGCGGCACGGCGACATCATCCTCAAACCGTTGGATGGCATGGGCGGTGCATCGATCTTCCGTGTAAAGCAGGATGATCCGAACCTGTCAGTGATCATCGAAACCCTGACCGAGCACGGCAAGCGCTTCTGCATGGCGCAGAATTTCCTGTCGGAGATCAAGGAAGGCGATAAACGTATTCTGGTGGTCGATGGTGGACCGGTGCCTTACTGCCTAGCGCGTATTCCTGCTCAAGGTGAAACCAGAGGCAACCTGGCGGCTGGTGGTCACGGTGAAGTGCGTCCGCTGAGAGAGAGTGACTGGAAAATCGCCCACGCGGTGGCTTCAACGTTAAAGGCAAAAGGGCTTATCTTCGTCGGCCTAGACGTGATTGGTGACCGCTTGACTGAGATCAACGTCACCAGCCCCACCTGTGCACGTGAGATCGAGGCAGCCTTCTCGGTGTCTATCACTAGCATGCTGATGGAAGCAATAGAAAAGCGTCTGGTAGAGAAGTGAATCTGCAATTCGGGCGGAAAACCGCCTGCTACTACCCCTTTCGCGCCAGGATTATCGGTTTAGGCCAGGCTATAGCTTGAAAGGTTACTGGTATAACCGCATACTGGCGGTTTTTTAATTTATCACTCATCAATAACCCTGATAACGCCATGAATTTACAGCAGCATTTTCTGATCGCCATGCTATCACTTCAGGCTTCTTCCTTCACACTATAGGTCATTTACATCTGCGAATATAATGAAGAAGGCGCTATATGGTTAGTGATCAATAAGCCGCTAGAGCAATGCACGGTAGCTATGGTGCTAAACAAGCTGAAGATCATACTCCAGACACGCGATCCGGCGATCAACTTAGAAAACCGGTATTTGCTGGTGGCTCATTGGCAGATGACTGCGGCTTTATATTACATACGCCATGCCAGGGCTTTGGTTATAGCGTGGCGATCTCAGATTAAACTATGATTACCACGTCGAAAGACGTGTTGCAAACATTGGGTACTGCAGAGCAACCGGACAATATGCTGGTAGCGTTAGGCTATGCCGGTTGGAGAGCTAGGCCAATTGAAGCAAGAAGTGCTGGAGAATGTTTGGTTGACCCTAGAAGCTGACACCTACACTATGTTTCATACGCAAATCGCCAAGCGCTGGCGTGAGGAGGTGCGCAATTTCACACCTGGCGTTGGGTTTTTAAACGGGACATTGACGGACTTAGCCCGCTTACTGAGGCAGATGTAGTCCGGGCAGTTCAACGGCACTTTCATCAGTGTGAAAATGGAGTTGACAAAGCCCTGGAGAGCGCGAAATGTCAGGCTGATAAATCCGTTTCAGCATCAATACGATGGTCACTGCCATATCGGAATATCTACCCAGAAATTGAGTTAACCCCGAGTGATAGGAGCGTTATTATAAGCCAACCAGTTGGTGATCTTGAACTTTTGCTGGGCTACAGAATGTCGCTATTTTGATATAATGAGAGTGATCTGATCCTCGTGCCGGAAAAATGTTAGCTTTATTCGCCAATACCATCTATACCCTATCTTAATAACTGGTATTGATAGCCTAATGGCCTAATGGCCTAATGGCCAATATTAAGATGCGGCACGCTGGCAATTCAATCTCTCTCTGTGAGTCTGTTTTTTGTGAGCTAGCTTCATTTTAGCTGTATTAAACGTGGTAATATTGTAGAATACAATCTTTGTGTTATTAAAAATGTTTCAATAATTTCGGTAGCTTTACTAATCGGTCACGTTGCAACACCAAGACGGCTATACATATCAACCTTCGTCAACTTGTAGTTTTCACTGAAGTGCTAAAAAGCGGTTCGACCACGCATGATTCATTGGTGCTGTCTTTATCACAATCTACGGTTAGTGCGGTATTAGCGGATTTAGAAGGACAGTTGGGCATAAAGGTGTTCGATCGCGTTGGCAATGCTGGATCAGGTGGGAGAAATTGAGCAGCTATTCTGCCATTGTGCTGTGGCGTTGCGTATCGCTGCCAGCAGCACCATCGATAATTATATCCTGCCGGAGATGATTGGCCGTTATTGGAAGGGTTTCCTAGATAACCAGTTAGCGCTTAATGTTAGCAATAGCCAGGATGTGATCGCCGCAGTATCAGATTTCCGCGTTGATCTGGAGCTAATAGAAAGGTCTTACCACACGCAGGGACTGGTGACTCAGCCTTGGCTGGAGGATTAACTGGTGGTGTTCGCCGCGCCGTATAAACCTTTGACGCCGCTGCCGCTAACACTGGACGCGCTGGCTAAATGCTACTTAGATCCTACGCGAGCGTGGCTCAGATACTCTCGAGTTGCTGAAGCAACTGCTGCTGATACATATATCACAATTCCAACTGGTCAAAGAGCTTTGCAACTCGGAGGTAATTAAGCATTCGGTGCTTCATGTCCTAGGCATCAGCTGCCTGTCTCGACGGGTGGTGTACGAACAGTTGATTAGTGGCGCATCATTGGTATGAGTTGAAGGGCCATTGCCGCCGCTGATGCGCACGTTGTACCTGATCTATCACTAGAGAAACACATCTCCAATGCCCTTGAACATTTTCTCAGCTATTGCACGCTGTAACCTTTTATTCTGTGTCGTCGTATTTAGGCTGTGCCAGGACATTGTCCGTGAGCGCAGCTAGTGGTCATTTGAATGCGCAGAAAGGCGCTGGTCGTGAGGTTTGGTGAGATAAATTAGTAAATTAATGGTTCGTCTAGTAGGTAAACCTAGATCTTTGGAGCGTGCCACAAAAGCGCTTACCCCGTGTTGTCGGGCTTAAATATTGGATATATAGGGGGCCAGGGTATAACCTGGCCCCTCGAATTTGATTATGGGCTTTTGCGCCAGCGAGGCTGGCACATTCAATCACGGGACATAGCCTGGTAGGGCAGCTGCTAATAATTACTGCTGAGTTATGAACGCTATCTTATATTAGTGCTATGTTGCTAGTTTGTCAGTGGGTATTTGTGACAATCTACCGTCATTTTTGAAGAGCAGAGAGGGTAAGCATGGCCCAGCAGGATATAAAAATAAAGGGGCATCAAGTTCCTAGATTACGCCGCGAGCTAAAAGCCCGGCATTTAACCATGATTGCCATTGGTGGTTCTATCGGCACCGGCCTGTTTGTTGCCTCAGGTGCTACCGTTTCTCAGGCTGGCCCTGGAGGGGCGCTGCTGTCCTATGCCTTGATCGGCTTGATGGTGTACTTCCTGATGACCAGCCTTGGCGAACTGGCGGCATTTATGCCGGTGTCCGGTTCATTCGCCACCTATGGCGCCAAATATGTTGAAGAAGGCTTTGGTTTTGCGCTGGGTTGGAACTACTGGTACAACTGGGCAGTCACCATCGCTGTTGATTTGGTGGCATCGCAGTTGGTGATGACGTATTGGTTCCCCGCTACCCCAGGTTGGATCTGGAGTGCGCTGTTCCTCAGCCTAATGTTCCTTCTAAACTACATATCGGTCAAAGGTTTCGGCGAGGCCGAATACTGGTTCTCACTGATCAAAGTGACCACCGTTATCATCTTTATTGGTATCGGCATGCTAATGATCTTCGGCATTCTAAAAGGCGGCGAACATAGCGGCTGGCAGAACTGGACGCTAGGTGAGGCCCCCTTTGCTGGCGGCTTCTCGGCGATGATAGGTGTGGCGATGATCATCGGCTTCTCGTTTCAGGGTACCGAGTTGATCGGCATCGCCGCTGGCGAATCGGAAAATCCAAGCAAAAATATCCCACGTGCGGTGCGCCAGGTGTTCTGGCGTATCCTGTTGTTTTATATCTTTGCTATTTTGATCATTAGCCTAATTATTCCTTATACTGATCCCAGCCTGCTGCGCAACGATGTGAAAGATATCAGTATTAGCCCGTTTACCCTGGTATTCCAACATGCTGGTCTACTGTCGGCGGCAGCAGTGATGAATGCAGTGATCCTGACTGCGGTGCTATCCGCCGGGAATTCTGGCATGTACGCCTCAACCCGTATGCTGTTTACTTTGGCGGTGGAAGGTAAGGCACCCCGCATCTTCTCTAAACTGTCTCAGGGTGGCGTAGCACGTAACGCGATCTACGCTACCACGGTGGTAGCTGGTCTGTGTTTTCTAAGCTCGATGTTCGGTAATCAGTTGGTTTATCTATGGCTGCTGAATACTTCTGGCATGACTGGCTTTATCGCCTGGCTAGGCATAGCCATCAGCCACTATCGGTTCCGTAGGGGTTATATGCTGCAAGGGCGTGATTTAAACAAGCTGCCTTACTGTTCCGGCTTTTTCCCTCTGGGCCAGATTTTTGCCTTTGTGCTGTGCCTGATCATCACACTGGGACAAAATTACCAGGCGTTCCTGGAAGACAAGATTGACTGGTATAGTGTGACTGCAACCTATATTGGTATCCCCCTGTTCCTGATTATCTGGTTTGGCTACAAGCTGACACACGGCACCCGTATAGTGAAATACCGTGAAATGACCTTTCCGAAAATAGACGTTAAATAAAAACGTGGCGCAAGAACGTCGCAATATAACGGGGTAGGTAGTAGTGCTAGTGTTTAAAATGTTAACGTAGTAGGTATACTTCTCATTGCAGCCTTATCAATAAGATCTCGTGCCCTACCCTCAAAACTTGTCAAACGCAGGTGGCGCGGGTTTATGGCTGTTTCCACTGTGTATCATAAGTGTTTTCCCTACGGTTTTTCATACCCTGACGGTTTCGCTGGCCACCTTCATCCATTAGCGGATTTTATGCCCCATCGCCCAAAGAATTTGTATAGGAAGAAAACATTTTGTGCTTGTCATCCGGGGGCATTTTAGTGCAAAATCCCCCCGGATGCAGATAGCCGACGTTTTAACGCGTCGGCTATTTTTTTTGCACTGCGTTTTACAAACTGTTCGTTTCATACACCAAGCGAAGCCGGACAAGTATTCCGGATAGATAAATAGTTTTGCGCGCGACCAAACAACATTCTTATGGTCGTGACTCATGAGGATAAAAACGATGGGGCAATTATTCACTTTAGCATTAGTGCCTGCTAGTTTCCGCTTTAGGCGCAGCGATTATGGCGCAGTCAAAACTTCTTTGACGTGCTATCCGGCTTCTACCCCTTCTATTTTTGAATTAAGTCGCTCGTTGCGAAGTTTCTCTGCAACCTTAAGTCTTAGCGTGTCTAATCCCCGTAAGGCAGAGGGTAAATGGGGGCTGTGCAATGTCCAATAACCTCATTAATGCCACTCCAGCGCAACGCAGTCAACTGCGTAATGCCTTGACTTTAGTACCAGTCGTGATGATGGGACTGGCTTATCTGCAACCAATGACCATCTTTGACACCTTCGGCATCGTATCTGGCCTGACAGGCGGACATGTTGCGACGGCATATGTTTTCGCGTTGCTGGCGGTTTTGTTCACTGCTTTGAGCTATGGAAAACTGGTGAGGAAATTCCCTTCAGCCGGTTCCGCCTATACCTACGCACAGAAAACCATCAGCCCGCATGTCGGCTTTATGGTAGGGTGGTCATCGTTGCTAGACTACCTATTCATGCCGATGATCAACATTCTGCTGGCTAAAATTTATCTAGAAGCCATTTTTCCAGGTGCACCATCGTGGATCTTCGTGGCTGCATTGGTCGGCTTGATGACCTTTTTCAACCTGCGTGGCATTAAGTTGGTGGCTAACCTAAACACCATCATTGTGGTGGTACAGATGGCGATCATGATTGTATTCCTCGGCCTGGTGATTAACGGCATTTATTACGGCCAAGGTGCTGGTACTTTACTCAGTAGCCGTCCTTTTTGGTCAGGAAATGCTCATGTGGTGCCGATAATTACCGGTGCGACCATTCTGTGCTTTTCGTTCCTAGGTTTTGATGGAATCAGTTCGTTGTCGGAAGAAACTAAAGACGCGGAGAGAGTGATCCCGAGAGCTATCTTCCTGACAGCGTTAATCGGTGGTTTGATTTTCATCGTAGTGTCTTACTTTGTGCAGTTGTACTTCCCAGATATTTCACGCTTTAAAGATCCTGATGCCTCGCAATCTGAAATCATGCTGTATGTGGCAGGCAAATTATTCCAATCGGTGATCCTATTGATCTCCAGTATGACCGTATTGGCTTCCGGCATGGCGGCGCACGCTGGCGTATCGCGTCTGATGTACGTTATGGGCCGTGACGGCGTATTCCCAACCCGCTTATTTGGCTATGTGCATCCGAAATGGCGTACCCCGGCGTTTAACGTGTTGTTGGTTGGTGTCATCACACTGTCGGCGGTATCGTTTGATCTAGTCACCGCCACCGCACTGATTAACTTCGGTGCACTGGTAGCTTTTACCTTCGTCAACCTGTCGGTGATTGTGCAGTTCTACATCCGTGACAAGCTGAATCGCACGCTGAAGGATACCTTCAACTACCTAATCCTACCGGTGATGGGAGCTCTGACAGTGGGAACACTATGGATTAATCTGGAAGCTAGCTCAATGACGCTGGGGTTGGTATGGGCTGTGGTAGGGCTGATCTACTTGGCCATTGTGACTCGCGGTTTCTGCCTGTCAGTACCGCAGGCAAACGAAGAGATTGCATAACGAATGCTGAAGGGCTCAGTGCAAAATTGAAACCCTTACAACAATAAAAGCCGCGTTTATGCTGGTTAACCTGCTAACTCGCGGCTATAGTCAAATAGTGCATATAGCAGCGCTATTTTCTCTTTATCACCCTTATACTGGTTATACAGTGATTCTAGTTGTAGTAGGTATTTTTGCACCCGTCCCTCGCTCAGAACTTCTTGACGGTATTGTAGCCAGCGTTTTTGTTCGGAGTTGTCTAGCGTATTGGGGTAGTTGCGTGCGCGGAAGTTGAACAGCAGCTCTTTCATCCGGCCATCGCTGAAGGCCAGATCCAGCGCTGGCAGATCCTGCGGCTTAGTCTGTTGGATTATCTTCATCGCCGCTTTGTCGGCATCACTAAAAAAGCCATCGTAAAGCCGAGCATCAACATCATCGGAGCCCTTGTAAGGTTCGGCTTCCGCAAACAGCGCTACCACTTTTTCCCGCACTTGCTGATTTTGGCATAGTAGTTGCAAGTTTTGTCGGCAGGTTCGGCGATCAATGCCCAATCGTTCTGCGTTCTCCGGAAGCAGCGTTTTAGCCGGTGCCAGTACAGGGCACTTGTTAATGTGCACTAGATTGAGAGGTATCAGCGGCTGGTCAACCGTCAGTGCGTCGCGGCGAGTATACAGCCGCTCGCGCAACTGATCGGCGTTTAGCGTTAGCAGTGGCGTCAGGTCACCAGCTAGATCGCACATAATCACCGCGTTCTTGTTGACTGGGTGCCAGGCCAGCGGCGCAACCCAACTGGTATTGCCACGCGCTGCGCCAAACATGCGGGAAACGTGCACCAAGGGCATCACTTCAGCTATATCGATCAGGGTATTTAGCTTTTTTTTGTTACGGTATTGCAGCAAAAAATCGAACAGGCGTGGCTGTGCTTGCTTCACCTGCTTAGCCATGGCGATTGTGGCGTAAACGTCCGACATGGCATCGTGAGCCTGAGTGTGTTCGACACCATTGGCACGGGTGAGATGTTCCAGGCAGAAGCTGGGGAATCCGTCTTCGTTTTCTGGCCAAACGATGCCATCTGGGCGTAGTGCATAGCAAGCGCGCATTACGTCCAGCAAATCCCAGCGAGAATTGCCGTTTTGCCAACTGTAGGCATAAGGATCGTAGAAACTGCGGTAGAAAATATTGCGGCTGACTTCGTCATCGAAACGGATATTGTTGTATCCCAGAATGCAAGTGCCTGGTATGCTGAAAGCCTGATGAATTTGCCGGGCGAACTCGGCCTCATTGACACCTTTGGCACGAGCCTGCTGTGGCGTGATGCCAGTGATCATTACCGCTTCAGGCTCTGGCAGGTAGTCATCGGCTGGAGCGCAGTAAATTACAAGTGGCTCTTCGATTATATTGAAATCCATATCGGTACGCACGCCAGCAAATTGCGCCGGGCGATCCATTGATGGGCTTTTGCCGAAGGTTTCGTAATCGTGGATATAAAAAGTATTCTGTCTACGGTTATCTATCACTGTCTATGTCTATTCTTGCCTGAGTTTGTGATCTAACATGCCCTTTTAAAGGGGTTTTACGTATTGTTACGGCGTTGTTGAATAAATCTAACTTTGTCTGGCATGAAGATTAGATCACTCTTCTGCTGTTAAAATAGCAACATTGCG
>JAAKDF010000024.1 GCA_011754105.1 Serratia symbiotica
CGGTAAGTCTGGCGGATGAGACCTAGGAAGGCTTACGTATCGGTTACATTACTCAAGGAAAGATCAGCATAGATGACATCATGTATTTCTGTATCTACGGCTAAATGCAGTTTTCGCCAGAGCCTCCGTTTTTCCTGACCGTGTTTTATAGCCAGGTGCGCAATTTTACCCGGCGTTGAGGTTTTAAACGAGACATTAACGGACTACGCCTGCTTACTGATGCAGGTGTAGTCCGGGCAGTTCAACGGCACTTTTATCAGTGTGAAAATGGTCTGGATGGCGCGAAGTATAAGGCTGAAAATCCGTTTTAGCATCAATACTCTGGTTATTGCCAGATTGGAATAATGTTGTGGGCGACCACGCAGACACCCAGAAAGTGAGTGAACCCTAAGTGATAAGGGCGTTGTTGTAATCCTTCCCGTTGGTGATCTTGAACTTTTTCTTGGCCACGCCATGTCGCTATTTTAACAGAAGGAGAGTTATCTGATCCTCGTGACGGCAATATGTTCTATTTTATTTAACAATGCCTCGGTATGCCAGAAAGTGTACGCGTTGCTTGAAATATGCACATTCAGGGGACTCTTTATTCCAAATTCAATTTATTCAACAAAGCCACGAGACGATTGATGAGATCCACTCTACTGAAACGCTGAGCTTGTTGCAGAATCACATCATACATACCATTATACCCTAAGTGGTCAATTATTATACCCGTATTATCCAAAGATTGACCTGACTCAGTGCAAGGAAACGTCAATTTAACCCTGTGCCAAAGAGACAAGCGGGTCGCCGTTTCTGCCACTGTGATAGCACCTCGGGTATCTCAACTCACCTCGGGTACCTCAACTAATGATAGGTTGATGTTCCGGCATCGCTAGCAGTTGTTTGACCAGATCAACACAGCGCAGGAAACGTTTGTCGTAATCACTGGAATCAACATGCACATAGTCGATGTTATTAGCGCACAGCATAGTTTCCAACAGGTGCTGGAACGCCATGCGCTCTGCAGGATCTCCGAGGCTACGCAAACCGTCCGCAACCCAGGGGGTGTTATTTTCTAGCAGGATCACCAGGTCAAAGCGGTACTCGTCGATCAGCGCCTGGACAAACGGGTGCTCACGCCCTTCATACTTTTTACAGAATGCCTGGGTAGTGATAAAGTCGGTGTCCATAAACGCGACCTTGTTGGCGTACTTCACCGCAAAATCAACGTATTGCGCCTGGCCTAGGGCTATCTTGTCATAGTCGGAATACTGTAACGCCATTTCGTCACCACCGAGGTGCGAGAACATATAGTCGCGGCCATATTCCCAGGCGCTGGTGGTGTTAAAAATGTTCGCCAGTTTATTTACTAGGGTCGATTTGCCGCTCGACTCACCGCCGAGGATCGCTACGGTGCGCACAAAGAACGGTTTGACTTCAGTTGGAATGTAATCCCAGTAACGAAAGGGATCTTGGCGGATTTGGCTACCGCTTATGTTCATAAATGAACGCTCAGGATCGATAAGAATGGTTTCAATACCCAAATACTTGCGGTAACACGGGGCATCCTGTAATTCGCTAGAGAAGATAAAGCTTGGCACTATGCCCTTCTCAGCAATAAAGGCTTTTATATCGTTGCTCCACAGATCCCAGCCGTGAGGATAAGGCTCAATACCCTGTTCACCGAATGAGTGAATATGGATATTTTTCTGGTATTTGAAGGTCTGCAATAACCAGCGCAAGCGATCACTGACTGTGGGCTGTTGCGACATTGAGCTGTTTTCAAACAGTACGCGATCGCGCGGTTCGTCGTAGCACAGCATAACGTGCAATTCATCTACTTGGCTGCAAGCACGTTGGATTAGGTAAATATGGCCGGTGTGTAGCGGGTAAAATTTACCAAACACTACACCAATTTTTTTCCCCCCCCGTGGGTATTCCAACCCTAGAAAGCGATGCAGCGCTTGCAGTTTTTTGGCGCTTGGGCTTTTGATTTTACCGTTCAACAGTTGGCTAAGATAACCTTTGGTAATGCCGCTAGCATTCGCCACTTGGTGCAGAGTACAGCCTCTCTGTTTAATGGTAGCATTTAGGTAATCAAACTTCGGCATATGCCCCCCTGTTTATGCCCGCCATACTTCCCGGTTGCATGGACGTTGGCTTTCTTCGCTCCTCCCAGTCCCTTAACGATGTCAGCGCCTGGGGATTGATTAACTTCATCCCTGAGATTCATCCTGCGACACAGCGTAGGCGCGGTTCCAATCTGTTCCCGACCAATTTGTCACTGCGTTGCCACCTAGCCGTAATCCGAATTATTTGGGTTAATAGTATGCCAAAATAGCACATTTCACAGTTAATAAAATGCATCCAAGACCTCCAGCGCCTCTGCCAATTTCTTCACGCCGAACACCTGCATATTTATTGGCGGTTTCTTAGGCACATTGGCGTACGGCACTATAGCGCGTTTAAAGCCGTGTTTGGCCGCCTCGGAAATACGCTCCTGGCCGCTCGGCACTGGGCGGATCTCCCCTGCCAAGCCCACTTCGCCAAACACTACCAGATCCTTTGGCAATGGCAGATCGCGCAAGCTAGACACTAGCGACATCATTAGTGCCAGATCAGCGCTGGTTTCAATGACCTTCACACCGCCGACCACGTTGACGAAAACGTCCTGATCTGACATTTGTAGCCCACCGTGACGATGCAGCACTGCCAGCAGGATCGCCAGCCGGTTCTGCTCTATCCCAACCACTACCCGGCGTGGGTTAGACAGCATGGAGTGATCCACCAGCGCTTGTATCTCCACCAGTAGTGGCCGGGTGCCTTCCCAAACGACCATCACAGAGCTGCCGGAGGTCACCTCTTCGCCGCGACTGAGGAAAATAGCCGAGGGGTTGCTAACTTCACGCAGACCCTGTTCGGTCATAGCGAAGATACCTAACTCATTGACCGCTCCAAAGCGGTTCTTATGGCTGCGCAAAGTACGGAAGCAGGAATCGGCATCGCCATTCAGCAACACCGAGCAGTCGATGCAGTGCTCCAGTACCTTCGGCCCGGCTAGCGAGCCGTCCTTAGTGACGTGGCCGACCATCACGATAGCTACGCAGCTTGTTTTGGCAAAGCGTGTCAGATATGCAGCAGTTTCACGTACTTGCACCACGCTCCCAGGCGAAGAATGAATGTTTGCCATGTGCATCACTTGGATCGAGTCGATCACCATTAGCTTCGGCTGTTCCTGCTCAGCGACCAGGCAGATCTGCTCGATGCTGGTTTCCGACAGCATATTTAAGCCACGAGTCGGCAGTCCTAGACGGTGGGCGCGCATAGCTACCTGCTGTAGCGACTCTTCGCCAGTAACGTACAGGGTTTTCATCTGTTCGGACAGTGTGCACAGCACTTGCAATAGTAAGGTACTTTTACCCGCACCGGGGTTGCCACCAATCAAAATGGCACTGCCAGGTACCACGCCACCGCCCAGTACCCTATCAAACTCAATAAAGCCCGTGGTGAAACGTGGTAACGCTTCTAGGCTGATGTCCGACAGTTTCTGCACTTTGCTCATGCCAGAGTTGCCAGCATAGCCGCTTAGGCGTTCCTTGCGGGAGGAGGAAGGCAGCGCCGCCCCCAAACGCACTTCAGTAATACTGTTCCAGGCGTGACAGGCGCTGCACTGCCCCTGCCAACGTGGGTAATCAGCACCGCACTCATTACATACAAACGCCAGTTTTGCTACTTTTGCCACGTATTACCTCACTCGCCTGTTTAGCACACTGGGTGTTTCAGGCTGCCGCTCAATACGCACAGCACGCCGATCAGATCAGCATGGCGAATCGATATCTGCGCTTGTTGATACACGTAGGATTTGGCATGGTAGGCGATACCCAGCCCCGCCACCTGCATCATCAGCACATCGTTGGCACCATCGCCTATAGCCACAGTTTGCGCTAGCGCAATACCCAGATTTTCCGCCAGCCGTACCAGCATATTAGCCTTGAACTGCGCATCCACCACTGTCCCTAGCACTTCACCGGTAAGTTTGCCATCGTGCATCTCTAGATCATTGGCTACCACCGCGACCAGTTTCAACCGGTCACGCAGGTATTCGGCGTAATAGGTGAAGCCACCTGAGGCGATCGCCACATGCCAGCCCATAGCTTGCAACTGACCTACCAGGTAGGTCAACCCAGGCATCAGGGGCGGTTTGTCACATACTTGCTTGAGAATGCTGGCATCAGCACCCTCAAGCATAGCAATGCGCTTACGCAGGCTAACGGCAAAATCCAGTTCGCCGCGCATCGCATGTTCAGTGACTTCCGCCACCTGGACCCCCACACCCGCTAGCTTGGCTATCTCATCGATGCATTCGATCTCGATCGCTGTCGAGTCCATATCCATCATCAGTAAACCCGGCATGCGCAGGTGTGGGATCTCTCCCAACGTTGCCACGTCTAGCCCTTTCTCCGCCGCCAACAGCATGGCCCCCGCTGTCAGGGTTCCCGCCAAACGCACTACCTGATAATCTCCTACTTCCCAGGCAGTGACGATCACCATCGCTACCCCCAGCTTGCGCTGGAACTGAGCGATGCGCGTTTTATCCAATGCTTTGCCGTACAATAACCATCCAGTATGATCCGCCCGATAGTCCAGCGGCATCACTTCATTACCGCTCAAAGAAAGTGGAAGACCATGCCATTGAGCGATCTCCGCCGGAAGATCGTAATAGGTCAGACTTTTCGACATCTTTAACTCCTGAATTAAGGGGGCGCGCCCAGTGGCTGGATGAGAAAAAGACGCATCAAGCTATCCTATCGCCATCGGTTCTGGCAACATAAAGCATCCAAGACGCGTAAGGATGATGCATGGCTCGCAATAAATTGAAATTTTGCCTGCACCGTACCGCTATTATCCTGATTTGCTTCGCTTTGCTGGTAATTTTGATGCAATATATCTCCTATTTTAACCTAAGCCATCAATTGGCACGTTGCAAGCAGGTGTAAGAATTGGCGCAAACATTAACCAGGCAGGTGGCATACAGCCTGGCAACACTGCTGTACAACGACATCTACAAGCAGCGTATCGACGCTACCCTGAAACAGCTTACCGATCATAGTCGCATTACGGACGCCAGCGTCTATCAACTCGACGGCACCTTGGTTATCTCTCGCCTGTGAACAGATAAGCCTACGTGATCGCATGTCGCTTAACGGCAAACGCGCGGGCAGCTATTTCAACCATCATTTAGTTGAGTCGATCAACGGCAAAGACGGCTTGATCAGCTTTATCCGCATCACCCTCTATAACCATGTGCTGGAGACTGAATCCAAGCAGGTGGACAACACCACCAACTTGCTGCGTCTGATGATTCTGCTGGCGCTCGCGATTGGTATTATTCTGGCATGCACCCTGCTGCAATACTAATGCAGCCACTGGCAGGAGTCGCCATACCTGTTAACCGCCAATACACTGTTGGAGGAAGACGATGAACCGTCGTAGCCGCAGGGAGAAGCGAAGAAGCGCTGAGTAAATCCATGCGCGCAATGTGAGGGTTAAGTTTCTGCAACTGAGCCAACATCTGTGCGTCAATGGTGCAACATTCATCGCTGATCTGCTGGTACAGCGATGTGCGCTGCCAAAATTCAAGCGCCAGTAATTACGCCTGCCGCCAAATGGTGCCGGTAACCTCATGGCTTAACCTGATTGCTACCGCTTCCCGGCGCATACTACCGCTGCCTCTCGGCGCAAACGCCATCGGCAACATGTCGTACAACGGAGCCATTACCACAGAGCGCTGTGCCTGGAACGGAACGACAAATTCCCCTGATGCATATCGCTATTGGCTATCAACTTGCCGAACGCCCAGTACACAATGCCATCCTCTGGCAAGTATGACGTTCTATCAGATCCTGCTATAACAGCCACTGCGCCGCCATTACCCAATTTGCGCAGCCACTGCCGCTGAATTCGGTATCCAGCGTTTCCAGCGATACCATCGCAACGCATCTGTTTGACGAGATACAGCGGAAATTGCCTCTCTCCAGCCACACCGTGCCGCAACACATAACGCGTCACCTTGCCTTTACAGAACGTCAGCACCACTCCAGCCAATGTGCAAATACGGAGTGACAGCGTCGGCTGGCTGATGCAAAGTGCAGCGATAAGCTTGTATGACGTGGCGATGCCTCTACGCAAAACCTGTTCGACGTTGTTCATCAGTGAATAGATCAGTGAATAGATTGATAACTGAAGTAATAGTGCTAATCAGCAGAGGGATAAAGCATTAATCTGGAATGACAGGTAGAATAAATAGATTGGTCTGCGGGCACCGCCTTGCTGTGCCCGTTGGATAATCAGGCTTGGTCGCCCAGCAGTACCGATTCCAGCGCGATAACGATCATCTCTTTAAAGGTGGTTTGACGCTCGGCTGCTGTAGTCGCTTCATGACGCAGAATGTGGTCGGACACCGTACAGAGGGTCAGCGCCTTACATCCGAACTCTTCGTGTAATTCCGCTGCCACGCCGTAAATACCGGCTGCTTCCATTTCTACACCCAGAATGCCGTATTTCTTCATTACCTGGAACATGTCTGTGTCCGGAGTATAGAACAGGTCGGCGGAGAAGATATTGCCTACATGAGCCGCCATGCCCTGCGCTGCTGCCGCGTCTACAGCATGACGCACCATGTCGAAGTCAGCAATCGCCGCATAGTCATGATCTTTGAAGCGCAGACGATTGACCTTGGAGTCGGTGCAAGCCCCCATACCAATCACCACATCGCGCAGCTTGATATCGTCGCGCACCGCGCCGCAAGACCCTACGCGGATAATCTTTTTCACGCCGAATTCGGCGATCAATTCACGTACATAGATAGAGCAAGACGGGATGCCTATGCCATGGCCCATTACCGAGATGCGGCAACCTTTGAAGGTGCCGGTGAAACCCAGCATGCCACGCACGTTATTCACTTCTAACGCATCTTCCAGGAAGATTTCAGCGATGTATTTTGCGCGTAGCGGATCGCCAGGCATTAATACTACGTCAGCGAAATCCCCTATTTCTGCATTAATGTGCGGCGTAGCCATAATGTTCTTCCCCCAATGATTTAAATAAAAATGTTAAGCATATAAGTCCTTAGATTTGGAGTTGCAGCTAGGCAGCAAGCGTGCGCAGCCAAAAATGCTGCAACTCTAAAGACCAGTCTTAGAACATGGATTTACCGTAATCCATCGGCGACACGCCAAAGTAGCTGGCTATAGTTTGGCCGATGTCGGCGAAGCTTTCACGGTGTCCCAGCAAACCTGGTTTCACTTTCTGGCCATAGATTAGCACCGGAATGTGTTCACGGGTGTGGTCAGTACCGCTCCAGGTCGGGTCGCAGCCGTGGTCAGCGGTAAAGATAATGATATCGTCACCGTTTACCCGCTTTAGTAGCTTCGGTAAGCGGCGATCGAACAGTTCCAGCGCGGCGGCATAACCAGCCACATCACGGCGGTGACCATAAGAGGAGTCAAAGTCAACGAAGTTGGTGAACACGATAGTATTGTCGCCAGCCTTGTCAATTTCTCTCAATGTCGCATCGAACAATGCGTCAATGCCGATGGCCTTCACTTGCTTGGTGATGCCAACGCTAGCGTAGATATCGGCAATTTTACCGATCGACACCACTTTACCGCCCTTCTCGTGTACCAACTTTTTTAGCACCGTAGGGGATGGCGGTTCGACAGCCAGATCGTAACGGTTGCCGGTACGCTGGAACTCGCCCGGCTTGTCACCCGCGAAAGGACGCGCGATCACGCGGCCGATGTTGTAACCGCCTGCGGTCAGTACTTCACGGGCAATTTTGCACAGCGTATACAGGCGATCCAGGCCGAAAATTTCTTCATGGCAAGCGATCTGGAATACCGAGTCTGCGGAGGTGTAGAAAATCGGCTTGCCGGTTTTCATGTGCTCTGCACCCCATTGATCGAGGATCACCGTGCCGGAAGAGTGACAATTGCCCAAGTAACCCGGCAAGTTGGCGCGCATAACCAGTGTGTCGAGCAGTTCCTGCGGGAAGCTGTGGTGTGGATTGTTAAAATAGCCCCAGTCAAACAGTACCGGCACGCCAGCGATTTCCCAGTGTCCTGATGGGGTGTCTTTACCGGAAGAAAGCTCCCTGGCGTAAGCGTAGGCACCAATGATGTCCGCATTGCTGTCCAGCCCCTGAGGGAATTTACCAGTAGAGGCTTGCGCTGCCTTACCCAAGCCCAGACAGCTCAAGTTAGGCAGTGTCAGTGGCCCCTGGCGGCCAACGTTGGCTTCGCCACGCGCACAGACTTCAGCAATGTGGCCCAGGGTGTCGGCCCCCTGATCACCAAAACGCTCTGCATCGACGCTAGCACCGATGCCTAATGAGTCCAAAACCATAATAAATATACGTTTCATTAGTGCTTTCCTGTGTTTTTCCCGCTTTGGATGGCAGCGAAGAACCGCTGCCACTGCTGACCGTTAACTATACTGTGATGCGCTGATACGCCATCGGCGTTTTTTGCAGTACGGTTTTACTCAGCGTTATGGCACTGCGCAGTGCATCGGCTGCTTGCTGCCAGCTTTGTTAGTCATTGGCGCGGATCACCGCCAGAGGCTGTATCGATGTTGTCAGTTGTGCATCGACGGCCACTGCCCAACGATACGACTACTATGCCCAACCGTTCGGGTATCCATGGCGTTGATGATGCCGGGCTTATCAGCATAGACTGGTTTGCTGAAGGCCACTACTAGCAAATAGCTATCGTAGCTCTAAATGAAGTTGGCCGGGCCTTGTTGTGCTGCCACCACATGCGGCCAAACACCTCCGCTGCCTTGCCGTTGTCTAATACCGCCTACAGTTTGGCTCGCCGCGCATCGGCATCATCTTTCGCCAAGCCACCAGACAGCAATTACTCCACATACAGTGCCAGGTTGACTGCCAGTAGGCTCTTGTTGCGGTCTTTACCAGTCAGGAAGCTCACAGCTTCACGCACTTCTACCGCGTTGCCAGCACTGGAGACCAGCACCTGATTTATATCAGTCAGTAGCGCCGTGATCTTGCACCCAGCACCATTGGCAACATTGACGATCGCCTGTGCCAGACCAGCGATAGCATATAAGTCGGCATAAAGGCCCCGGACCCCACTTTTAAGTCCATGACCAGTGCATCCAGACCTTCTGCCAGCTTCTTCGCTAAAATCGAGGCGGTTATCATCGGGATTTAATCAACGGTCGCGGTAATATTGCGGGTGACATAGAAGCGCTGATCCGCCGGTGCCTGCGAAATTATCTGGCTGACAATCGTCACGCCAACATCCTGAATAATCTTGCGAAAGGTGTTCTCGTCTGAAAAGACGTTAAATCTAGGAATGGCTTCCAACTTGTCCAGTGTGCCACCGGCGTGACCCAAGCCTTGGCCAGCGATCATCGGCACGTAGTCGCCACAGGCCCGCCACCATCGAGTCAAGCATAAGCGAAACAGCATCACCCACGCCACCGGCCGTGTGTTTATCGACGATCTGGCCATTTAGCGACTTAACGACAGATTTTTCCAGTCAAGCACTGTGCCAGAATAACGCATCGCCATGGTAAGGGGACGCGCTCTGCTATAGTCATATCGTGGAAGTCAGTGGTTATCGCGCCAGCGCTGCAATTTAACCTTCGGAAACTACGTTATCGCAGATACCGTTGATGAAAAAACGGGTCGCTTCTTCGCTCAATGGCTGGCCGTTGCGTTTCTTATGAATTATTTTCTGTACCAGGAAGTAAGGGTTCCCCCTACTGTATGACCTAATGATGTAGGGTAAAGGCTGACTCCACCCCAACGGAACCATCAATAACCGCTAGCGGATGCCTGAACGTTATAGTCCTACGCTGCCAGCAGGCTGGTTAGCAGGCTGGTTAGCAGGCTGGAAGCACCGAAGCGGAAATGGCGCACATCGGCCCATCCTTCGCCCAGAAGACGATCGGCAAGTTGCAGATAGTGTAGCGCGTCCTCTGCGGTGCGCACACCGCCGGCCGGTTTGAAGCCTACCGTCTGCGCCACACCCATATCACAGATCACCGACAGCATCAACTCAGCACTTTCCAGCGTGGCATTAACCGATACCTTGCCAGTGGAGGACTTAATAAAGTCAGCACCCGCATTGATGGCGATTTCGGACGCTTTGCGGATCAAAGATGCCTGCTTCAGTTCACCACTTTCGATGATTACTTTTAGCAGTACGTTGGCGGCTTGGCAAACCTGTTTGCACTGTTTGACCAGCTCAAAACCCACCTGCTCATTACCGGCGATCAGCGCGCGATATGGAAATACTACATCCACCTCATTCGCACCATAGGCGATGGCGGCGCGGATTTCTGCCACCGCGATGTCGATATCGTCATTACCCTGCGGGAAGTTAGCCACGGTCGCAATGCGGATATCTGGCGTTCCCTGCTCTCGCAGAGCCTTATGCGCTACCGGAATAAAATGAGGGTAGATGCAGATGGCTGCCGTATGGCCAGCCGGGCTATTGGCCTGACGACACAGCTCGATCACTTTCTCCTCGGTGTCGTCATCATTCAGAGTGGTTAAATCCATTAAATTCAGCGCACGTTGCGCTGTGGCGGTTAATTTGGTCATAAAAATCTCCAACTGAAAATCTGAGTAGTTGGCGTGCGGAATTTGCTTCATGAAGATAGCGCTGAGGTATGGGTTATCATAGCAGCAACGGAGATTCTTCTCACCACGCGTAGCCACCCGCGATGCGGGTGGCTAATCTGTATAAGAACCTATCCCCCGGTAGGCTATTTTATTTGCTATTTTAGCCACGAGTACAGTGCTCAACCTCCTCAACGGACTCCCTGTTAGCGACGGTTGTGGCGCGCTGTCATGGTACGAAATGGCTGCAAAAATGTACGCCAACGGGGATAAGATCTTAGTCATAGTAAGTTAAGCAATGTACACTCTTCGTATCGTCCTAATAGATAAAATATTACTGTAACAGGATGGGATTATATGTGAATAAAATCAGAAAATAACGCGATATCTTTCACAGATTCGCTAAACACATAGATGCTGATAACCGTTGGGGTGCCGCCTGGTTTATTACACTTTTAGCCTGTAAAGAGGGTGGTCTACTCATGATGTTTTACTGGCGAGATCGGTGGCTGTATAGCAGTATCAGGAGGTAATAAGTACCTCCATACCGACCAGGCTCATCACGTTATATCGGGCGCTATTATACTGAACCAGACCTCATTTCCCCGAATTTATGTCACAAATGCTGTCACTAGGCATCAAATGAAAATGATATAGCGTGACCTTTATCATAATCCGCTAGGTTTAAACAGAAATCGTGAACAGCGCTTGCACATTGCGCTACAAATGATCGGCTATCTTATTGGCTTGCTCTGGCCGCATGCTGCACAGCACCTGAAATAACTCGGCAATACGCAGTGAGCGGTTCGGCTGCCCTTGATAACCGTCCAGCAGCATATTAGGGGCGTCGGTTTCTAACAGCAGCAAGCTTAACGTCAGTTGCTCCATCACGCTGCGGGTTTTCTGCGTCCGTGGGTAGCTGATGGTCCTTACCACGCCCACACCGATCATGCAAATCGTATTATGTAGGGTATAGAACCTATCCCATTAGGCTGTTAACCATTCGATCTTTCTTCACGCTTTTTACACCGCTAAAGTGACCGGCGGTGTAAAAAGCGTGAAGAAGGTTTCCAGGAGTTTTACTTAAGCGGGGAGTTATACCACATCGCTAGTAGTTTTCACTATTACGTAGCATGACGGCACCCAGCCATCAGTTCCCCTAAAAACATGGTGTGGTGAGGCACCCCGTTGTTCTGTCAGTGTTCACGCGTTTTACGGAATACCACATCGGGATAACGTTCCTGCGTTAGGTTTAAGTTAACTAGGGTCGGCGCGATATATGACAGGTTATCTCCACCATCCAGCGCCAGGTTAAACTCGTTTTTGCGCTTGAACTCTTCGAACTTTTTCACATCATTGCACTCAACCCAGCGGGCTGTTGACACGTTAACTAACTCATAAAGCGCTTCCACGTTGTATTCACTTTTCAGGCGCGCGACCACTACATCAAACTGTAGCACGCCGACCGCACCTACGATCAGATCGCTATTGGCGATCGGACGGAATACCTGAACTGCCCCTTCTTCGGAAAGGTGTACCAGCCCTTTCAGCAACTTTTTCTGCTTCAGCGGATCGCGCAAGCGAATGCGGCGGAACAGCTCCGGCGCAAAGTTTGGGATGCCGGTGAACTTCATGTCCTCGCCCTGGGTGAAGGTATCACCGATCTGAATCGTACCGTGGTTGTGCAGGCCAATGATATCACCGGGATATGCTTCTTCCACCTGTGAACGGTCACCGGCCATAAAGGTCAGCGCATCGGAAATTACCACGTCTTTGCCAGTGCGCACCTGGCGCAGCTTCATGCATTTTTCGTAACGACCAGATACCACGCGCATAAAGGCTACGCGGTCACGGTGTTTTGGATCCATATTGGCCTGGATCTTAAACACAAAGCCCGTGAATTTTTCTTCTGCCGCCACCACTTCACGGGTGTCGGTTCTGCGCGGCATCGGTGCAGGTGCCCAAGCCACCAGGCCATCCAGCATATGATCCACACCAAAGTTGCCCAAGGCGGTGCCAAAGAACGCAGGTGTTAGTGCGCCGCTGAGAAATGCTTGTTGATCGAACGTATGGGATGCGCCTTGCACCAACTCTAGCTCTTCACGTAGCTGCGCGGCCAGATCTTCTCCTACCAACGCATCCAGCTCCGGGTTGCCCAAGCCTTTAACGAGGCGCATTTCCTGAATAGTGTGGCCTTTACCAGTCTGATATAGGTAGGTCTCATCCTTATACAGATGATAAACCCCTTTAAATAGCTTGCCACAGCCGATAGGCCATGTGATGGGTGCGCAATCGATGTTTAGCTCACGCTCCACTTCATCCATCACTTCCATCGGATCGCGGATGTCGCGATCCAGCTTGTTCATAAAAGTCAGAATTGGCGTATCGCGCAGGCGGGTGACTTCCATCAGCTTGCGGGTACGATCCTCAACGCCCTTGGCGGCGTCGATCACCATCAGGCAGCAGTCAACGGCGGTCAGGGTGCGGTAGGTATCTTCGGAGAAATCTTCATGCCCCGGGGTATCCAGCAGGTTGACTAGGCTGTCGCGATATGGAAACTGCATTACCGAAGTGGTAATCGATATCCCACGTTGTTTTTCCATTTCCATCCAATCGGATTTGGCGTGTTGGCTTGAACTACGCCCTTTTACCGTACCAGCAGTTTGGATCGCCTGCCCGAACAGCAGCACCTTTTCAGTAATGGTGGTTTTACCGGCATCGGGATGCGAGATGATGGCAAAAGTTTTTCTTTTCGAGACTTCGTGGGCAAATTCACTAGAAGGCATGTTTTTCTGGTTCTACGGTTAATCCCCCGCCCTGCAACATAATCAGAACGCGCCGTAGCAGCGTCAAGCAAAGCGGTAAATGATAAAGATAATAGCTAGAAATTTTCGCTGATTTGTCAACTGCTGACAATTAATATTTTCCCCGGAGAGCAAGATGTCGCCGTGCGCTGGCTAAGCCAGCGGCAGCGCCATGACAATCGCATCCTCGCGGCCATTGGCGCGGGGGTAATAGTTGCAGCGCAAAGTCACTTGGTTAAAACCGAGATCGTCGTACAGCGTGATCGCCGCCGCGTTGGAGGCACGTACTTCCAACCACAGAGTGATAACGCCACGGCGGGTCAGTTGTTTGGTCAGCACATGTAGTAAGCGGCGGCCAAAGCCACAATGCTGCCACTGCGGGTGGATAGTTATGTTTAATAGTTTGGCCTCATCGAGCACGATCTGAGTAATGGCGAAGCCAGCCATCTGCCCATCGGTGCTTAATTTCAAGTTAAGGTAGCGTTCTCCTTGTTTACTGGCAAGGGTGGCTTCCGTCCAAGGGAAAGCGTGGCTGGCCTGCTCAATGTTGTAGGCCGTATTCAGATCGGCTTTTGTCAGGGTAGAAATACTGTTCATGATAACAAATCTGCTGCCAGAGGGCGCGTTTAGCCCGGGGATCTAGAGAAAGTTCGACTAGCGCCGGGCTGTATAGCTGTGCGCCGACTAATGCAAGTGGCTTCTCCACACCTAGCCGCCAACTGTTGCACTCGGTATCTTCAGGCAACATAGCCATTTGATACGGCGTCAGGCTGTAGGTTTGCGCTGGCGTCAACCCCAGGCTGCACAGCACGTCACAAAACAGCAGGTCGTGAGGGTCGGGTAACGCCTGCGCTACAATCAGCAAAAGTACTTCAGGCGACAAGCTTACCGCCAATTTACCCTGCAACACGCCTGGGCGGCGTAATATCCACTGCGTGATACCCAGTTGTTGTAACAGCCAGTCGCGTTTTGATGCCATGCCGATCCCTACCCGTTATGATGCGCCATGCGCAGCGCTATGCTAGCAAACCCGCGCACTAAGCGTCAATAAACCCGTCGAAAATAGCGTTATAAAACTCTATAATCCCCAGTCTAATTGCTAGGAGCCAAAACTTGATGTCTGCATTAACTCCCGCCAGTGAAGTCATGCTGCGCCACAGTGATGAGTTTATCAAACGCCGCGTTTTACTCGCCGGTGATCTACAAGATACCCTACCGGGTCTATTAGAGGCAACAGAGGTGCGCGTCCATACCCAGCAATACCATCACTGGCAATTACTGAACCGGGCTATGGGTGATAACGCTCAGTTCGGCCTGACCCTAGACGCGGCATTTGTTGTCGAGTGCGATACGCTGATTTACTACTGGCCAAAGAGCAAGCAGGAAGCCCAGTTCCAACTGTGCAACATTCTGGCGCTGCTACCAGTAGGCGCGGATGTTTTCGTGGTCGGTGAAAACCGTAGCGGGGTGCGCAGCGCCGAGCAAACCGTAGCAGGCCATGCTACGCTGATGAAGATCGACAGCGCCCGCCGCTGTGGCCTATATCATGGCCGCCTGGATGTTCAGACCACATTCGATCTTACCGACTGGTGGCAAAGCTACTCACTGCACGATTTGGCAGTGAAAACCCTACCGGGCGTGTTCAGCCGCAATGGGTTGGACACCGGCAGTGCTCTGCTGCTATCAACGCTGGAAGACTCTATGCAGGGTAAGGTGCTGGATATCGGCTGCGGCCCTGGCGTGGTAGCAGCGGTGCTGGCTAAACTGTCACCGAAGGTCAAGCTTACTCTGAGTGATGTGAGTGCCGCTGCACTGGACTCCAGCCGCGCAACGCTGGCTGCTAACGACATTAAAGGCGAGGTGATCGTCAGTAATGTCTATTCCAACATTACAGGTCATTTCGACATGATCATTTCCAACCCACCGTTCCATGATGGTCTACCAAATAGCCTGACCACAGCGGAAATCCTGATCCGTGGGGCGCTGAAACACTTGCCGATCGGGGGTCGTTTGCGCATTGTAGCAAACGCCTTCCTGCCGTACCCGGGCATACTGAATGCTACTTTCGGTAGCCATGAAGTGCTGGCACAGAATGGCCGCTTCAAAGTGTATCAGGCAACAGTCGGGCTTCCACCACGCGATCCGAAGAAGAAAAAGAAATAACTCTTTCAGTCGTATGCGTGCAGGGCGTAGTTCCAGCGGGTGTGCTGTCTGTGCAGCAGACATTCGCCTGTTTCCACGGGGCAACATGCTAATTTCCTGGTTGCTTTTACAGCAAGTATCTACAAACAAGGGAAATAACTATTGAAGTACCTGCTAAAATCTCTAGAATTTGCCACCATGGTAATGTTTCTAGTAGGCGAAGGTGGAGGAATAGGTAGACGCTCTAACTTCAGGTGTTAGCGTCCTTACGGACGTGAGGGTTCGAATCCCTCTCTTCGCATCATGCGAGCGAGGTGTATAAATCGATGAATTCAAACACTCAGTGCTAAGGGATTTAGCGTATGACTTACCGCTGCCCAGCATGTGAGGGCGTTTGTCAGAAGCCACTAGCCCCTTCAGTAGCCACTACCAGAATTTATCGAAGATGCGTTTAATGATCTGATGATCTTACATTGACGCTTCGCCGTTTATTTTATTCATTGCGGGAAAATATGCAAGCCATGAATGAACGTATCACTTGTCTGGATGGCGAAATTGCTGCATTGTTTTCATAATAGGTCGCATATCGCAATTTATTAACGATCCCGGGTATCGGCCCTCTTATCGCTGCAGCATTTATCTAGTGATAGTGTATAAAGTATAGTTTTCCAGTGTTAGAGAATGATCTGACTAGTGCAGTAATGTTCTATGGCAGCATAGTTCGGGAAGGAAACAAAGATTATCCTGTGTGACAAACAAAGGCAATTGCAGCCTGAGAACATGAGTCATCCAGTGTGAGCGCTCAGTGATGCGCTTAGTAAAAAAGCGCATTGATAGCCTGAATCTGTGGCTGAAAAAGCTCAGGGCCCAGCGGGGGTTCCTGAAAACCACCGTATATCTGGCAAATAAACTAACCCGAATCATCTGACGCATACTGACCGACGGTGTCGATTTTAATATAAATAAGGCTTTTGCTGTGAGTTAACTTAATACAGCGTTAAAGAAAAAACATTTTACTGAGTTTGCAGGCACTGATAAGAAAACTGCTACCGTCCCTGTCACAGCCTGAAGTTGACCTGGGTAATCGTATACAGGTGTAGTGATAAGGAAACAGGGTTCAAATAACATTGGAGTGCCCCCCTAGCCCGTAGACAAATCTGGCCTATTTTTTGAGCATAGGAAGAGTCTATGTGCGCACAACGATCTACCCCTGCATTTAAGTAAGAAGCTGTCCGCCAGATTACTAAGCGAGGCTATTCCGTGGCTGACGTTTCAGAACGTCTTGGTGTTTCAACACACAGTCTTTATAAATGGCGGCGTTCAGTAAAACCTGATAACAGCATGCATCCAGCTCAGGATTTATTTGATGCCAGGAAAGAGATCTTCAGGCTGAAAGCGCAGCTTAAACGTACTGAGGAAGAACGGGATATCCTAAAAGATGAAGTCCTGGATGGCGAGAAGTGTCAGGCAGAAAATCCTTTTCAGCACCAAGACGCTGGTCATTGCCATATTGGAATAATGTTGTGGGCGACCATGCAGAGAAGATTTTGCCTCGCAGTACCAGGCGAGAAGTGCCGTTGTATCTACCCAGAAAGTGAGTTAATCCCGAGTAATAATGGCTTTGTTGTAAGCCACCCAGTTGGTGATCTTGAACTTTTTCTTGGACACGCAATGTCGCTATTTTGACAGTTTGCTTTGTTCACACCATCAACGCCAGGGGTATGCGCACTCTTTGATAAAAACGTGCTACGCACCGGTTTAGCTAGCTATTCTAGTTCTGTTATCAGATGCAGCAACTGTTAAAT
>JAAKDF010000025.1 GCA_011754105.1 Serratia symbiotica
ATTGTTGTAAGCCTTCTAGTTGGTGATCTTGAATTTTTGCTTGGCTACGGAATGTCGCTATTTTGACAGAAGAAGAGTCATCTGACCCTCATGCCGGCCAAATGTTGGATTTATTCAACAACGACACTCAGCCTCCTTGATATCGTCCACTCCCAGCGCCAAGGGTTGGTTAACGCGTAAAACGCAGTTCGCTGCTTCCACCAACGGTCTGCTGCTGAATTTTAGCAGCAGCGTGAGGAGTACGAGTTTAGCGGAGTAGCCAACCGTGCTGATCCGCTTAGTGTGCCTCTATTTGCCGCACTACCGGCGGCTAGTGGTGATCAGCCCTGGCCGTATTGAGAAGTATGTTAAATATTCTGAGAATAAGTGAAACACCCTACCACGGGGTACGAAAAAGCTTTTAAGCTGAGCGACGGATCGTCGCTTAGGCTGCCAACATCACCACACCACTGCTATTATTACAGTTTAGTGAGGATCTGGGGTCGATAATCGTTCACATCTGATCTTTTGTCGAGCAATATCAGACGCTTGCCACATGTGCAGAATAACAACCGCAAGTTATCAAAAATGCATACCATGAGCTCCTGTTTGAGCAGGGCGCGATGCATGCCCAAGCAATGAACGCAATCTCCCGCTTCTTTTCTTAGTACTTAGGTGGTAACCCTACCGCCGAAAACACCATCAGAGGTTAGAATGCAACGCTATGTATCATGTCGTCGCTTCCGATTTAGATGACACACTGTTGTCTTCTGACAACACTTTATCGCCGTACGCCAAAGAAACGCTGAAGTTGTTGACCCAATGTGACGAGCATTTTGTCTTTGCCACCGGCCGCCATCACATCGAAGTATCGCAGATCCACGACAACCTAGATATTAATACCTTGAAGTAGCCAAGATCATCGGCTATATACTGAAAGATTACATTGCTTTTGGTGATGGCATGAACAATCTGGAAATGCTGTAGATGGCTGGCCAGGGATGCATCATGCACAATGCCAACCAACCCCTGAAGGGAAAGATGCCAAATATGTAAGTGATCGATTCCAATATTAATGACGCAGTACCACATTACCTGAGCAAAATGTTTCTGACCTAATATCCTGCGTCTTTCATGCCGTAGCGCAGTTTGTAGCTGCGCTACGTGAGGGATTATTTTTTCAATTTCCAGCGTACTGATGATACCTGCTGCTTCGCTCTGTGCCTGCTGTAGGTTGTCTGCTAGCAGTGTCACCTTAATGGTCAGCATGTCATTGTCCAGCCTGCTGATCAGGATCAAGGAGTAGGCTTTTTTGCCCGCTCTGTTGGATGATGCTATCCAACTGACGCAGTGGCACACCGTTGCCCTCGATGGATTTATTGCTGATTACCTGTAAGTTGGCATCACGAGCGCGCTGGTTATCTTCCAGATGCTTAGCCAGCATTTCCAGGCTATCAGCTGCCTTGTCGGCGCGTATCACCAGCGCACCGCGCGTCGATCGTTGCTGTCGGCATACACATGCACGTTTTTCGCCTGATTTCCCAGTTCACCGCTTTTATCCGCCATGCCAGCCGGCTGGGTGAACATCAGCCTGCCGGATGGCAAAATGACCTGTTGCCCCGTTTGGCCGCTGGTCACCGTGCGGTCTTTGGTACCTCCATCGCAGGCTACCAGGCCAAACACTAGCAGGCTGATACCCATCAATTTCGCTACTTTATGTATTGGATATTTCTTCCTTTCGGTAGGGTTTCACTGCCGTATCGCTACCTATTAAAGGTTAAAATGCAAGGCAGATGCTGTCACAGGTTTTCTTCAAGCTTCAAGTTTTAGATTCCCCGTTGCAGGCCATCCCCATGCACCGCGATACGTTTAAGCAACACATTTAGCAGCATGTCGTACATCGGTAATAAGAATAGGATGTGGATCAGCACTTTGAAGCTATAATCCACCAGCGCGATCTCCACCCAGTTAGCTGCCATAAAGACATCGTTGCTGTGGTAAAACGCGATAAAAAAGAACAACAGCGTATCGCTAATATTACCGAGAAACATCGCCGCCGCGGGTGCCACCCACCAGGTGCTGCATTGTCGCAGGCAGTTAAATACATGCACATCGAGGATCTGGCCGAGCACGTAAGCCATAAATCTGGCGATGGATATGCGTGCCACAAACAGGTTAAAGCTGCCCAACGCGCTGAAACCCTGCCGTTCACCCTGATAAATGTCGGTAGAGATCGCATAGGAGATGATCAGCGCTGGTTCCATGACTGACAAGATGATTCGTCGCGCTAGCGGCGCGCCGAAAATGCGTACTGTCATATCGGTTGCCAGAAAAATCAACGGGAAAGTAAAGGCACCCCAAGTGGTATGACAGCCGAAAATGGTGATCGGCAGTTATACCAAGTAGTTGCTGGACGTAATGATGGCGATATGAAACAGCGACAGCTATAGCAACGCGGTCAAGCGCTGCTGAGCAGTAAACGAATACATAGTTATGACCTTTTTAGCAGTGGGGTAAGGAAACCCAGTCTGTTCATGTCAGAACAGAAAATTGTACCATAATGCGCGGATGGTACGCGTTTGCGCAACCAATGCAAGGTTAAATTTAACACAAAAGTTAACGTATCTTGCACAGAAAAACGACTAGCGTAAACTAGGCGCTTATTAAGCGCCGGTGAAGGTTTCCAGATCGTTTTTAAACGAGAGAAATTGCATGACTGACTTATCTGCCCAAGCAGACCAGACGCTTGACGCGCTGGGGCTGCGTTGCCCAGAACCGGTGATGATGGTGCGTAAAGCCGTTCGCCATATGGATAACGGCGAAACGCTGCTAATCATCGCCGATGATCTAGCTACCACCCGCGATATTCCAGGGTTTTGCCGTTTTATGGATCACACGCTAGTAGCGCAGGAAATCGATAAGGCACCTTACCGTTACCTACTGCGCAAGGGCATATAACCAGCATATTTTGCATTGTAGGGCAGAATATCACTGGCTCTCTAAGGGTCAGTGATGCTTTACAGCATGCGCAGCGCTTTCGCTGTCATCAGCGCGGTGTCACAGAAATCCGCAAGCACCGCTAGCCATAAGCCTGTCAACCACAGCAGACTTGTGATCAGGTATACCCCTTTTCGTCCCAACGCAATAGTGATGTTCTGCCGGATATTGGCGTGAGTGGTGTGCTCGATGCGGCACTTACCCCACAGCCGGTTGCTAGCCGTGGGGTAAGTGCCGCATCGTCGGTTTCCAACGCCACATCACTGCGGCTGCCCATAGCGATACCAATGCTCGCGGCCTTCATGGCCAGAGCATCGTTGATGCCATCGCCAATCATCGCTGTCGCACGCTGCCTGCTCAACTCGGTGACTACCCTCACTTTGTCTTCGGATAACTGTCCTGATCGATAGTCCTGCGCTAGTTCTCTAGCGATTAACTCCTCCTCGCGCAGGTTATCACCGGTCAGTATCACACCGTGAACCCCCAACACATTCAGCGCAGCGATCGCCTATTTGGCATCGCTGCGCAGCGTATCGCGTAACTCTAGCGCAAGCCAATTGGCACACCATTATCCGCAACCACTACCACTTTTTTGCCAGCGATTTCCAGGTTTTTTTACCTAGCTCTACCATTTGCCGCCCAGTAGCCCTAGTTTGCCCGGCGTACTGATCAGCACGGTTTTGCCACCAACTACGCCTTCCACGCTAATCGGCAGTATGTCGGTCACCGTTGGTTTACCTTCTGACAGAAGGTAAACCAAGCCGTTTTCCCAAGGGGCTATGTTCTTGCTGATGATTTAGATGGTTATGCATGCCGTCATTATCTAGGCAGCTAATAAGAATTATTGAGTCAACTCTATACCTTGGACTCAACTCTAGAGTCAAGAAGAAAATGGAAACTAATACTAACAGAAAAAGGGAATGAGGCGCGGATTTTCCTGGTCATGGTGATACAAGGATACGCGAAAAAAACTGGGAGGTAGGTAGTCGATACCGCCCAATAACCTATTTATTTTTTTGCAGCGGCTGCTTTTTCTGCCAGGCTAGTAGCTCAAAAAGACCAAAGATGAAGATCTTGTTTTCCTACCAGTAGCTGATCGGCTGGGTGACTTTTAGCAATACTAATTGCAAGCCATGCATCACCACCATAAAGAATAGCGCCACGTCGATGAAATACTTCAGCGGCTTGGGGAAATGGGTGGAACAAATTGGAGAACAGAAAGCCCCATCCGCACAGTATCAGCAGGCGTCCTAAATTAATCAGCATGATTGGTTTTTTCTCGCGAACGAATATAAAGGCGGTATGCCACCTGACCAGCGACTTTCTCGCGGTGCAGCCGCCAGTTGGCTGGTACCTGCGCCTCCAGGCTTTCTGATTCTGCTTCCAGGTAAATCCAGGCTTTATCAGCCAGCCAACCCTGTTGCTCCAGCAATGTGATCGTTCCAGCTAGCAGCCCCTGGCGAAATGGCGGATCGAGGAACACCACATCGAACGATTCGCCATTACCAGCCAACCAACTCAGTGCGTTGGTATTGATCACCTCCCCGCGGCCTTGCAGCAACGCTAAGTTTTTTTCCAACTGTTGCGCTATCGAGCGTTCGTATTCCAGTAGGGTAGCTCTGCTGGCATAACGCGATAACGCCTCTAACCCCAGTGCGCCACTGCCAGCAAAACAGTCTAGACAGCGCGCGCTCTGGATCATCGGTGCAAGCCAATTGAACAGGGTTTCACGCATCCGATCGGTAGTCGGGCGCAGCCCTGGGCTATTTGGCACTGGCAGCTTGCGACCGCGCCATTGGCCACCAATGATACGGATCTGCCCAGATGCGGCTTGGAATGTTTTTTTTACCCGCGACTGTGGTACTAGTTTTGTCATAAGCTTTAATTGATTTTTGCGGTGCCGTAGCCGTACACGTTAATGAAACATTTCCCGTATTCTACTGATAATGGGCATCGGGGAGAACAATAAAATTTTGTTGTCCAATCTTAGACTGGAAAGCTTATCGGATTCGTGTTGCTACGCACGGGAAAGTGATAAACTTGGCGGTTGTTGTTATATAGCCCAAATAACTAGAAGTTGTATTCAAACGGCAATAGCCTGCATCATCAAACGCTTAATCCAGTGACAGAGGTGAAGGTTCGGCGGGGATCAGCTGTAAGCATTGCATGCAGCAGCTCTAGCAGGGAAAAATTCACAGGTGGGTTAAATAACCGCCCCCAAATTCAGATATAAAGTTTAATAGCCTAGTTGGATAGTTTCTAAGTCAGCCTTTGCTACGGAGTAGAGTCATAATATGGCAAAAGATAAGCAACGTGGTTTTTTCTCCTGGTTGGATTTCGGCCAAAAGGACGAAGAACAGCAGCACCCTGAACCGTCAGTAAAACCGACAGAAAACCAGGCAATGAAGACACTGGAAGAATCGGCGGCTAACCCCGGATCTAACCCTGTTCCCTGCGTGAATACATCAAGGGAGTGGGATAACAGCCAAATCGGCGAACTGATTATGCCAAATGTGCCATCAGTGGGTCAACCGCCAGTACGGCCAGAACAGGTAGCTGAACCTGATCCAAAGGCCTCTGCAACCCAGCTAGAAGATGTGGTGGCGGTTGCCGCAGAGCCAGTGAGAGTCGTGCCGATGATAGCACCGGTCAAACTGGCAGCACCCGCCATCATTCAGGAGCAGGAATGCTCAACCAAAGAATGCTTCTTTACCCGTCTAAAGCACAGCTTGCTGAAAACCAAACAAAACCTTGGCTCTGGTTTTATCAGCTTGTTCTGTGGCAAGAGAATCGACGAAGATCTGTTTGATGAGCTGGAAGAACAACTATTGATCGCCGATGTTGGCGTGGAAACCACACGTAAAATTATTACCACCCTTACCCAGCACGCTAGCCGTAAACAGTTGAAAGACGCCGAAGCACTGTACGGAAAGCTGAAGGCGGAAATGTCTGAGATCTTGGCTAACGTTGATTGGCCGCTGGATGTCAGTGGCAAAGCTCCGTATGTCATTCTAATGGTTGGCGTCAACGGCGTGGGCAAAACTACTACCATCGGCAAACTGGCGCGTTATTTTCAGGCTGAAGGTAAGTCGGTAATGCTAGCAGCAGGGGATACCTTCCGCGCGGCGGCGGTTGAGCAATTGCAGGTGTGGGGTGAAAGAAACTGCATCCCGGTGGGGGCGCAGCATACTGGCGCTGATTCTGCCTCTGTTATTTTCGACGCGTTACATGCCGCCAAGGCGCGCGGCTTTGACGTGTTGATCGCCGATACTGCAGGCCGTTTGCAGAATAAAGCGCACCTGATGGAAGAGCTGAAGAAGATCGTCCGCGTTATGAAAAAACTGGACGCCCAGGCTCCCCATGAAGTTATGCTAACGCTTGATGCCAGCACCGGTCAGAACGCTGTCAGTCAGGCAAAATTATTTAATGAAGCTGTAGGCTTAACCGGCATCACACTGACTAAACTGGATGGTACTGCAAAGGGCGGAGTGATCTTCGCCATCGCTGATCAGTTCAGTATTCCGATTCGCTATATCGGCGTTGGGGAAGGCATCGAGGATTTGCGGCCGTTTAAGGCTGACGATTTTATTGAGGCACTTTTTGCCTAAGAGAATTAACACGAATGATTCGCATTGAACAGATCAGTAAAGCTTATCTGGGTGGAAGGCAGGCACTGCAAGGGGTGGAATTCCATCTGCGTCCGGCGCAAATGGCGTTTCTGACTGGCCATTCCGGTGCGGGAAAGAGTACCCTACTACAGCTGATTTATGGCATCGAACGACCCAGCGCTGGCCATATCTGGTTTGATGGCCATGACATTAGCCGGTTGAAAAATCGCGAGGTACCGTTCCTACGTCGGCAGATCGGTATGGTTTTTCAGGATCACCATCTGCTGCTAGATCGTACGGTGTATGACAATGTGGCAATGCCACTGATCATCGCCGGTGCCAGCATCGAAGACATACGGCGTCGCGTTTCTGCCGCATTGGATAAGCTCGGGCTGCTGGATAAAGCGAAAAACTTCCCGGTTCAGCTTTCCGGTGGGGAACTGCAGCAAGTAAGCATCGCCCGTGCGGTGGTAAAAAAGCCGACAGTGTTGCTGGCGGATGAACCGACCGGTAACCTAGACGATGTACTTTCTGCAAGCATTCTACGCCTGTTTGAAGAGTTTAACCGCGTTGGCGTCACTGTGCTGATAGCGACCCACGACACCACGATGATCGCTAGCCGCAATTACCCTATTATAACGCTTAATAAGGGACGCATGATAGAAAGAGTGCACCATGGCAAATAATAATGCAAAAACTGCCAAGAGGAAGTCACTGTGCGGCGATTGGCGCGAACAGTGGCGCTACGCCTGGACGCATGCCATCAAAGATATGCTGCGCCAAACATTGACAACACTGCTAACGGTAGTGGTGATTGCCGTCTCCCTAACGCTACCGAGCCTGTGCTACATTGGGTGGAAAAATATCAATACGGCAACCACCCAATGGTATCCGCAACCTCAACTGACTGTCTATCTTGACCAGACGCTGGATGATGACGCGGCGGTAAAAGTACTGGACGTCATTAAAGTGGAAGCAGGCGTAGCGAAGGTGAACTATCTGTCGCGTGAAGAGGTTCGGGGTGAGTTCCGCAGTTGGTCAGGTTTTGGCAGCGCGTTAGCCATGCTGGAAGATAACCCGTTGCCGACGGTGGCGATCATTACGCCAAAGATGAGTTTCCAACGTACGGAAACACTTAATACTCTGCGCGATCACATAGCGGCAGTTCAGGGTGTGGACGAGGTGCGGATGGATGATAGCTGGTTTGCCCGCTTGGCGGCGCTAACAGGTTTAGTCGGCCAGGTAGCGGTGATCATCGGCGTGCTAATGGTAGTGGCAGTATTGCTGGTGATCGCTAACAGCGTGCGCCTAAGCATCTTCAGCCGCCGCGATACCATCAATGTGATGAAGCTGATCGGTGCCACTGATGGCTTTATCATGCGACCATTCCTCAACGGCGGGGCGATGCTGGGCTTTGCTGGCGCATTGCTATCACTGGTGCTGTCCGGGGTACTGATGTGGAGGCTGGAGTCGGTAGTAAGCGACGTGGCCAATATTTTTGGCACCACCTTCACTCTGCACTGGATGGGCTGGGATGAAGCGCTACTCTTGCTGATTATCTCCGCGATGATCGGCTGGTTTGCTGCCTGGCTGGCGACGATGCAACATTTACGCCGATTTAACCCACAGTAAGATTTTTGGTATACTCTTCTTTCGCTGCTCTAAACATATTGCGAAAGAAGGGTATCACTTAATCACAGTCAGCATCATTCCTTTCTTTTCGCTCACAAATTCTCTATCAGCCTGAATTTTCATTCCGTATTGTTAGATGCAATACGGTAACAAAAATAGTGAACTTATCGGGCAGATCAGGGTCATAATGCTGCAGTGACGTATGCGTATGAAATTGTCCGGCGTATAGAAGAGCTTGGCAAGCAACAATCTCTGCCATAAAATCGATCATTTCTCCGCTGTGACTGCTACCTGCATGATCTATTTCTCATAAAAGAGGGTTTAAATGACCAAAGAAATGCAAACTTTAGCTTTAGTACCCCAAGGTAGTTTGGAAGCATACATCCGGGCAGCCAACACCTACCCGATGCTAACGGCAGAGGAAGAGCGGGATCTGGCTGAACGGCTGCATTATCAAGGCGATCTGGGAGCAGCTAAACAGCTTATCCTGGCTCACCTGCGCTTTGTCACTCATATTGCCCGTAACTATTCAGGCTATGGTCTGCCGCAGGCAGACCTGATCCAAGAAGGCAATATCGGCCTGATGAAAGCTGTTCGTCGCTTTAACCCGGAGGTCGGCGTACGTCTGGTGTCCTTTGCGGTGCATTGGATTAAGGCGGAAATTCACGAATACGTGCTGCGCAATTGGCGCATTGTCAAGGTTGCTACCACCAAGGCGCAGCGGAAACTGTTCTTTAACCTGCGTAAAACCAAGCAGCGCCTGGGCTGGTTTAATCAAGACGAGGTAGAGCTGGTAGCGCGCGAACTTGGCGTGACCAGCAAAGATGTGCGAGAGATGGAATCCCGCATGGCGGCACAAGATATGACATTCGATCCGGCCCCAGATGAAGAAACCCATTACGGCCAGTCGCTACTAGCGCCCGTGCTCTATCTACAGGATAAAAGCTCCGATTTCGCCGAAGATCTTGAAGAAGATAACTGGGGAAACAACGCAGCGGACAAACTAGCTTATGCGCTGGAAGGTCTGGATGAGCGCAGCCAGCATATTATTCGCGCCCGTTGGTTGGATAATGACAACAAGTCTACGCTGCAAGAGCTGGCCGATCAGTACGGCGTTTCAGCCGAACGTGTACGTCAACTTGAAAAAAATGCCATGAAGAAACTGAAAATTGCGATTGAAGCCTAAGTCTATTCCACGACAAAAAAAAGCTCAGTGTAGGCTGCCTACAAAACCTTAGATATCGCCTATCCTCATGGCAAAGACTGTTCAAAGGCCGATACCAAACACCAGGAAGATCAGCCACCCTCCCGTCAGTCAAGGCATAAATTTTGCCAAAGTTCTCCCTGTGGGAAGAAGCCACAAGCGCGCATAAAATTGCCGACTGCCCCGCGCTCACAGGGGGGAAGTCGGGAGGTTGACAGATGCCAGTAAGCGGCCTGCGGCAACTGACGCTGTGTGTCCTGCACCAGATACAACCCCACGCCACGGCGGCGTGCCACTTCACGCACCCGCAGATCTTGCAGCTTGGCGTGGTCATCACGCATCACGATTTTCACTGCACCCAGTAGTCGTTCGTTGAAGCGGGCGGCAAACAGGGCTTTACCGTCACCGCCGTAAAGCCAGCATTGCCACTGTTCCGGCTGCTGATGCGGCCAAATTTTGCCGAGGTCGATAAGATCTTGCGTAGACAACGCGATTAAACGCTCAATAGTCAATTTCATGCAGAATTCCCATACAGCTAAATAATGCCGACAGTGTAATAGATCTTGCGCAGAACCTGATGCCAGTATTTATTAGAAATACTGCTTGCATAGGCGTCTTATTTTTTGATCAGCGGATGATCCATTGCGCCGTTAAGCCTCATCCTTCTAAACTGCCCTCATAAAGAATTGACCGCCAAACGCCTCACGGCGATGTAAGGGGCCGGGTTGAGCATTCTGGTGTATACCGGCAACCAACCACAGTATGTGCCTGTTTTGAGATCTGCGCTGACCTGACTAATTGATCAGCTCAGATTTCTGAGCTACAGGCTATCACGGGGATTACCACCATTTGCCAAAATCTTGTATTTTATACAGATGTCAACCGTCTTTTCGTCACTACTTTTCGCTCTTTCCATTACAATCGCTCTTTAGATTTTGAACATATCCAATTAGGCTATTTTATTTGCCATTTTAGCCCTGGACAGTGCCCGCCCCCCTCACGGACTACCTGTAGTCTGTGGTTGTTGCGCGTTGGTGGTGTCTAAACTAACTGCAACAATATACACCGACGTAGATAGGTACTCTATAGGGTGAACCATAGGGCTGCTTCTGGTGATAACTACCATTTTTGGGGCGTTATCTTTTAGCTTGATTGGTGAGTGCTTGGCGGGCCATGTCGACAGTAGATTCTCGGTGCTAATGCGCATTGGGCTGGCAGCGCTGGTATTCTTACCGTTCCGGCGCTGGCGCAATATCAGGCTACAGGTGATCCTGCTGTATATGCTAGCGGGAGCCTACCAACTCGGCATTATGTACTTATTTAGCTTCTGCGCTTACCTGTATTTGACCGTGCCGGAGTTCCTGCTGTTCACCGTACTGACACAGCTGTATGTCACGCTGATCTATGAACTGATCAGAGGACAACTCCTGCGCTAGAGCTATATATTCAGCACACTACTGGCAGTACTAGGCGCAGCGATCATCCGTTACCATCAACTGAGTGAACTTTTTGGGTGGGAGTTGCTGCTGGTTGAAGCAGCGCATATCAGCTTCGCCATCGGCATGGTCGGCTATAAGCATATAATGGAAGTGGCATCCGCTGCCACGGCATACTGCGTTCCCCTGGTTCTATCTGGGCGTATTAGGGATAGCGGTGGTGGCCTGGTGGTGCTTGTAGGGAAACTAGCAGCAACTACCGACCACCAAACTTATAATATGGCGTGTTGATATGGTTGGGCGTGGTGGCCTCCGGATGAGGCTACTTCATGTGGAACTATGTCGTTACCCAGGTAGATGCCTGGACACTTGGAATCATGAATAACATGCATGTGCTAGAGGGTCTATTGGTGAATTTAGCCATTTGGCAGAAGCAAACCGCATTGGGCAAGCTTTATCATCGGATCAGCGGTGATTGCCGCTTCGCTATGGGTGCACCGACGCTGGATGATCCCGAAGCTGGCAGGTTAAAAGGCGGTGCGGCGTTTCCTAGGTAGATGAAACGGCATTCAACGCCTGGTACTGCGAGGCAAAACCTTCTCTGCGTGGTCGCCCACAACATTATTCCGATATGGCAATGACCAGTCTATTGATGCTGAAACAGATTTTCCGCCTGACACTTCACGCCATCCAGGGCTTCTTCGACTCCATTTTCCCACTGATGAAACTGCCGTTGAACTGCCCGGACTACACCTGCATCAGTAAGCAGGCGTAGTCCGTCAATATCCTGTTTAAAACCATAAAGCGGGGTGAAATTAAGCACCTGGCTATAAAACACGGTCAGGAAAAAAGGCGGATCTGGCGAAAACTACATTTAGCCGTAGATACAGAAACACATGAGTTCATCTGTGCTGACCTTTCCTTGAGCAATGTCACAGATACGGAAGCCTTCCTAGGTCTCATCCGCCAGATGTACCGTAAAATCAAAGTCGCCTCGGCGGATGGAGCTTACGATAGGCGAGTGTGTAATGATGAGTTAAGGCGCAAGAAAATCAGGGAGTTAATACAGCCCAGAAGCGGAACCCGTTATTGGTCGGTAGACTATGCAGAACTAAATCAAACGGTGGCGAACCATCGCCTTATCGGAGACAACACACGGTGAAAAAGTATGACAGGCTACCACACCGACGTTCGATAGCCGAAACAGCGATGTACAGAGTAAAACAGCTATGCGTTGTCTGCAAGATGCCCAGACAGGGGACTCTTTATTCCAAATCTGATTTATTTAACAAAGCCAGGCGGTGCATAAAATTATGGCCGTTTGATGCTGACAGCATTGGCGTTGGGCCGCACCGCATCATGCACGAACGGCAGATGTTTGCAGGCATGCTAGCGTGCAGATCGGATAAAAGCCTCCATCACCGCCTGAAGCTGCGTCACCATCGCACACTGCAGCGTACAGGCGGCTCCACAGTCCGTCACCCAGGTTTTTGGTCAACAACAAGCCCCTTGACACGCTCAAATCTTTCCACTAACTAGTGCGGCAGCGCCGCAAATCCCCATCCGCGCTGATACCATCTGAATTAACAGCAGAGTGTTATCCACGCTTTTAAGCATCGTGCTGATACCCGCCAGATGTAGGGAATATCTCCAGATGTCCATCCGCTGGCGCTGCACTGGGTAAATCATCAGCGATTTCATCGCTCAGATTTTCCGGCTCAATATGCCGCTTGCTTGCCAGCGGATGGTCCACGGGGACAGTAACATGCGCACCTCAAAATCAAAGATCTGTCATCGGTAAATAATGCAGGTCGCTGCGCAGCAATATGTCTGAGGTGAGCACCAGATCTAGCCTGCCCTATTGTAGCGCCGGCTGCGGATCTAAGGTAACGTCGGATTTGAAGTCCATTACCACCTGCGGGAAGTGGAGTCAGAAGTTATCCAGCGCTGGCGTCAGCCACTGGATGCAACTTTGGAATTCAATCTTTATGCGCCAAGTAGCCTGGTGAGGTTCGTGGCATTCATCTAGCGCCTACTGGATCTGCGGCAAGACCTGTTCCGCTAGCTGTAACAAAATTTTTCCCTGCGCAGTGAAGCACAACGGCTAGCTTTTGCGCACAAACAGCTTGAAGCCGATATGCTGCTCTAGATCGCTGAACTGATATGACAGCGCAGACTGCGTCTGATGGAGTTGAACTTGCCGCCGCCAGCAAGCTGGTATTGCGCAGAGCTTGTAGCGTCAGTAAGTGTTTAAGTTCAATCATGAAGATCCTTCACAGTGAAAATGAATAAATTGCGCTTGTGGTTAATACAGTAGCTGCGGATTAGGAATGTATAAACATCTAGATAGCTAAATAAGGAATATGAAAATGGCAATTTTAAATCACATACTGGGTTTTCCACGCGTTGGGCTACAACGTTAAATGAAAAAAGCGCAGGAAAGCTACTGGGCAGTCAACACAACGCAGGAAGAATTCCTGGCGGTTGACCCGTAAGCTACGCGCAAGCCATTGGCAACAGCAACGCCAGGCCGGGCTGGATTAGGTTCCGGTCGGCGATTTCGCTTGGTACGACCATGTACTAACCACCATCCTGCTGCTAGGCAATGTGCTAAAACGTGCCAACGCGCTATCAGAATGCCGATGATTGTATCGATTTGGACACGCTATTTCGCATTGGCCGTGCGCCGAGCGGTGAGCCAGCAGCCGCAGCGGAAATAATCAAGTTGTTCAACACCAACTACCACTACATAGTGCCTGAATTCTATAAGGGCCAGCAGCATTTCAAATTAGGCTGGCCGCAATTGCTGGACGAGGTTGACGAAGCGCTAGTACTGGGCCACAAAATTAAACCGGTACTGCTTGGACGTTTCACCTATCCGTGGCTAGGAAAGTAAATGGTAAGCCGTTCGACCGCCTGTCACTGCTGAAAGATATTCTACCGGTCTACTAACAGCTGCTGACAGAACTGGCAAAAAGCGGCATCGAATGGGTGCAGATCGACGAGCCTGCGCTGGTGCTGGAGTTACCGTAGAAATTGCGAAACGCCTTTAAGCTGGCATACGATGCACTACAAGGGCAGGTAATCAAACGCAAACCTTCGCAAATATTTTTGCGAAAAGCACTAGACACAATTAGTGTAAATCCGTAGTATCCCCTCCCGCAACGGCGCTATGTGCCCGTAGCTCAGTTGGATAGAGCGCTGCCCTCCGGAGGCAGAGGTCTCAGGTTCAAATCCTGTCGGGCGCGCCATTAAGCTTCTGCGCAGGAGCTTCGGTGGTATTAAAACTCATCAAGTTAAGACGTTATGGTGGCTATAGCTCAGCTGGTAGAGCCCTGGATTGTGATTCCAGCTGTCGTGGGTTCGAATCCCATTAGCCACCCCAAATGCAGGGAAAATTTGTAAGCTGTTTTGTGACTGAGCGAAGGTGGCGGAATTGGTAGACGCGCTAGCTTCAGGTGTTAGTGTTCTTACGGACGTGAGGGTTCAAGTCCCTCTCTTCGCACCACACAAATATAAGCGTTATAACTGTAACTATCTGCAACAAAACATCGGCGAGTAGCGCAGCTTGGTAGCGCAACTGGCTTGGGACCAGTGGGTCGGAGGTTCGAATCCTCTCTCGCCGACCACCTTCTCACCCAAAATCTTATCTCTCTGTCAAAGACCAGACAAAGCTATAAAAATTGATTGCCTAGAGCGTAAGTTAGATCAACCTACTGTTTTCTGTTTCCTCGTAAATCCCCTCTTGATGCATTGTAATCCATCATTACAACCCAAAAATAATCAGTATCTAATGATACCTGGATATAGCGTATGTCCGCGCTGACACTGGTATCACATACTATGCACCTATCTCATCAGGCTACTTAATTTGCCATTTTGGCCCTAGGCAGTGCTCACCCGCCTCACGGACTCCTTGTGCGTTGCGGTTGTTGCACTCTGTCCTGGTCAAAATAGAATTGGATCTATGTATCCAAAATAGTTTTTGATATACTTAATAGTTAGTAGAAGAGCTATGTTTATATCTTCCCCGGTTTAAAGGAAGGGGACTCCTATAGCATTCAGACCGAAACATGACTCTGCTTGGTGGGTTTCCCTGCTTCAACGGGCAAACGAGCGTTCTGACTGCA
>JAAKDF010000026.1 GCA_011754105.1 Serratia symbiotica
CTTTATGTTCGGCACCGATTCTGATGGGGTATCGCCAAGCGGTAAGGCACCGGTTTTTGATACCGGCATTCCCTGGTTCGAATCCAGGTACCCCAGCCATAATAAACTGAATAAGTAGACATTAGTATTAGCTATGCAGCTCAGTTGGTTAGAGCACATCACTTATAATGATGGAGTCAAAGATTCAAATTTTATCGTAGTCACCAACTATTGGGGTGTCGCCAAGCGGTAAGGCTCTGGTTTCTGATACCAGCATACCCAGGTTCAAATCCTGGCACCCCAGCCATTCGGCAATAAACTGACCCGTTTACGTTATAAACCCAGCGCGTATTTCAACGCTTGCTGTTTTAACTTACCTACCCGCTGTGCGGCTATTAAAGCCAAGTTGCGTGCTACGCACAGCGGTGCTAAATCTTTACTAAAAACACTATAGAATAAATCTATACCGCTCTGCATCAGAAGGTTGTCGGGCCGGCGCTGGCGCTGATAACGCATTAGCACAGGCTCGCAGCTCCAGTCTTCACCCTTCTCTCGCGCTGCAGTCAGCACCTTCAGCAAGATATCCACGTCGCGGTAGCCCAGATTGACGCCCTGCCCAGCCAGCGGATTAATCGTATGTGCCGCGTCCCCCAGTAACGCCAACCCCGGTAACACATAACGCTGTGCATGGCGGCGCACCAGTGGGAAGGAGCCGGCGGCGTGCACCCTTACCGCTCCCAACTGTTCCGGGAAAGACTCAGCTATTTCACCTTCAAGCAGCAACGGTGGAATAGACTGCAACTGGCGGATGCGCTGCGGGCTGTCGTACCACACCAGCGAAGCCCATTGATCATATAACGGTAGAAAGGCACGCGGCCCGGATGGAAAAAACTGCTGCCAGGTGATGTCCTGTTGTGGCACGCCGGTATTGACGGTAATCAGCATGCACGACTGGCGGTACTGCCAGCCGTCAATACCGATGGCGGCCAAGCGGCGTACCTTTGACTGCGCGCCGTCTGCCCCCACGAGCAGACGTGCCTCCAGCGTTTCCGCGCTGTCCAGCGTCAAACACCAGCGCCCATCAACCCGTTGGAGAGATTGCAGCCGGGACGGACAGCGGAGCACCAGGTTGTCGCACTGTGCCAACTGTTGCCACAACGCCAGTTGCAGAATGCGGTTTTCGACCATAAACCCCAGCTCTGGTAGTCCGAGAGAGACCGCATCAAAAGTCAGGCGCGACGATCCCCACTCCCAAGTTTCCAGCCGGCGGTATGCTGCGGTGCGAATCGCTATCACAGCTGGCCACGCCCCTAACTGCTTTAATAACCCCACTGAGGTGCAGCTAATAGCCGAAATGCGCAGATCCGGCGGATCTTGCGCTTCGAATAGCTGCGGTGCTTGATGCTCCAGCAGAGCCACCGACCACCCCGCTTGCGCTAACCCCAGCGCCGCCGCCGCCCCGACCATTCCGCCGCCCACCACCACTGCGTCATACCATTTTTGAGATCTATTGTTCATTTGGTTATATTTTATTTGCAAATATCACTACCCTAACCGGTATAGCATTAATCCGCAATGGACCGGATTTTTAATCCAGTTTCAGATCATATGGTGTTTCCCCACGATGGTCATAACGCAATCAAATCATTACAATACTCGGCACGTTCTGTATGTCGCTTAACACGATTTCCTCTCCGCATTTAGTAATGGCTAATCAATAACGAAAAAACTACATATCAAACCCTGTGGTTACCAGATGAATAAATATGATTCATTAAAAATGGTTGACATGTTGAACAGCATGCACAGATTAGAGTTGACCGAAAGCGCCGAGGAATCAGACGTGCTGCTACTGAAAACCTGCTCTATCCGTGAAAAAGTATAGGAGAAAGATTTTTCAATGTTGGGGCGCTAGAAATAACTGAAAGGGAAACACCCAGCACTGATTATCGGTGCGGGCGGTTGTGTTGCCTCACAGGAAGGTGAACATATTCTGCAGCCGTTTGCTTTCTGCGTATATGTAGTGTTCGGCCTGCAAACCCCGCACCACCTGCCGGAAATAATCAATCATGTGCCAAGAAACTCGCAGCCCAATCGTCAACATCAGCTTCTCAGAAATTGAGAAATTTGACCGGCTAACGGAGCTACGTGCTAGAAGGTCTTTGCGCTTTATGTCTCGATCATGGAAGATTGCAACAAATATTTCAACTTCTGCGTAGTACCTTATACCCGTGGAGAGAAAGTGAGTTGGCGAAGCGATGATGTGCTGTTCGAAATCGTCTAATCGGCCGCGTAGGCCGTATAGGTTCAGCTTTATCTATTCCCCTCGCCCAGGCAACCCGGCAGCAGAAATGATCGACGATGTCAGCGAAAAAGAGGAAAAGCAGCGGCTGTATATCCTGCAATCTCGCATCAACCGGGCAAGTGTTGCAGTTCAGTCGGCACATGCTGGTGGAAGGCACCTAGCGTAAAAAAAGTGACTATAGCCCTATTTTTAGTGGTAGTAGCGCTCTCATTGTTGGGATGCAACAATCATTATCCGCCGAAAGAACAACCGTTTCAGGCGATGTAGCAAAGCTATCATCTCCTATTGCCCTGTACTGACCGTACCATCCTGGACACTGCCCTGTTCTTGTGTGAGAACGGTAATTTTACTGCAAGAAACTGATCGTGACAGCAAAAACGTTGATTAGACCTGTGTCAGTAATGGCAAATGGGCCCGTACCACTGATAAGTTGATGCTGACTGATAGCAAAGGCGAAAAGTGCTACTTCTGCCTAGTGGGTACAGAGCCTGGAGATGTTGGATCAAGGCTGTTGCTATCTCGGGTTAAGGCGATAGTTCAGCCTGGATTCGAGCTAGTAACCTTGGCCTAAAACGCGTTGGGGGGGGATAAAGAGCAGAGATACCTCGATGGTAGATACAGCGCTATTTAAAGACTATGCTATCGACAATATCTTTCCGCTAGACAATAACCCTGTGCTTTAATAAGGGGGTATCGAGGCACATAAAACACGTGGCGAGCAGATTTTAGTGACGATCAGTGCTTAATCTGCATTAGTAGGAAATCGACGATTTTCTCTGTTTTGATTATTTTCTTCTCTCCGATGCGGCGATTTTTGTATTCAATTTCTTTACTGTTAAGATTGCGGTCACCAATAACGATGGTGTGTGGCACGCCGATCAGTTCCATATCAGCGAACATTACGCCAGGGCGTTCTTTTCGATCATCAAGCAGCACTTCGATGCCGTGGGAACGCAGGGTGTTGTACAGATCGTCGGCTAGCACCTGCACGCGGAAGGACTTATGCATGTTTATTGGCAGGATCGCCACCTGGAAGGGCGCGATCGCATCGGGCCAAATGATACCGCGTTCGTCGTGGTTTTGTTCAATGGCGGCAGCCACCACGCGGGTTACCCCGATGCCGTAGCAACCCATAGTTAGCACCTGATTGCGGCCATCTTCTCCTTGTACGGTAGCTTTCATCACTTCCGAGTATTTGGTGCCAAGCTGGAAGATATGACCCACTTCGATACCACGTTTGATCAACAGTGTCCCTTGGCCATCAGGGCTAGCATCACCTTCCACCACATTACGGATATCGGCAACCTTTGGTAGCGGAAGATCGCGCTGCCAATTAATACCGAGATAGTGTTTACCCTCAATGTTGGCACCTGCGGCAAAATCGCTCATCGCCGCCACGCAGCGGTCCGCAATGATCGGCACCTGTAGCTTGATGGGGCCTAGCGAACCAGGTCCAGCATCGCTAACGGCGCGGATTTCTTCTTCAGTAGCAAAGGTGAGCGGTACGGTAACGTGCAGCAGCTTTTCAGCTTTGATTTTATTTAACGTATGGTCTCCGCGTACCAATAGGGCTACTAACTTATAGCCGCTGTCTTTAGTGGCATGGACTAGCAGCGTCTTGACGGTTTTCTCCACTGGTAGTTGGAACTGTTTAACCAGTTCGGCTATGGTTTTGGCGTTCGGCGTATCGACCGTGCGCAGCACCTCGTTGGCTGCCGCACGCGGATGGGCAGGGTATAGCGCTTCCGCTAGCTCAATATTGGCCGCATAGTCAGAACCGGTGGAGAAGACAATATTGTCTTCACCGCTGTCAGCCAGCACCTGGAACTCGTGCGAGACACTGCCGCCGATCGAACCTGTATCAGCCTGTACCGGACGAAAATCCAGCCCCATGCGGTTGAAGATCTTGTTGTAGGCTTGGTACATTGCATCGTAGGTCACCTGTAGGGAATCTTGTGAAATATGTAATGAATAGGCATCTTTCATCAGGAACTCGCGGGAACGCATGATGCCGAAACGTGGGCGCACTTCATCACGGAATTTGGTCTGGATCTGGAAGAAGTTCAACGGTAGCTGTTTGTAAGATCTGATTTCGTTACGGATAAGATCGGTGATCACTTCTTCATGGGTTGGGCCGAGTACGAACGGACGGTCACCACGATCGACAAAGCGCAGAAGCTCTGTGCCATACTGCTCCCAGCGGCGGCTTTCTTGCCATAAATCGCCAGGCTGAACTACCGGCATGGAAACTTCGATCGCGTTAGCATTGTTCATTTCTTCGCGAACAATGTTCTCCACCTTTTTCAGAACGCGTAGGCCGGTCGGCAACCAAGTGTAAAGACCGGAGGCCAGTTTGCGAATCATCCCGGCACGCAGCATCAATTGATGGCTGATCACTTCAGCATCGGCAGGGTTTTCCTTCAGGGTGGAGAGCAGATATTGGCTAGTACGCATGGTGTTTTGGTTTCGTTAGAACTGGAAATTGCAGCCGGCTGCCAGAGAGGGGCCGCCAAAATTTTCAAAAGTAATTTAGTCTACCAGACTGTGTCGGCTGCCAAAAGAGAGACAGTGAAAATTTAACGGATGTTAAGAGATAACACCTCAATTTGCTGATTGATCACCAGCCAGCGGACGTTGAACTCCAGCAGCAAAACGGCGTAATCCCGTTTGGTTTCTTCTCCCTTACGGATAGGCTGGGCGGGATCTTTGCCAGTACCTGGCTGATAAAACGCCTTAGCTGAGGATAATGCGATTGATGCAGTTACAGTTGCCGCTCCGCTTCTAGCGTGAAATGTACCGGCATATTGCCGCTGGGGGCGGCTTGGGTAAAACCAGCACGAGCCTGCGGCTGGCTCTTAGCAAATGGCAAATATGGTTTGCTATCCACCACCGGTGTTCTATCAACCAGATCGAGGCTACCTAACTCTAGCACCACGTTTTGCCCTAAACACGCATGCTTTCAGCGCGATTAAGGATATGCTTAATGGGTTAGGGCAGAAGGGCAAGCGGGTGAGCAAACACGCCCATTCGTGCATTGCCGCCAAGACGTTGCTGGAGGGACTGTCGGCCGCCAGTCAGCCTTCCATGTTTTTATGGAAAATAAACATTATTCACAGATGGCTGAACTTGTTGAGGCCACGCATAGCGCCTACCTGATTGTAAGGCGGATACAGCACCAGTTCTCTCCCACCGTCTTCGATTAATCCAGGTTGGCGGGGAACTGCGAACTTTTCTTTATACGGTGAGCGAATAATACCGTTCTGATTGAAAAAAACTCGGTCATTTAGATGACACGTTAAGCGCTGAACATTGGCATATTGCTTGTTAGTAATAACCAACAACGACGCTGGTAATCTGGCAGTCGTGAAGCAATAAGGCATTAGCCTTCATATAAGCGGCGCGGATTTGCATGTGCTTGCGGGCAGTGGCCAGATTTGGAGGTGAATCTGGAACGTTGCTCTAGCAGTCTCCTCCAAAGACTTCACCTAGATCACGGCAAGGCTTTGCCAACTATATTTTCTGCTTTTTTGTACAGTTCTACTAGCACCGGAGGTGCTGCTGACTCAGACTTGGCCGGTGCGCTTGCAGCAGGTTTATTAGTAGTGCTTATTGAGTTTAATGCGATAGGCTGCGATAAACATCTGGCCAAAGCTAGCGCTAACAAACAGAGAAGTAAAACACGTACTAAGATTTCTTTGTCTTAATAAAAGTGGTGTTATTTAAGCAATCTATGGCGGAAATAACAAGAAGAACCGCATCCCTTCTTGTAAATAATCAGGAATAAAATTGGGGCTTAAACGATTACCAGCCTTTAACAGCACTACCGCTGAAAATTTTGTTGGCTGCTTCGTTAACCTCGTCAGACTGGTAGGATTGAACGAACTTCTTCACGTTTCTCGCTTCACTATTATCTTTACGGGCAACCATCAGGTTAACATAAGGCGAGTCTTTTTTTTCAACAAACAAGCTATCTTTTGTCGGAGTCAAGCCAATTTGACTGGCGTAGGTAGTATTGATCACCGCCAGTGCGATTTGCTGATCGTCCAGAGATCGCGGTAGTTGTGGCGCTTCCAGCTCTACCAGCTTCAGGTTTTTCGGGTTCTCGGTAACGTCCAACTTGGTTGGCAGCAGGCCAACACCATTTTTCAGCATGATCAGTCCCACCTGCTGTAATAGCAGCAGCGAACGGCCCAGGTTGGTCGGATCATTTGGCAAAGCTATCTGGGAACCGCTTTTCAGCTCATCAAGCGATTTGATTTTTTTAGAGTAACCGGCGATAGGATAGACAAAGGTGCTACCAACTGACACCAGCTTGTATCCGCGATCCTTGATCTGCTGATTAAGATAAGGTTTATGCTGAAAGATATTAAGGTCGATATCGCCCTTACTTAGTGATTCGTTAGGTAACACGTAGTCGTTGAAAGTTACCAGTTCGACTTCTAGTCCGTATTTTTCTTTTGCTACTTTTTGGGCTATCTCAGCGACTTGCTGCTCAGCACCGATGATAACGCTGACTTTAATATGGTTCGGATCTTTTTTATCCTGGCCGCAGCCTGCCAGAGCCAGATTGCCGATCAGTGCGCCGATTGCCATGATGGATTTAAATTTTAACGACATATCCTTTCCTTATTAGACTCGCATTATTATAGATACGCTAGGTAAGAGCAGTTGCTATGAAACCTATTTGTGGGTGACGGCTTTAACGATCCGATCGCCACAGAACTGGATTAGATAGACCAGCACTATCAGTAATAATAATACGGTATTCATTACTGTAGCGTTATAACCGATATAACCGTATTGATAGCCGATCTGTCCTAAGCCACCGGCACCAACCGCGCCGCCCATGGCGGAGTAGCCCACCAGAGTGATTAGGGTAATGGTAGCGGCATTTACTAAGCCCGGTAGGGCTTCAGGCAATAATACTTTATTAATAATTTGCATCGGTGTGGCACCCATGGCACGTGCTGCTTCCAACAGGCCAAGTGGGATCTCCAACAGGGTATTTTCCACCATGCGTGCGATAAACGGTGCAGCGCCAACGGTAAGCGGCACAATGGCCGCTTGCAGGCCGATGGAAGTGCCAACAACCATACGGGTAAAAGGAATCATCCATACCAGCAGAATAATGAACGGGATAGAACGGAAGATATTCACTAATCCCGATAGCACGTTGTATAGGGTTTTGTTGGCGATAATCTGCCCTGGGCAAGTCACGTATAGTAGTACGCCAACCGGCAGGCCGAGCACGAAACCTAAAAAGCCAGAGATAAAGGTCATCATGAAAGTTTCCACTACGCCGCGCCCCATTAACCACATCATTGCCTCAGACATAACCCAGCACCTCTACTTTCACCTGATTTTCCTGTAAGAATTTAATTGTTGCCAATGCGTCTTCGTCACTGCCTTGAAGCTCTGCAAGCATCACGCCAAATTTCACCCCATCCGCGTAATCCATCTGAGCGTTGATAATGTTGTTGTTGATATTAAAGCGGCGGGCGGCTTCTGATAGCAAAGGGGCATCAACCGACTGGCCAGTAAATTCTAGACGTAATAGTGGCTGGCGATCGTCCTGACACTCCGGTGACAGACGCTTGACGTAGTCATCCGGGATATCTAAATGCAAAGTGGATTGAATAAACTGCTGGGCCAATGGGTTTTTGGGATGAGAAAATACTGCGCTGATGCTGTCTTTTTCAATTAACTGGCCCTTGCTTATCACCGCAACTTGGTCGCAGATGCTTTTTACTACATCCATTTCGTGGGTGATCAGCAGAATAGTCAGTCCCAAACGTCGGTTGATGTCTTTCAGCAGTTCAAGGATAGCACGTGTGGTTGCTGGATCGAGCGCGCTGGTGGCTTCATCGCACAGCAGCACTTTTGGATTGCTAGCCAGCGCACGGGCGATTGCCACGCGCTGTTTCTGGCCACCAGACAGGTTTGCCGGGTAAGCATCATGTTTGTCCGCCAGTCCTACTAATTCTAGCAGTTCGGCAACGCGTTTCTTTATATCTACGCGTGAAGTGTTGTCCAACTCAAGAGGCAATGCAACGTTTCCGAACACCGTACGGGAAGACAGCAGGTTAAAGTGTTGGAAAATCATGCCAATCTGACGGCGTACGCCTGTCAGTTCACCTTGTGATAGCGAAGTCAGATCTTGTCCATCGACTAGCACCTGGCCAGATGTTGGGCGTTCCAGCATGTTGGCGCAGCGAATAAGTGTGCTTTTACCGGCACCAGAAGCGCCGATAACGCCGTAGATTTGCCTAGCAGGAACGTGAATAGTTATGTCAGAGAGTGCAGTGATAGCATGTGAACCCTGTTGAAACACTTTGGTGATGTTTGAAAGTTTAATCATATTATTCTTATTCTAGCGTGGCTGTCCGTGGCTTAATAAAAGTAAACCTTGTAATGGAATCAGAGCATGATCAGATGTTAAGGTGTCTAGACGTCTAAGTCAATGTTCGACGCCATTTTCAGTGCCCGGTAAAACATACGATACTGTCGGCGTATTCAGGCTCTCAGGGGTAATACCGGTGACACAACTCGTTTCAGCTATTTTTCTCGATCGTGATGGTACAATTAATGTTGATCATGGGTACGTTCATACAATTGAACACTTCCAATTTATTGATGGTGTGATTGAAGCCTGTCACAAGCTTAAAGAAATGGGCTTTGCGCTGGTTTTAGTCACTAATCAGTCTGGTATCGCGCGCGGCAAGTTCATCGAAGAACAATTCATGTACCTGACTAAATGGATGGATTGGTCGTTAGCCAATCGTGATGTTCACTTCGATGGCATCTATTTCTGCCCGCACCATCCAGAAGCGCTAATAGAAAAGTACCGCCAAGCATGCGATTGCCGTAAACCGCAGCCAGGCATGCTATTACAAGCGCTGCATGAGCTGAACATTGATATAGCTGCTTCTTATATGGTAGGTGATAAGCTGGAAGACATGCAGGCGGCGATGGCGGCTGGTGTTGGCACTAAAGTTTTAGTGCATACCGGCAATCCGGTAACGGAACAAGGCGAGAAACTGGCCGATTGGGTATTAAATAGCTTGGCAGATCTGCCAGAAGCCATCAGAAAACGGATTTAAACGGATTTAATAGGTGCCGTGAATAAATAGTGAGCGTTTAGATAAAAAATGAATATTAAGCCTTGTGATTTTGAATTAGAACCCTATAATTCGCCCTAATAGATTCGGTATTCTGGCAGCTACGCCGCCAGATCAGCAAGAGAAAATTTAAAATAATAGCTCTGACGCTTCAGATATAAAGCGTAGTCTATGCACCCCAAGCTTGCCGCCTTGCAGCGGCTTACCTATAGCTCTTTAACAATTTATCAGACAATCTGTGTGGGCACTCCACAAGACGATATCCCGTCCTTAT
>JAAKDF010000027.1 GCA_011754105.1 Serratia symbiotica
ACGTACCTAAAATCAAAGTATCCTCGGCGGATGGGGCTTACGATAGGCGAGTGAGTGATGATGAGTTAAGGCGCAAAGGATCATGGCGTTAATACCGCCCAGAAGCTGAGTTCGTTATTAGTCGGCAGACTGTGCAGACTGCAGACCGAAATCAAGCGTTAGTGAACTAGCTCCTTACCGGATACAACACACGATAGAAATTATGACAGTCTATCACCGACGTTCGATAGCCGAAACAGCGATGTACAGAGTAAAGCAGCTATTTAGTGATCACCTGTCGCTGCGAGATTATAATGAGCAAGTTGCAGAGGCTATAGACATGATATATGCATTAAACAAGATTACGCTCGCTAGTATACTAGAAACTGTACGCGTTGACTGAAAGAGGTCCATTCAGGGGACTATTTATTCCCAATTCGATTTATTCAACAAAGCCTTCCGCAATCACTATTGAACCGGTAAAAATTGCGTGTCCTGGCTCTACCCTGCCACCACGTGTTCCACCTGCCATGACGGCGGTTCGTTAATTTTACCTCAATTAAAGACTGTTGAAGTGATCGTTTTCCTTTCGTTATTGCACATGATTGCTATTTGCATTTAAAATTGATGAACTAAAAAAGATGTTCCCTAATCGTCGTTTATAATTGCCGATTATCATGTCCGTTAGCTTACATTGCGCATTAGTGGCGGAATTGTTCTAAGCGTCCGCTAAGGACGTGATAACCCCCCCCAAATCTAAGGATGCATCGATCAGCGCGATTATGGTCAATATCGCCCCTACAGCAGAGCCAACCTGAGCCGCCTCGGGTAGAGCATTAACCCGAAATAAAGCCGGAACTATTGCCGAAGGTGATGCTAAAACCGCAGCCAATAAAACCTAGTCCAAAGCCGAAACTAAAATTTGAAAAGCAGATCAAGATAAAGCCAGAAGATAATGGGCTGCATGAGACATTACTGTACGAAAATCACTCAGCTGCTAAGTGAATCAGCCACGTGCCTGTGCAGGGGAATTCATGCGATGCGGAGCCAAAGCCGATCAGTCAAGTTTATGCCACGAGCCAGAGCATTGCAAATTGCATACAGCGTGCAGGTGCAGTTTGATATTGATAGCAACGTCCGCATGGCTAAAGTGCGACATTTTATCCACTGAACCGCGCAATATATTCACGCGCTAGGTAAAGAAAGCATTGCGCAAGGGGCGTTATGAAACTAAAGAAGGAAAAGATCGCGTTGTCAACATCCGCTTCAAAATGAATGGCATGACCGAAATGAAATAATCTTTATGTTGAACGGGTTTTAATCTAACGCAGAATTCTGGGTGGGGGCAAATTGCCCTCGTCATCCATCGATTTCTACCCTGCTGCCCGCGACTCGCGCCATGGGCAATGAATGACAAATTTATATACCTATCATACTTCAAGTTTTCTATGCGTTAGCTTTCCTCAGTTAATTACTGACGTAAACTCCTAAAGATAAATAAACCTCAGGGATTAGGTTCAGCCAGCGGCCCAGCGCAAGCGCTATTCAAATTATTTTCTGACCAATTTGTTACTGCGATGCCGCCTTCCTGCAACTCGAATTATTTAGGGTATAGCTATTTTTTTGTTTCTTCCGGAATGTGCTGATAAATGTAGATGCCGCTGATCAGGGTAAACACCAGCGTTAAAGCAGTCAGACCAAATACTTTAAAGTTGACCCATGTACTCTGTGGTAGCCAGAAGGCAACGTAGATATTCGCCAAACCGCATACCAGTAAGAACACCGCCCAGGCCAGGTTAAGATTGCTCCATACCTTTTCCGGTAGTGTAAGCTCTTTACCTAGCATACGCTGCACCAACGGCTTTTTAAGTACTAATTGACTGATCAGCAGAACCAGTGCGAAAAAGCTGTAGATTACCGTCACTTTCCATTTGATAAATAGATCGTTATGGAACACTAGCGTTAGGGTGCCGAACACCAGCACCATCAGAAAGGTGATTATTGCCGTTTTCTCTACATTGCGATATTTCACCCAGGTGAATACCAGTACCAGTGCTGTTGCGGCGATCAGCGCTCCGGAAGCCAGGTAGATATCGTGTAGCTTATAAAAGATAAAAAAGACAATTAGCGGAATAAAATTAAGATATTGCTTCATAAATCAATCCATTATCTGTTCATCGGCTGGTTATACCTGATTTATTGGGCTATATGTATCGCATGTAACTGATTATAGAAGTTTGGTCGGCGTAATCCTTTATGGAGGCCATAAAAATACAGGGCAGGCCGATTTTATCGTTATCCACGGCAAATTAGCTACGCAACAAAATATACAGGCGAAACAAGTAAATCAGTAATAGAGCGGAAATAACGTTACTAAGCGCAGTAATCACCAGGTTGGCGGCGTTGGGTGTTAGTAACGGTAAGTTACTAAACACAAAGAACAGTAGCAGCTTGGCCACCAGCCAGATCACCATCGCCGGTACGATCACCCGCACATTGGAGAAGGCCAGCCTGCAGCTCAATTTAATCGAGGCTAACACGCCTTTTTTATCAGTGGTTGTGATGATCGATGCCAGCGAGAAGCCAATCGCCATAATCACACCTGGTACTACTAACAGCCTTAGGCCTAGTTGAATCATAAAACTGCAAATAAACAGTAGCAGCATCAGGCGCGGCAGCGCTGGCGCAGAGCTACCGATAGCACGCAGCGCGCTGGTGCGCTGCCCCTGGGATACCAGGCACAGCAGCGTCAGTACCCCGCCGATCAGCAGCGCATTGCCCACTAATGCGGAGAATGTCGATGCTGCCGATGCCTTCAGCAACATTAGCTGTTGTTCTGGCGTCATTTGGTGAATGAATTCTTGGATATCCATACTAGCGGATGCAGCAAAGTCACCTTTTGTGGCACTCAGGATCTTCAACATCTCAGCATCAGTGCCGAAAATCTGGTTGAGCAGCAAGGAGATAGATGCAGTCAACAGCGCCAACATTAAGATGCTCGCTAGTTGGTTACGGAAAAAATTAAAACTGTCACGGTACAAAACGTTGGCCGTGATAGGCATGCAGACTCCTTGGCATAGAGAAAAGAGAGGCAAATCATCGGTTATTATATCCTGTTCCCTGTCGCTGTGGCATCCCATGAGCCGCCCGATGGCTGATTACTATTTGCATCTACTACTATAGCCAGACTGATCGTCGGTATTACCGGTTGAAATAAACCGAACAAGAAACCGAACCAGGAAGCAACGGTCTTGCTGATTTTGCCTCCCAATCGTTACTTTATGATTCATATCAACTCTTGATATAATAGGCTGCCAGGTAAACTTGTTTTTGCTAGGAATTTAAGTTTTTATCCGCGTTGTTGAATAAATTGAACATTTATCCATCACGATGATTAGATCACTCTCCTTCTGTCAAAATAGCGACATTGCGTGGCCCAGTAAAAGTTCAAGATCACTAACTGGAAAGCTTACAACAACGCCCTTATTACTTGGAGCTCACTCACTTTCTGGGTGGATGAAACGGCACTTCACTCCTAGTACTGCAAGGCAAAACCTTCTCTTCGTTGTCGCCCACAACATTATTCCGATATGGCAATGACCAGCGTATTAATACTGAAACGTATTTTCGGCCTGACACTTCGCGCCCTCCAGGGCTTCGTCGACTCCACTTTCATACTAATAAAAGTGCCGTTAAACTTCCCGGACTACACCTGCATCAGTAAGCGGGTATAGTCTATCAATATCCCGTTTAAAAACCCAACGCCTGGTGAAATCGCGCACCTTGCTATAAAACACGGTCAGGGGAAACGGCGGCTCTGGTAAAAACTGCATGTGGCAGTAGATACAAAAATACATAAGGCCATCTGTGCTGATTTTTCCTTGATCAATGTTACCGATACGGAAGCCTTCCCCGATCTCATACGCCAGACGTACCGTACAATCAAAGCCGCCTCAGCGGATGGGGCTTACGATAGGCGAGTGTGTCATAATGAGTTAAGGCGCAAGAAGATCAGGGCGTTAATACCGCCTAGAAGCGTTTGTCGGCAGACTATGCAGACCGAAATCAAGCGGTGGCAAACTAGCGCATTACCGGAGACAACACACGGTAGAAAATTATGACAGTTTATCACCAACGTTCGATAGCCGAAACAGCGATGTACAGAGTACAGCATCTATTTAGTGATTACCTATCACTGCGAGATTATGATGCGAAAGTTGCAGAGGCTATGGCCATGAGCTACGCATTAAACAAGATGGCGCTTGCCGGTATGCCAGAAAGTGTACGCGTTGCCTGAAAGATACCCATTCATGTGACTCTTAATCTAATTTATGCAATAAAGCCGATCAGCGTTGCCACTGGCTTTATTCTATCTATCACCACGTGACGTCCCAACAGACAGATAGCAATGGTAATATCGGCGATGTCAACGGCTTTAGCTCTAATATGCTAGAACAATTCCGTGCCTTTTGCGCAGCCTGTTGATGCATGCAGGTGTCTGCACTGCACTAAGCGGCGTGATGACTATGGTCGGCGAACCATAAAACCCTGATCATCGACAAAAGCGCCGGTTATGGTTTTATAGATTTCTTCCTGCGTATGGCGCCAGTAAGGCAGCCTGTGCTGGCGTGCGGTCTACTGGTATGCCTGTTGGTCGAGCGTTTCCACCTCTTTAATTACGGTATCCCGTTGCTTGAACCGCGGCGCGAGGTGCTGAAAGTGTTCGATCGCAACGCCAGCGCTGGCCGCAGCAAGCAGGAGCAGCTTAAATTAGTGCTCCAGGAGCTGATTAGCGTTTGGCTAGTGTTGGGGCATTAGCGTTTCACCTAGATGAGGTAGGCTTTATTGGTCTGTCGGTAATCATTCTAACCACCTTGCTGTACGGAGTGACCGATGAATACGCCATCCTTAAAGCCTTCCAAGAAGATTTGCCTTTCACTGCTCTATTAACTGTATTTTTGACTGTGGTAGCGGTGATTATTAACCACCATCTGTTCAATCCAATCCGGTGAACCAATATATCTTACAGGCTTTCCCAGCCTCTCAGTTGTCGCAGTTATATCTGTTTAACTGCCTGCTATCGTCACAACGTTTTTGTTGGCACTATCTACATCAATGAAGCGCGTGCTACCTTTGAGAGCGGTGCCTTGCCACTGGAGCAGTTTGAAATGCTAGCGGTCGCCATCAATACCGGCACTAACCTGCCTTTAGTCGCAACGCCGAATGGCCAAGCAGCTTTTCTGTTTCTGCTGACTTCATCATTGGCACCGTTGGTGCATTTATCTTATGGCCGTATGGTGTGGATGGCTCTGCCCAATACTTAGTATTGACTCTAGTTGGCCTACTATGCGTACAGTTTACCTTGGCGCCAATGACTGACCTACTAGCACAATGGCATTGGCTTGCCCAGATGCTGATCGATCAGCATTAACACTTCTTCCCGTGAATATTTTGCGCTAGTGCACCGCTAAGTGACTGGCAGAAAGGAGCTAAATTGGTTTAAACTGCACGCTTGGGTGCTTTACTGCGTAGAATAATAAATATTATGTTGCAATTGTTTAAACACTGCTTACAAGGCCGTGGGGCTTGGCTAATGATGGCTATAATCGCACTGTTGCTGGAATTAGTCGCGCTCTATTTCCAGCACGTTATGCTGCATGCAGCAACCCTGTGTGATGTGCATGTACGAGCGTTGCGCGCTGTTTGGCATTCTTAACTCAGAGCTAGTCGGCGCTTTCGCCCAGAAATCGCCGACTAGCTCTTTGGCCATCCTGCTGTGGATCTACAACGCTTGGCAAGTGGTACAGATAGCGTGGAAGCAAACCATGATCCAACTGCATCCGTCACCGTTTAGTACCTGTGATTTCTTCATTACCTTTCCATGCTGGTAGCCATTGGATAAATGGCTACCAGCGGTGTTCTACGCTTCCGGCGACTGTACTGCTTATAGTAGTCATTCCTGAGATTGATAATGCCACAATGGCTGGTCGGTATCTTCGCCGTTTATCTGGTGGTTGCAGTGATGATGTTGATTGCGCAGTTTGTTCGCACATGCTGCCGCAATCTGTTTGACCGTTAAAAAACCCCCATTGACATCATAAAATACCACCCCTACCTCCACTGTGCGGGCCTCACCAGATTCACGTTTAAATTATCTATATCTGTCATACTTCATCATTATCTTTCCTCGCTCACCCAGTCACTTACTGACATAGGCTTCTGGAGATCGATTATGTCGCTGCCTTGCTGCAACTCGAATTATTTATGGTATATGCACCTTGCCCAGCCTGGCTTATTAAAAATATGATCTTGCCAATCAGCCACCTCGCTCTCGGGTACTGCAATATAGCGTACCATAATGTGCTTGCCGTGCATTGCCGCCTTAGATCCGCTGATTAGCGGGTGCTACTGGAATAGCAGTTTCCCTTATTTTGACAGAGGGAGAGTAGTTTGATCCGAATGCCTGCTAAATATTCGATTTATTCAACAATGCCGGTAATAGATGGATGGGAAACCGCTAAATAATCACATTATTGATTTATCTGTACTATGTTACAGCCCCCCATCTAAACACTATAGAGTGGGCTTATGAATCGTCCTCATTTACCTGTGTCTTCCGCCTCCGGCAATGTTACGTTGAGTTCAAGCACCGAAATATCATGGTCTTTCTGCTCAAACTGCACATGCAGCATTTCAGGATCGATCTGAATATATTTGCAAATCACTGCCAGAATATCGCTTTTCAAATCAGGCAAGTAAGGAGGTTCGCTGTCTCCGCGACGGCGCTCTGCGACGATAATCTGTAGCCGCTCTTTAGCAATATTGGCAGTCTGTTTTTTGCGGGAGAGAAAGAAGTCTAGTAAGGCCATGGTTTATCCCCCAAAAAGGCGTTTAAGGAAACCCTTTTTCTCTTCTTCAATGAAGCGGTACGGACGTTCTTCTCCTAACAAGCGTATAACCGTATCGTCATAGGCTTTACCGGCATCTGATTCGGAATCCAGGATAACCGGTTCGCCTTGGTTAGACGCGCGCAGCACGGACTGGTCTTCGGGGATAACGCCCAGCAGTGGAATGCACAAGATCTCCAGCACGTCTTCCATGCTCAGCATGTCGCCACTGCTAACGCGCCCGGGGTTGTAGCGAGTGAGCAACAGGTGTTCCTTGATCGGCAATTCGCCTTTTTCAGCGCGACGGGATTTGGAAGATAGAATACCCAGTATACGGTCAGAATCGCGGACGGAGGACACTTCTGGATTGGTGGTAATGATCGCTTCATCAGCGAAATAAAGCGCCATCAGTGCGCCAGTTTCTATGCCAGCTGGCGAATCACAGACCACAAAGTCAAAATCCATTCCCCCTAAATCGTTGAGTATGTTTTCAACGCCTTCACGGGTCAGCGCGTCTTTGTCGCGTGTTTGTGACGCAGGTAGGATATAAAGATTTTCAGTGCGTTTATCTTTGATTAACGCTTGGTTAAGCGTGGCATCACCTTGAATGACGTTAACAAAATCATAAACTACCCGACGTTCGCAACCCATTATCAGGTCAAGGTTCCGCAAGCCGATATCAAAATCGATTACCACGGTTTTCTTGTTTTTCTGGGCTAGGCCGGTAGCAATGGCCGCGCTTGAGGTTGTCTTACCAACCCCTCCCTTACCCGATGTAACAACAATAATGCGTGCCATGAAATAGATTCCTTGTCAAAAGGGCTTATTTTAGCCGTTGTATAGTTAAAGCGTTATCCAACAGGCTTAGCTGTACTGCCTGCCCAAGGTAATCTGGCGGGATCTGGTCGCTCAACCAGTACTGCCCTGCAATAGAGACTAGCTCCGCCCCCAGGTGCATGCAAAAAAGCTGGCACTGGGTATCGCCAGATGCACCAGCTAGAGCACGACCACGCATCGTGCCGTAGATGTGAATATTTCCATCGGCAATTAGCTCAGCACCAGCGCTGACGCTGCTGGCAACGATCAGATCGCTATTTCTGGCATAAATCTGTTGGCCGGAGCGTACTGGCGTATTAATAATACGTGCCTTGATGGAAGAATTTTCTTCCACTGTGTCGTGCGCGTCCATCTTCTGGCTTTTGCCTTCGTTAAGTAGTGGTAGCCCGGCCTGAATTATCGCCTGCTTTTGTCGCTCAACTTGGCAACCGCTAATGCCAACTACGCGAAAACCTGCTGCCTCGACAGCCTGCTGAAGTTCTGTCCAGTTCGCATCGATATCCAGCGTTGCAACGTTAATAACAACAGGGGCGTTATTCAAAAAGCTGGGCGCTTGCTCTACTTTTTCCAGTAACGCTTGATATATTACCTCGGGTTCTGAAGTGTACAAATAAACAACCGATAGGGTAAAACTGCTGCCTTTTAGCTCAATTAGCGATTGTGACATCTATCCTGACTCAGTCTAAGCAACGTTAAAACTCTATAGTACCACTTGGGGTACGATATTCCGATGTATTAAACATGTTATAGTCAGAGTTATGCCCAGGCAAGACGATGTATTAATTAAATAGAGTTAATAAAATACTTTGCGTGATCTATAGCATGGCGTTCTTAAATAAATCGAATATTTGGCCGGCAAGAGGATCAGATTAGATCACTCTCCTTCTGTCAAAATAGCGACATTCCGTAGCCAAGCAAAAGTTCAAGA
>JAAKDF010000028.1 GCA_011754105.1 Serratia symbiotica
TAAATAAGATGATGCTGGCCGGTATGCCAGAAACTCTAGGCGTTGCCTAAAAGATGCCCATTCAGGGGACTCTTTATTCTAAATCCGATTTATTCAATAAAGACACGCAGATTGTAAATCTCTAACTTTATCAGCTTCATATTGAAAATATTACCCTAGCCAGATGCTCATTTCACACTAATATTCTTTATGTTTTTCATGTCGAAAACATAAACCCAACATCTATAAATAAAAAATGCTATATTTCCCTTTTCCTCTGGCCCGGTTGTCACTGATAACGCGCGGCGTTCATGTCCACAAACTGGCTTAACACTTATGCTGCATTTGTTTACTGGGTTAGATTTCGATACTATCCTAATGTTAATTCTCGCATTGCTGTTCGTGTTGTTTTATGAAGCCATAAATGGTTTTCATGATACGGCCAATGCGGTTGCTACAGTCATCTATACCCGTGCCATGCATTCGCAACTTGCGGTCATTATGGCGGGTTTATTCAACTTTCTTGGCGTGATGCTCGGTGGTTTGAGTGTTGCCTACGCCATTATCCATTTGCTGCCTACCGACCTGTTGTTGAACTTCAGTTCAGCGCATGGATTAGCGATGGTGTTGTCCATGCTGTTGGCGGCGATTATCTGGAACCTCAGTACCTGGTATTTAGGTCTTCCGGCCTCCAGTTCCCATACGCTGATTGGCGCAATCATCGGTGTAGGTTTAACAAACGCCCTGATGACCCATACATCGATAGTGGATGTGTTGAACGTTCCGAAAATGATTGGCATTTTCCTGTCATTGCTCATCTCGCCATTTGTTGGCATGCTGGCCGCCGGGCTAATAGTGTTCGTCTTGCGCCGCTATTGGTATACCACCAAAAAACGCCAGCGTATCCATATGACCCCTGGGGAACGTGAAAAGGTCGACGGAAAACGCAAACCGGCGTTCTGGACTCGTATCGCACTGATCCTGTCAGCGATTGGTGTCAGCTTCTCGCACGGTGCCAACGATGGCCAGAAAGGTATCGGTTTGCTCATGTTAGTGCTGATCGGCATTGCGCCGGCAGGTTTCGTCGTCAATATGAATTCCACCGGTTATGACATCACCCGTACGCGTGATGCGGTCTCTCACCTACAGCAGTATTACCAGCAGCACTGCAATGCGCTGCCACAGGAGGTGTCTTTGACGCCGAGTGAGCCAAGCCGGGATGATGAAGACACCGTGTTAAAACAACCCCCTGAGTTCCACTGCAACATCTCCCGTGCGATGTCGACGATTGAGCTGACTTTGGAGCAGTTGCATGATTTGCAGAGCTATAGCCAACTAACGGTAGAGCAACGCAGCCAACTGCGTCGCCTGCTAATGTGCATAACCGATACGGCGAATAACGACGCAAATCTGCCGGAAACCTCTGCGGCTGACCAACTCTTCCTAAAGAGCTTGCGTCAGGATCTGCTAGAGACCGTGGAATATGCGCCGATGTGGATCATCGTCGCGGTGGCTCTGGCGATGTCACTAGGTACCATGGTTGGTTGGAAACGCGTTGCCAGCACCATCGGCGAGAAGATTGGTAAGAAAGGCATGACCTACGCCCAGGGAGTGTCGGCCCAGATAACCGCTGCTTTATCAATAGGCATAGCTAGCTATACTGGCATGCCGGTATCCACCACCCACGTGTTGTCTTCGGCAGTTGCTGGTACGATGATAGTGGACGGTGGCGGTGTGCAAAGCAAAACCGTGAAGAACATCCTGTTAGCCTGGTTACTGACTCTGCCAATCTCAATGCTACTTTCCGGTTGCATGTACTGGATTGCCCTAAAGTTTATTTAAACGATTCATCTTATAAAAAAGACATCCAGGATGGCCGGTCACTTAGAGCCTATCCCAGGGGTAGGCGTCTATTGTTACAGCCAGTTCGGACATCGACAGTGCGCAACTACCAGCGTATACAGGTAGTAGGTGGGCATTGTCCGCACTACCTAAGGCCAAAATAGCCTAATGATATAGGTTTTTAAGGTGATCGGGATTTTTAGCGGCTAAGGTAATACTATCCTCGCTATAAAAGTGCTTCAAATAACTAGGTATCGCTCCCGGCGATGCCCCTGGCAGGATGTTTGTAACTGTCAAATAAAACCGGACACTAATTTAGGCACATTGTAATCGAATATGTTTGCCTCCTACTTTAGTACTATCTGTGTCCATTACCCTTGCAGCAGGGCGCAACTTTGGCGAATTTCACGTACGATATCCGCTTCTTTCCAGCTATACAACTGCGAAGAGAACAGCTCGAAGACGTAAATGGCGGTGTCTCCCAGGCGCTCCAGATTCTGCACCTGATTTATGCTCTCCAGCCGATCCTGGTTCAACTCAGCATGATGCTCCCTTAGTCGCTTAGCGCGCTTTTGATCCGCGCATCTTCCACCCCTGAAAGGTGCACCAGGCCAATACTATCGATCTGAATCTGCGCATCAAATTTAGGCTGTGCGACATGACTTAAATAATGGTGGAAGGTATCCAGCACGATTTTGTACAGCGCGCCTGAATTGCGAATCAGATCCTTCGTCAACAATGATGAAAGCAGTGAACTGATGCCGAACCCCAGCGGTTAGACCTAGACCTGCAACATATTGCTTTAACAGCGGTGCCAGCAGCTTCAGGATCGCTAGATTGTCGGTTTTCTTCTGCTCCTTACTGCGCTGATCGCACGCGCTGCATTAGCACCTTGCTATGAATCGGGGTCGCCTGAGCTTGCAACAATAGCGCCTCAGCATTTTTCAGCAATTCGGCCTGATCATCCAGCAGGTTAAACCTGCCGATGGTGTTAATGGTTATGATTTCGATGCTGTATTTAGCCGCCAAAGCATTTAATTAATCGTTGCTTAGGTTATCTTTTACCTTGTCGTTCGGCATATAGTTGTGTAGCTCAACTTTACTAAACCTACACTTCTTTACCAGGCTAAAAATTTGATGCAAAAGCGGCCAAGCGCAATGGCCATGATGCCCACTCCTAAATCATAATGCTTTACTCCTAAATGATGTGAGAGAACCTGAGAGTGGCCGACTTACAGCGGCGTTTGTTGTTTTTCGGGTTGCGGCTGGCGATATTTTTGTCCATCACTATGTCTTCCATTTTTTCCAGCGAGATGCTTTTGGTTTCAAGAATCCAGCGAGATGCTTTTAGTTTTAGGAAGATAGCAGCTAATAAACCAGTAGCTAAACAGGCAGCAGACGGCAAATATTCACATCGGGAAGGAACCATGGAAGTTAGAGAACAGATAGGGGTTATCGTTGATCATCGGGTAGGTTTGCGAAACGACAAAGTTGGCCAGCCACATGCAGCCGACTGCGATGCGCATGCCCTGCGCACACATGCGGTTAGGGAAGATTTCTGATACCTGTACTCAGGTGCTCATTCCCCATGACAACGCGTAAAACACTATAGAGAATAGCATGCCGAACAATGCAAAGTAGCCGGTAGCTTGGGTGTAGAGCGCACAAGAGGCGATTAACAGCTTAACGATAGCACCAAGAGTGCCGAAACGCATCAGCGGGATACGGCCTATTCGATCCATGAGCATGGCACCGATCACCGATCCAACCAACTGCAGCACACCGATCCAGACAGTTTGGAACAGTGCTTCCTGAGCGTTTTAAGTAACGCTTTTCAGTACTATTGGCGCGTAGTACATCATCACGTTGACACCTATGACCATGCTGTAGCATGGCGATCATGCAGCCAATAAACATAATAAAGTACACTAGCTCGTCACCGTAGTTTAGTTATTGCTATGGTTCTAGTGCAATGAGTATTTGATTTCCTACCGCACGCTCTGCGCATGGGCAGCGTTGGATACTTTGGTTAACATCGCCAAAGCCTGATCGTTACAACCGACCATTACGCTACAGCGCGACGATTCTGGAATGAATAAACACCAGCATCAGGCACAGCAAACGACGCTTTTCAGTACTATTTAGGGATAACTTCCAAATCCATTATCTAACGCTAACCCATTTCAACTAGCCAGGCTTCGCTGGCGATTTTGAAGTTAACGTAGAAGACCACAATTTGGCCGAACACGATGGCAAAATGCTGAATGCTGAGTACACGACCATGCATATCTTTTGGTGAGACTTCCCACATGTACATCGGTGAGACAGTGGCGGAGATACCCACTGCCAACCCCCGATGACGCGGTAAATTATAAACCAGGTGAAGGTAGTGGTCAAGGCCGCGCCGACAGCCGAGATGGCGAACAGCACCGCAGCCAGCATCAGAGATTTTTACGGCCATAACACGCAGTCAACGGCCCGGAACAAAAAGCGCCAACGACACAGCCGATCACTACGTTGGAAACTGCTTAGCTAGTTTTGATTGAGCTAAGGTCAAAATAGGTTTTAAAGTCATCGTTCACACCAGAGATTACAGCAGTATTGTATCGTAACCGAACAGAATGCCCCCGATAGCTGCAATACCGCAAATTCATAGTATATACCCGGTATTATTCTTACGCTGATGTGACATATGTTGCTCCGATTTTTATCTTGGCTTCCATCCATCCACGCAGCAGATTGTAAGGAAGAGCGAGGCGGAAGGGTGTGAGCCGTGCCTGTAATCCAGGCGGTGGTATTCAAATGAATCTTCGCTAAAAGCAAGCATTTATTTCATTATTAGGGAATTATAAAATATTAATTTTAGATCCAGTTAGAAAAAACCGTAAACAGCCAACAGGCATTGCCGGGCTCTCCCTTTACGTCAGGCTTTATCATATTGCTAGATAGGCTGCTTATTTCTGTATAAAAGTATGGGATAATTTCCGCTGTCCTGTGGATGAGTATAATGGTATTATTTTCCCCAATATATCATGTTGTTGCGCAAAATCGTGGCAAAACTGCCACCTCCCGTAATAAAAATAAATTTTCTAAAATAATTTATTTAAATATTTATTTCAATGAAATAGAGTTTGCTTCATTCGGTCAGGATTAATCCTGCTTGTGTGCCTCTCTAGCAAGCAGCGTAATAAAAACGCTATCGCCTGCGGACAGTGCCGCAGGCGATCTGGTGACAGCGGCCTTAAAAGAGGGTGAGACATGAAAACCATGGGTAACTTTATTGGTGGGCAGGTGTGCCTGAGCAGCAGCAATCAAACCGTAGAAGTGCATAACACGGCTACTAGGCAGGTTGAACGCCGCGTCACACAGAGCACTGCCACGGAAGTAAAGCAGGACATTGACGTGGCTCACCAGACTTTTGCCGACTGGTCGCGCGCCACACCACTGCGACGGGCGCGCATCATGTTTAATTTTAAGGCGCTGCTGGAACAGCAGCGTGACGAACTGGCGACGCTGATCGTCAGTGAACACGGCAAGGTTTACTCCGATGCGCTGTGCGAATGATTAAAGGAGAGTCCTCGGCGTAAGTCGGCAACGTCGTTTAAAGCTTTTTGCTAATGTAGCCTCTTAGCGTGGTTGCGGGTATTACCCCGTTCAACTTCCTGGCGATGGTACCGATGTAGATGTTACCTATTGCACTGGCCTGCGGTAACACCTTCGTGCTCAAGGTGCCAGCGTAGGCACCTTCTGCTGCAGTACAGATGGCAGAATTACTCAAAGAGGCTGGACTACCTGACAGCGCACTCAACCTGGTGCAATGCGCTAATGAAGATGCTAAGTAATTGTGTACAGACCCACATATTCAGGCAGTGAGCTTTTCGGTTAGGACGCCGTGTGGGAGTATATCTAAACGACGTACAGCCAGCACCCATGGTAAGCGGGTACACGCCTTCGGCTCGGCGAAAAATCAGGCTATCATAATGCCGGATGCCGATCTCGACGCAACGGTAAAGGCCCTGATGGGCGGTGCGTTCGGCTCTGCCGACGAACGTTGTATGGCGCTACCAGTGGCAATAGTCGTCGGTAACGACACAGCTAATAAACTGATCGCTAGGCTGAAACCGTTTATCACTCAACTGCGCATTGGCCCGGGCATTCAGCCGGAAGGCGAAGAAAATGAAATGGGTCCGCTGGTCTCCTCAGCACACCATAAAAAGGTATTGGGTTATATCGATCTTGGCGTGAAATAAGGCGCAACGCTGGTGGCCGACGGCCGCAATTATTAGGTAGCATGTTTGCCCACGTTAAACCGAATATGCGTATCTATCGTGAAGAGATATTCGGACCGGTTCTGAGCATTGTATGCGTGCCGAACTACACAGACCGCTATCGATACGGTGAACAGCCATGAATCTAGCAATGGCAGCACACGCCATCTTTACCCGTAACGGCCACTACGCGCGCCAGTTCGTGCAGGAAAAGTTCAGGCCGGTATGATGGAGGTCAACGTGCTGGCACCGGTACCGATGGTATTCTACAGCTTCGGCGGCTGGAAGCGCTCGGTGTTCAGTGGTCTAAACGTCCATGGTGCCGACGGTATATATTTCTATACCCGCATGAAAACTGCCACCGTCAAGCTGGCATACCGTGCAGCAAACGGTGTCTAAATACAGAATGCCGACGCTTGGTTAAGACCCCTTAGGCAACAGGGGACATGATTCCAATTGGAGTAGCGGCCGTTGTCTTTTTTATGGAATAGCTAATTTACAATAGAATCACTATGTCTTCATTGTTTGCCAATCGTCAGCAGCCAAATACTCAAGGCTGCATCTAGCACGTCATCCCAGAGAATGCCTACTGGCGCTGTGTTGGGTTTAATGTCTATCACATTAGGGCTGGCCAGTCGCTGCCGTTGGAAAGCGGCAACAAAGAGCTGTGCCTGGTATTGGTAGCTGGCATTTGCTTCCCTCACCACCCTACGTGAGCAATACCCAAGCATAGGCAAACGCATGAGTCAGTTTGAGCGCACACCGCCTTACGCGGTAGACGTGCCGCATCACGACAAGATTAAAGTACGAGCGGAAAGCGCCTTCGAATTAGAGGTCTGCAGCGCACCAGGAAATGTTGCACCTGCCGTCACGTTTTATCATCCCGGCGGTGGTCGGCGTCGAATATCGTTGCAAAGAGCGTAACTAGTATCTAGTGCACAATATTCTGCCGGACAGCGAACAGGCCGCCAGCCTGCTAGTGGTGTAGGTTTATACGGATAAAGGCAATAACAGTTCGTATCCCAGCCACAAACATAACCAGGAAGATTCGCAGAATGAAACCTATATGGAAGGGACCTACTATAACAGAATCCAGCCAGAGCAAGATTTTTGCATACAGCTGGTATATACCGACGATCGCTCACTGGATGAGTGCATATCGGTGTTTAAACGCGATGTGGTCAAAGGTGCAGCGCGGCTACCACCCGGTAGCGATATTAGCCGGTTACGACAGCTACTATCTCAATGTAATGGTCGACCCAGTACGGCGGTGGAAATTTAATTGGGAAAAAGACCACGCCTGGATTAATACCGACAGTTATCCAGCAACCCAATAATTATTAATATGTTAAATATTTCCGACGTTACTTAGGTGAGCGTCACTCTATCAAAGGCGGTATCCGGTCATTGAGCATAATGTCGTCGCAGACCCAAAAGCCGGTAGTCAAGGCGGATAGTGGTAGGGCATAACGGGCCAGACAACGCGTGGTAGCACTTTTGGGGCGCGAGCTGCTGTGTAAAATGGACGCCGATATGGTGGGCACAGCAGACAGAAATGCTGCCTGAAAAAACTGTGGGTAAATCACTAGATCCTTGACTTATTGGCTGCCAAAAACATATCTTGCAAGTAGGGTGCAGTACCGCAGAAACAGCAATATAAGGAGAGAGAACGGATCATGTTGACAGGCCAAAGCGGTGATTAATACGCTTTTTGACTGAAAAACCAGCAACCGTATGCATTTTTATACCTTTAGCACATTAAACCGTTGACGCTTATCGGCCCATACGGTTTAATGCGCCCCGCTGCCCGGATAGCTCAGTCGGTAGAGCGGGGGATTGAAAATCCCCGTGTCCTTGGTTCGATTCCGAGTCCGGGCACCATCTTCAGATGGTTGGCAGTTAGGGGATGGGAGCCATAACGGGCAAAGCTTGCTGCATCACAGCAGAAAGAAGTATGTTTTCCTACAGACCCACCGTTGAAGACAGGACTGTAAGGCGTAGATAATGTTACTTATATCCTCTAGGCTTCTTAGCTCCGTTAAATACGCATTATAAACTTATTTACTCTCAGATCATTTCTATGTCAATCCTTTGTAAAAGACTAGCTCATTTTTTTCCATTTTTATAATCAGACTTTTAGGTTTGATTTGTGGATTAGCCCTAGGCTAAATTGATTTATTTAAGCAAATATCTAACCTTATTGGTGGCCTAGACGCACCGTTAATTGACGGACTGCACCCGCTTACTTATGCAGGTGTAGTCCAAGCAGTTTAACGGCACTTTCATCAGTATGAAAATGG
>JAAKDF010000029.1 GCA_011754105.1 Serratia symbiotica
ATCTCGCGGCGATAGGTGATCACCAAATATCTATTTTACTCTGTACATCGCTGTTTCTGCTATCAAACGTCGGTGGTAGCCTGTCATACTTTCCCTCCGTGTGTTGTCTCCGGTAAGGCGCTGGTTAGCCACCGCTTGATTTAGGTCTGCATAGTCTGCCGACCAATAACGGGCTCCGCTTCTAGGCGGTATTAACGCTCTTATCTTCTTGCGCCTTAATTCATCATGACTCACTAGTGTATCGAAAGCCCCATCCGCCGAGGTGACTTTGATTTTACGGTACGTCTGTCGGATGAGACCTGGGAAGGCTTCCGTATTGGTAACATTACTCAAGGAAAGCTTAGTACAGATTACCTCATGTGTTTCTGTATCTACGGCCAAATGCAGTTTTCGCAAGAGCTGCCGTTTCCCCTAACCATGTTTTATAACGAGGTGCGCAATTTGACCCGGCGTTGGGTTTTTAAACGGGAGGGTGTAGTCTGGGCAAGTTCAACGGTACTTTTATCATTGTAAAAATGGAGTCGACGAAGCCCTGGAGGGCGCAAAATGTCAGGCCTACAAATCCGTTTCAGCATCAATACGCTAGGCATGGCCATGCCATATTGGAATAATGTTGTGGGCGACTACGCAGAGAATGTTTTGCCTCGCAGTACTAGGCGTGAAGTTACGTTTCATCCAGCTATAAAGTGAGTGAACTCCGAGTTAAAAGGGTGTTTTATTGTAAGCCTTCCAGTTGGTGATCTTGAACTTTTACTTAGCCACGCAATGTCACTATACGTAATATCGCTATTTTGATAGCAGGAGAGTTATTTGATCCTCGTGCCGGCCAAATGTTCGATTTATTTAATAACGCCTAGATTGCAGCAAATCAATATCGCTGAGGCGTTGAGCTGCTTGCTGGATTAGCAAAAAAAAACAGCAGCTGGATAATGCGTTACCCACCCATTATACCGTGCCTACGGGCAGCCGCCTGCCGATCCGTTATCACGTCGGTAAACTGCCAGTGCTGTCGGTGAGTTTACAGGAAGTGTGCGGTGAATAGCGCATCCCAATTTTGGCGGAGGGGCGCATCCTTGTGGAGCTTGAGTTACTCTCACCAGCGCACCGCCAGCTACAGGTCACCGGCAATCTGGCGGTATTCTGAAAGGGTGTGCTTACCGCAAGGTGCAAAATAGATGAAGGGATGCTATCCAAAGCATGTATGGCTCGACGATTAGGCTAATGCTTTCCCCCACACGGCGGACGAAAAAGTATCAGCGAATCTACGATACTTGAAGCTACATTTGTGATGGCTGCGGGTTCTTTTGCCCCTCTTATACAATAGAGTATAGAATCTAGATATTTCTTCTTTTTAGCGAACTGCTGGCAGCGCAAATTAAGCGACTTACTAATAGCACTGCTGTTACACTCGGAGAATAACAATCATGGCTGGGTATAACCGCGCGAGCCTATCCGGCGCAAAGAAAAACAACCAAAACGCACCGCTTCGCGCAAGCCGCCGCGCTTTCTCAAAAACGATGATGATAATCAAGATATTCATGATGATGATGTGGGTAAACAGGAAGATGTACCGATGCCAGATAAGGTGAAGGCAACGCCACCGCATAAAAAACGCCGATGGCTGATCCTGATGATCAAATTGCTTCTGGTTATCTCCGCGCCACTGGCGGTCTATGGAATTTATCTGGATTCTCAGATCCGCAGCCGCATCGATGGCAAGGTCTGGCAGTTGCCAGCAGTGGTCTATGGTCGCATGGTCAACTTGGAACCGGGCATGTCGTACAGCAAAAGAGAAATGATCGATCTGCTGGAAGGCATGCAGTACCGTCAGGTTAGTCGCATCACTCGCCCTGGCGAGTTTACCATTCAGACTAACAGCATCCACATACTGCGACGCCCGTTTGACTTCCCTGATAGTAAAGAAGGGCAGATCCACGCTCGTCTAGATTTCCAAAACAATCGTCTGGCAAAGATCGAAAATATGGAAAATCAACGTAGCCTTGGCTTCTTCCGCCTCGATCCGCGTCTGATTACCATGCTCCAGTCACCGAACCGCGAACAGCGGTTATTCGTGTCGCGCACTGGCTTCCCTGATTTGCTGGTGGACACATTGATCGCCACCGAAGATCGCCATTTCTATGAACATGAGGGCATCAGCCCTTACTCCATCGGCCGCGCAGTACTAGCTAACTTGACCGCTGGCCGTGCGTTGCAGGGCGGGAGTACCCTGACGCAGCAGCTGGTGAAAAACCTGTTTCTTAGCAACGAACGCTCGCTGTGGCGCAAAGCTAACGAAGCCTATATGGCGTTGTTGATGGATTACCGTTATAGCAAAGATCGTATTCTTGAACTGTACCTAAACGAGGTGTACCTCGGCCAGAGAGGAAACGATCAGATCCATGGTTTCCCACTGGCTAGCCTGTATTACTTTGGCCGCCCGGTGCATGAACTAAGTCTCGATCAGCAAGCGTTGCTGGTGGGTATGGTTAAGGGTGCGTCGTATTACAACCCATGGCGCCATCCAGATCTGGCATTAGAACGTCGCAACTTGGTGCTAAAGCTATTGCAAAGCCAAGGAGTTATTGACGTTGAGCTGTATACCATGCTGAGTGCACGTCTACTGGGCGTACAGCCGAAAGGCGGGGTGATCACACCGCAGCCTGCATTTATATATATGGTGCGGCATGAGTTGCAGGCTAAGCTGGGCGACAAGGTTAACAATTTGTCCGGCGTGAAAATCTTCACCACCCTGGATCCAGTGTCGCAAGATGCGGCGGAAAAAGCGGTCGAAGGCGGTATCCTGGCGCTGCGTGCTGCTCGCCATATGCAGGATCTGGAAGCGGCGCTGGTGATTGTCGATCGATTTAGCGGCGAAGTTCGTGCCATGGTGGGGGGGGGCAATCCACAGCTTGTTGGTTTTAACCGCGCGATACAGGCGCGCCGTCTAGTCGGTTCGCTGGCGAAACCGCCCACATACCTGGCTGCGCTTTCCGAGCCGGATAAGTACCGCCTCAATACCTGGCTACAGGATACGCCATTGGCTCTGAAACAGCCGAATGGTACCATCTGGCACCCGAACAACTACGATCATAAATTTCGCGGCCAAGTGATGCTGGTTGATGCGCTTGCCAACTCGCTGAACGTGCCAACGGTCAACCTTGGCCTTTCGGTAGGGTTGGCACAAATCAGTGCCACGTTGCAGAGTTTGGGTATCCCCAATGCTGAGATCAACCCAGTACCTTCCATGCTGCTGGGGGCGATAGGTCTGACGCCGATGGAAGTGGCGCAGGAATATCAGACTATTGCCAGCGGCGGCAAACGTGCGCCCCTGTCTGCGGTGCGTTCTGTGATCGCTGAGGAGGGAAAGATACTGTATCAGAGCTTCCCTCAGGCGGAACGCATGGTACCGGCACAGGCGGCTTACCTGACGTTATACGCCATGCAGCAGGGTGTGATCCGCGGAACCTCCCGTTTGCTGTCAGTGCAGTTCCCGAACTACAACCTGGCGGCCAAAACCGGCACCACTAATGACCTACGCGACAGTTGGTTTGTCGGCATAGATGGCAAAGAAGTGGCGATTGCCTGGATTGGGCGTGATAACAACGGTCCGGCCAAATTGACAGGTGCTAACGGTGCGCTGACCCTGTACTGCCGTTATCTAGAGAACCAAATGCCGCTGCCGTTAATGTTACAGCCGCCTGAGGGCATCAACCCAATGGCGATCGACGCGTCAGGAAATTTCATATGTGGCGGTGGCAACGGGCGAACCCTGCCGGTATGGACTGATAACCCACAGGGTTTGTGCCAGTCGTCCAGCCACCAGATTGCTGTTCAGCAGCAGGCCAAGAGCGAGCAAAAAGATAGTGATGGGGTTGCAGGCTGGATCAAATACATATTCGGCCAATGATGCAAAGAGGAGGATATTGCGTGATACAGATCTATTGAATACATTGAGATAAGGAATAATAAAAAGGAGTTTTATGATAAATTCCTCTTTAGTTGCTCATCTTCCTTAACCCAGCCTCTAGCTGACAGCATGGTGACAACCCTTTTCCATTTCCCGTTGGTACTGATCCCGACGCCAATAAATCTGATGGTCAGATTTCAGGGTCATGTTAAACGTCCACTTGATAAAAATAAATATGGCGACCCTATACTCGCCGTATTTACATCAATGTGCGGTCTTATTTGAGACCCGCGGTATCGCGCAGCAGTGCTGATTTGTCCGTTGCTTCCCAAGGGAAGTGCTCGCGTCCAAAGTGGCCATAGGCGGCGGTTTCGCTGTAGATCGGTTGCAGCAGATCCATCATCTTAATCAGACCGTATGGACGTAGGTCGAAGTACTCGCGTACCAGCAGGGTAAATTGCTCGGTAGGAATTTTCTCGCTACCGAAAGTTTCTACCGTAATGGAAGTGGGTTCCGCCACGCCGATAGCGTAGGAAATCTGGATCTCACAGCGGTCAGCTAGACCAGCGGCAACGATGTTTTTCGCCACGTAGCGTGCGGCGTAGGCGGCAGAACGGTCAACCTTGGACGGATCTTTACCGGAGAATGCCCCGCCACCGTGGCGAGCCATACCGCCATAGGTGTCGACAATGATCTTACGGCCGGTCAGGCCACAGTCGCCCATGGGGCCACCGATAACAAAACGGCCAGTTGGGTTGATGTGATATTGGGTGCTCGCGTTTAGCCATTCTGTCGGCAGCACCCATTTGATGATCTCTTCCATCACGGCTTCTTGCAGATCTTTCACAGCAAAATCTTCGGCATGCTGGGTGGAGAGAACCACAGCGTCAATGCCGACGATCTTTCCATCGTCGTATTGAAAGGTTACCTGGCTTTTAGCATCTGGGCGCAGCCAGGGAAGGGTGCCGTTTTTACGCACTTCAGCCTGACGCTGCACTAGACGGTGCGCGTAAGTGATCGGTGCTGGCATCAACACCTCGGTTTCGTTGGTGGCATAGCCAAACATCAGTCCCTGATCGCCAGCACCCTGATCTAATGGATCGATACGGTCAACACCTTGGTTAATGTCTGGGGATTGTTTGCCGATGGTACTCAGTACGGCACAAGAATTGGCATCAAAACCCATATCCGAGTGAACATAGCCAATCTTACGCAAGGTTTTACGGGTGATCTCTTCGATATCGACCCAGGCACTGGTGGTAATTTCACCACCGACCAATACCATGCCGGTTTTGACGTAGGATTCACAGGCAACGCGTGCTTTCGGATCTTGCGTCAGGATGGCATCGAGAACGGCATCGGAAATTTGGTCAGCGATTTTGTCAGGATGGCCTTCGGAGACAGATTCTGACGTGAATAAGTGTTTAGCCATTGTATCCTTTATCTTGCATAAAACGGGTTATAAATTACTGCACAGCATTGGCATTTTGGCATCAAATAAAGTGCCTTCCATTTATGGTGTGAGATGTATCCTGCAACGCCCTTCAGGCAAAGTCTTTAGGCAGTTTATCAGTTATAGATGGATTAACCTCTGGACGTCTATTTTAGGTCGAGGTTTAGACGGATTACCAGTCATTTTTTCTATTTTTTAGAGAGGAGTTACCAGTGTTATTTTAATCGTCTTAAACAGATACCAGGGAATTTTTATTTCACTTTCCCCTGTGGCTATTAGTATATAATGCGCACAGCGCATTGACTGTAGCGGAACGCTATCAAAGATGAAGTTTTAAACTGGATATAGCCTGGATGAAGCTAACGGCGATGCGCAGTTATATTCTGCTGGCACCGACAGTTGCCGCTGTCACTTCATCGAACGCTCACACTCTATATTTGTACGCAGTGCATGAGGTTGCAATGAATGTTCGTAATGCCAGCAAGATGCTGAGCACTTATAACGTTACTCAATGGGGCAATAGTTACTATGACGTTAATGAAAAAGGCAAAATCAGCGTATGTCCGAACTTCGATTTTCCGCAGGAGAGGCGGCGATTTGGTGGAAATGATGAAAGAGTGTAAGAAAGAAAGTCAGCGTCTCACTGCATTTTTTATTTCCCGCAGATCTGAAACATCTGCTACGCTCGACTAACGCTGTTTTCAAGCGCGCACGTGTGGTGCCTTCATCTATAAGGGCGACTATATTCTGGTATACCTGATTAAGGTAAACTAGAATATAGCCGAGTTATTGAGTCGGCTATATTGAATAAATTTGATTTAGAATAAAGAGTCCCCTGAATGGGCATCTTTCATGCAACGAGTAAAGTTTCTGGCATAACGGCGAGCGTTATCTTGTCTAATACATAGCTCATAGCCATAGCCTCTGCAACTTGCTTATCATAATCTTGCAGCAACAGGTGATCACTAAATAGCTGTTTTACTCTGTACATCGCTGTTTCGGCTATTGAACGTCGGTGTGGTAGCCTGTCATACTTTTCCTCTGTGTGTTGTCTCCGGTAAGGCGCTAGTTCGCCACTGCTTGATTTCGGTCTGTATAGTCTGCCGACTAATAACAGGCTTCTCTTCTGGGCGGTATTAACGCCCTTATCTTCTTAAGCCTTAATTCATCGTAACTCACTCTTGTATCGAAAGCCTTATCCGCCGAGGCGACTTTGATTTTACAGTACTTATGAAGGATGAGACCTTTGAAAGCTTCCGTATCGATAACATTGATCAAGGAAAGGTCAGCACAGATGACCTCATGTGTTTCTGTATCTACGGATAAATGCAGTTCTCACCAGAGCCGCTGTTTCCCCTGACTGTGTTTTATAACTAGGGGCGCAATTTCGCCCGGCGTTAGGGTTTTAAACGAGACATTGACAGACTGCGCGAGCTTACTGATGCAGGTGTAGGACGGGCATTTCAACAGCATTTTCATCATTAGTGAAAATGGAGTCGACGAAGCCATGGAGGGCGCGAAGTGTCGGGCTGAAAATACGTTTCAGCATCAATACGATAGTCATTGCCATGCTATATGGAATAATGTTATGGGCGACCACGCAGAGAAGGTTTTGCCTCGCAGTACCAGTCGTAGAGTGCCGTTTCATGCATCCAGAACGTGAGTGAACCACAAGTGATCAGGGTGTTTTGTTGTAAGCCTTCCAATTTGTGATCTTAAACTTTTCGCGCACAGATCGGGTCGTATTTAAATTTACCGGCAGCTTTATAAATACTGATGCCGTATTTATCGCCGAAGTAATGTTCATCATAGGTACGATTTTTCGAGGAAAACGCTATTTCGTTCGGGTGGCTGCTGGCGTTGGAGTCGGCCAATTCGATGGCGATAAAGGCACCCACATCCAGTGAGAACATGTTACAGACGTATCCTGAGGAAAGGAAGGGGATTCCTATAGCTTTCAGACCGAAACCTGACTCTGCTTGGTGGGTTCCTGCTTCAACGGGCGAACGAGCGTTATGGCTGCACCATCTTGCCACAGGCGAGTACGGCATGTCCTGCCGCTAAAATGTTACCAGCTCCGTTGATATCGGATTTCGTGGCATATCCACATACCTGACACATAAATTTACTTTGTGACAGGCGGTTTTCTTTCGCTAGATGACTGCAGCATGCACCCCGCTGGCTGTTATATGCTGCCGCAGATACTGCCAGTACCTGTGCTCCTCGCCAGAGCTGCTTGTACTCAAGCTGAGTATGCATTTAATACCAGCCCTGATCCAGTATCGAGCGGTTTAAGTCTGATTTAGCTCTGCCGTGCTTTTTGCTGACTTGGCCATGTTACTGACCTTTAAGTCTTCAAAGACGATCATTGCGTGGTTTTTGCAGATTTCACTGGTGATTTTATGAAGGTAGTCGCTTAGAATATTAGCAATGTGCGATGGCAGATTCTGGATTTTTCGCTTCTATTTCTGCCAGTTGGCGCTTAATTTTACCTTTCGGCTTAACTGACGCTAAAGCATTGCCAGCTTGCGCTGGCTTATTTTTGAAGCTATTGACGGGCGGGTATACCGTGCCATCTGAAAACGTAGCGAGATCGAGCTCCTGCTGAATATTTGGTCTTAACTGAAATTTGAAGGCTTGAAGTCGTTTTTTTATCACTATTATAATTTTGTCTATGATAACAGAAAACGATATTCGCCAAGGAAGAAACTGCATTTTCCTGATGCATATTCACTTAGTATTCGTTGCCAAGTATAGACGAAAAATATTTAATCAAAGTAAGCA
>JAAKDF010000030.1 GCA_011754105.1 Serratia symbiotica
AAAATTAAAGGCGCCTCGCCGGATAGGGCGTACGATAGGCGAGTGAGTCATGATAAGTTAAGGCGCAAGAAGATAAGAGCGTTAATACCGCCCAGAAGTGGAGCTCGTTATTGGGCGGCAGACTATTAGCACCAAGATAAGCGCCGCGATGATCGGTTGAGTCGTTGGCTGTCGCCGGGGCGGCTGCGCGTTGCCTGCTCGCTGAGTTTGCTGGCGGCGTTTACCTTCTAATACTGGCTGAGCCAGCAGCAGATGCCAGTTTATCAGCATCTGCTGCTGGCAAATGCTGTCTGGTTGATCTTTCAAGCAGCGCTATCCTTCCCCCAGCCAGAGGGATTGCTCAAGAGGGGAGGCGGGTCGCCAGCCCCTGCCGCACGCATAAAAATGTACCTTACGATCACGCTTTAATCGAAATACCTAATACCCAGGATTCCGGCGTGTTGCCGTCCAGCAGGGCATGTGTTGAGCCGTCATAATCGATGAGGCCATCCACTACCAGCAGTGTGCGCGGCGCAATATGCACGGCGTCCTCCAGATTGTGCGACACCATTAGTAGAGTCAGCTTTCGCTGTTCGCACACCGCCAGCAACAGTTGCAGCATCTCATGGCGTAGCGCTGGATCAAGCGACGAGAAAGGTTCGTCGAGCAGCAGGATTGGCCGGGTGCGGATCATGCAACGTGCCAGGGCAGCACACTGACGCTGACCACAGGACAACTGCGATGGTAAACGCGGCAACTGTTATTCCAACTCTACCTGACGGGCGATCTGCGCCAGTTGCTGCTGTTAATCAGCGTTCAGGTGCAGGCCGGGATGCAGACCCAGGCCAATATTCTGCGCCACCGTTAGGTAAGCGAATAGGTTATTTTTTTGAAACAGCACCGATATCAGCCGTTTGGCTGGCGGCGTGATGGTGTGGATCTGCTCTGTTAAGCATAAGCTTGCCACTGGTGGTTAACAAAAATCCGGCGATCGGCTGGATGCACAGGCCAAAGCACATGGCTAGATGTTCATAGCGATAGGTTAGTTTTTCAAGCGTCAGCATATGTCCTCCATCTTTTAAGTTGACGCTTTGTGGCATACAACTCATTTTACGACTGATTTGTCGTTCAGTCGCCATCTTGTAGCGCACCTTGAAATCTATTGTGCTGAGCGGCCTGTTAAACGTTCGATCAGGGTAAACAGCAGAAAAAATAGCAACAGCAACAGCAGCTCAGTTACTGCGTCATCGTGACTACGGTAGGCACCCATATTCTGGTACAGGTAAAAAGGCAAGGTACGGAAATGCACGTTGCCAAACAAGGATAACACGCCGAAATCGCCGATGGACAGCACGCAGGCGAAGGCCAGCGCTTATCCCAGAGGATGGCGTAGCACTTTTAGTTCAATCAGATGCAGCTGTTGCCAGCCGTGTATATCCAGTGACATACATAGCGAGTTGTAGCGTTCGGCCAGATCGCACATTGGGTTTTCCAACACCTTCAGCGCATAGGGCAGAGCCATCAGCGCATTGCTGAGGATTACCAGTGCGTAGGGTGACTGTGGCACCCCAAGGGTATGGCTGAGCAGCAAGAAGAAGCCGGTAGCCAGTATAATGCCCGGCATCGCTAGGATCACTATGCCGCTCAGCTCCAGTGTCTGGATTCAACGGAACTGTTGCTGTAGCTTTATCTTGCGGCTGCTCCATAGCAACATCATGGTCAGCGCCTGGTTGATTCCGTTGGTCATCACCGCCAGCAGTGGCGGCAGCAGCAAAATGGCGGCAGAGATCATCAGGACATCGCCGTTGCGGCACCACTGGCTGTCTGCCGGGTTGCGCCAGTAGTCGGCGTGAATGTTGCTGCCCACCGGAAATGCGCGGCTCAGTTGCTAGCTGAGCAGCACCAGCCCCAGGCAGCATACCAACTGGATCAGGGCCAGCAGCGCGGCGCGGCTGAGATCGTAGTCGTAGCTCAACGCCTGATATATCGCCAACTCCAGGGTAGTGGCCTGCGGCCCGCCGCCCAGCGCCAGTACAGTGGCGAAGCTGGCGAAGCACAGCATAAAGATCAGTGCAGCGCTCAGCAGGAGTTGGCGGCGCAGCGCTGGCAATTCGACAATGCGCCACTGCTGTTAACTGTTCATACCGAGCTGAACTGCCAGTTGGCGCTGTTCGACCGGTATATTCTCCAGCGCATGAAACAGCAGGCGGCTGGCTTGCGGTAGATTAAAGAAGAGGTGCGCCAGTCAAATGACCCGTAAACCGTAGGGTGAGAAGCTGTAGTTAACAACAAGACAACCGCACAACGTGGCCAGCCAGCCCTGCTGGCCATAGACGCTAAGTAGCCCGAATAGCGCCACTAGAACCGGCAGCACCAACGTCATAGTGCATAGCCTGAAAAGCCACTGCCTACAGGGGAAACGGCAGTGGTAAAGCGCCAGCGCCAGTAAGATGGCAGGTAGCACCGAGAGCAGTGCCGACAGCAGTTCCTGCAAGAAGGTGAAGCGCACTACATACCATAGGTAGCTGTCCTGCCACAAGTTGTGCCAATTAATTTCTGGTGCATAGTGCCACAGTGAGCTAAGCGCCAGCATGGCGATGGTCAGGATTAGACCTGCGGCCAATAAACCCGGCTACCACCAAATGGGGATCAGTGGATGACGGCAGTTTGCTATACCTGAACCCAATTGACGCGATTTTTAGCCACTTCGTCGGCGCAGTATTGCAGTGTGGTTTGCACAGTAGTCATCTGTTTAAAGCCGATCGGTAGTGGGGTGTCGATGACGGGATACATCCAGTTGCCGAGAGAAATACTACTCTGGAATGCTGGCGTCACCATAAAATGTATGAAGCGATTCGCTACCGCAGGATGTTTGCTTGCCTTGAGTTTGCTGGCAACCACTACCTGGAGATAGTGGCCTTCGCTGAATTGGGAGACGGCGTAACTATCTTTTTTCTCTTTGATCAGGTAGTAGGCCGGAGAAGTGGTGTAGCTGAGCACCAGATCGGCTTCACCCTTAAAGAAAAGGCCATAAGATTCGCTCCAACCATTGGTGACGGTAACGGGTTTTTTCGCCAGTTGTTGCCAGGCCTCTGAAGCTTTTGCACCATAGACTTCTTGCATCCATACCAGCAGGCCAAGGTCAGGGGGTACTGGTGCGCGGATCTTCGTAAATTATCCGCCAGTGTTGGTCACGGCTTACCAGTTCTTGCAGGCTTTTAGGCGGGTTTTTCAGTTTGTCCTTGTTGTAGATAAAGGCAAAGTAAACCGTAGTCGTAAGGCACGAAGGTTTTATCCTTCCAGCCTCCCGGTACGGTCAGTTTGCTGGTATCCACATATCTTGGTGCGAACAGGTCGGTTTGCTGCGCCGCTTGCAGCAGGTTGTTTTCCAGCTCAAGCACCAAGTCCGCGGCGCTATTTTTGCCTTCCATGCGCAGACTGTTAAACAGCGATACGCCGTCTGCCAGTATGACGAATTGCAATTCGCAGCCGCAGTCGGCCTAGAAGGCTTTTTCACTACTAGGCCAGGGCCCCAGTCGGCGGCGAAGTAATCATAGGTATAAACCGTCAGTTTAGGCTTGGCGAGCACAGATACGGCGCACAGCAGCAGTAAACAGGGTAGGTATTTTTTGACCATATTGCACTCCTGAAAAATAGAAGAGCAAGGGTATCTGAGGGGGCGAGGCGGTGAGGCCAGGTCGCTAGGCTCAAATCCCTCCGCCGGTATTGACCGGATCAGGTTCTAAGGGTCTGCTTTCAGTAGAAAAGGGCCAGTGCTTTTTCCGTACCACGATGAGACGGCACCATTGTAAAGACTAACCGATGCAAGGGAAAGGCGCTAAAAAACGCGTTTAGTCCTCTAATGGTGCAAACCAGGCAGATTTGAAGGAAAACCAGCCTAGGGTGTTTATGCGCACACCGCGCATTCTGCGCTGGCCGTATAATTGCAGCCAGTGGTTAAAACAGCGGATGTAACAGATGGCTGCTGACTAAGCGTTAGCAGAAGCCGCCAGCGACAGGATCATCGCATACATGCTCCCCAATAACCATATAACCAACGGTAGCCAGTAATCAGGGCTATGCAGATGCACATCGATTGCACATCGATGACGTGAATGGTGAGTGATGTCACATGCTGTGTAGCCAGGATTCCGGGACGAGCACGTATGCTCAAATGAACCAAGAGTCTATATGGAATATTGAGCCGGTAACTCATGACGAGAAGCCAAACAATCCCACCGGGTGTGACGGTTGAGAACCTGAAGGGTTACATTACCCTGCAGTAATGCCTGCAGGGTAATGTAACCAGCTGACAACGGGGATTGAGGCGAGATAACTAAGCCAAGATAATCATCAAGGTTAAGTACTGAAAGGTTAAGTACTAAAAGGCTGAAGAACATGAACGCGTTAATC
>JAAKDF010000031.1 GCA_011754105.1 Serratia symbiotica
CAGACTATGCAGACCGAAATCAAGCGGTAGCAAACCAGCTCCTTACCGGAGACAATACACGGAGGAAAAGTATGACTGGCTACAATCGACGTTCGACAGCCGAAACAGCGATGTACAGAGAAAAATAGCTATTTGGTGGTCACCTGTCGCTGCGAGATTAGGATGCGCAAGTTGCAGAGGCTATGGCCATGATCTGTGCATTAAACAAGATGACGCTAGCCGGTATGCCAGAAACTGTACGCGTTGCTTGAAATATGCACATTCAGGGGACTCTTTATTCCAAATCAAATTTATTCAACAAAGCCCGTATGCTGCTATCAAGCTTTTCAAATATGTGCGATATGTTAATCGGCGATTAAAAATGGCTTGCCATCGAATACAGAGTATGTAATAACGATTCTGGTTAAAAAGAGGTACAGTTCTGTATATGTGTAGCATTTTCAGTAAAGAAGTTCTAAGTAAAAACGTTAGCGTTGAATACCACTTCTTCTGTCGATCCTTATCTTAGTGCCTCAAGCAGTAACGACTCTAGTTTGTCTATGTAACGCCTACGGGCGGTTTAAACAATCCAAAGGAAATACTCAAGATGGCAAAGATTAAAGGTCAAGTTAAGTGGTTCAACGAGTCTAAAGGTTTCGGTTTCATCACTCCGGCTGACGGCAGCAAAGATGTGTTTGTGCACTTCTCTGCAATCCAAGGGAATGGATTCAAGACTCTGGCTGAAGGCCAGAGTGTAGAGTTCGAAATCCAAGATGGTCAGAAAGGCCCGTCAGCAGTAAACGTTATTGCTGTGTAATTAGCGTAAGCGATATAAAAATCCCGTACTATTAATCTTAATAGTGCGGGATTTTTTGTTCTGCGCCACTAGACGTTGCCATCACCGAGTGTTGCGAGCTGATATTGTATTGACCTGATGCGTATCTTAGACTACTCACGCCCTTTTTTCTGGAACCAAAGTTACGTCTTATCAGTGTCCCCTGTATCATTAGCCGCTACATTGCTCTCAACTGCCATGGCCGTTTTCACAGTAACCACCAGTTGACTGTGATAAAGAAGGGTACGTCAATCTGTTAACAAAGTGTAGCACAAGCGTTCAAAGTTGCCTAGAGACAGCGTGGAGATGATACAGGGGCGTCTCGCGCTTCCAGCAACGGGTTCTGGAACGTCTGGAATCGTTGCTGAGAGCCGATGCAATGGCATTTATGAATATCGGTTGTAGGGAAAGTCTATTACACTGCTAAATTAGCTGCGCAACTGGAGCAGCGGTATAAAATGTAGCAGTATATGGATTTGATATTGCCAAGGTAGCGATCCGATACGCGGCCAAACGCTACCCAGCAGTTTCTTTTTGCTTTGTCTCTCCAGCCAGCGCATGCTGTTTGCTAAATGATCAATAGATGCGGTATTACGCATCTATGCGCCATGCAAGGCGTGCGAACTGGCGCGGGTAGTGAAGCCTCGTGGTATTCTGATGACCGTTTCCCCAAGTCCTCGCTATCTATATCAGTTGAAGGCACAGGTATATCAGCAGGTACAACTGCATGATGAGCAGGAGAGAAGCTGCATGAGGGTGTTGACTGTGTGAGAGCCACGAAGCACTGGCTTATACCATGGCGCTGTCTGAGAGCAGACCGCCAATCTGCTACAAACGGGGTCCGCTTCTGTGAGGGATTAACATCCAGATATTCTTGCGCCTTAACTCATTATGACTCACTCGCATATCGTAAGCACCATCCTCCGAGGCGACTTTAATTTTACGGTAAGTCTGGCGGATGAGACCTAGGAAGGCTTACGTATCGGTTACATTACTCAAGGAAAGATCAGCATAGATGACCTCATGTATTTCTGTATCTACGGCTAAATGCAGTTTTCGCCAGATCCTCCGTTTTTCCTGACCGTGTTTTATAGCCAGGTGCGCAATTTCACCCGGCGTTGAGGTTTTAAACGAGACATTAACGGACTACGCCTACTTACTGATGCAGGTATAGTCCGGGCAATTCAACGGCACTTTTATTAGTGTGAAAATGGAGTCTAAGAAGCCATGGATGACGCGAAGTATAAGGCTGAAAATCCGTTTCAGCATCAATACGCTGGTTTATTGCCATATTGGAATAATGTTGTGGGCGACCACGCAGAGAAGATTTTGCCTCGCAGTAGCAGGTGTGAAGTGACGTTTCATCCACCCTGAAAGTTAGTGAACCCTGAGTGATAAGGGCGTTGTTGTAATTCTTCCCGTTGGTGATCTTGAACTTTTGCTTGGCCACGCCATGTCGCTATTTTAACAGAAGGAGAGTTATCTGATCCTCGTGACGGCAATATGTTCTATTTTATTCAACAACGCCCATCTCAGTGCATCGTCGCCAGCTTTAAGCTCTTTCGCGGTTCACACCAAGGCTGCTATTGGCAAAATTTTATTATGCATCAGGGCAAAGCTGGGTGTTACAGCAGTATATTAATACCAATGCCGATCAACGCCATGCCGCCGAGGATTTCTGCACGTTTACCTAAGAGCGGGCAGATAAAACGTCCTACCATGATGCCGAGAGTTGCCATAATCATAGTAGCACAGCCGATGGCTATCGCAGTATGGACGATATTCACTTGTAAGAAGGCCAGGCTTACGCCGACCGTCATGGCGTCTAAACTGGTCGCTATCGCGGTGAACACCAGTAGCCAGAAGCCGTGGCGCTTCACTTTTTTTTCTTCGCTCGGTTTTTTTTTGACACCTTCAGCAATCATGCACATGCCGAGAATAAACAGCAACGAGAAAGTAATCCAGTGATCCCACTGTATGATGTACTGACTGGCATACAGGCCAATGCCCCAGCCGATGAGCGGCGTAGTGGTTCCAACCAAGCCAAAGATCAATCCAATACGGATGGCTTCACGGAAACGTAGGTGATGCAGGCTGGCACTTTTGCCGATCGATGCGGCGAAAGCATCCATAGACATGCCAAAAGCGAGAATGAGCATGGCTAAAATATCCATGTTAAATAGCCTTGGATGGGCATCTCCATGTACACGTAAACTATCCCCAACCTTACGACGGAATTACGCGTTTATGGTCTCGTCAACCGGGCTGGCTGCCCGCACCACGTTTTTTTAGATGAAACGAGTATGTTAATATGGGCGTTTCTAGCTGATTGTTCAGAAACCGGCTACGCCCCTGCAATGCCACCCTATCACAATATTTCTGCAAACTACAACCTATATTCTTTACTGGTATTACGCTGAGGTCAGTATGTATTTTAACTAATCAATGTAAAATCGGAAATATAATGTAGCTTGATGAAAAATATTGCATTAATTATAGTAAGGCTATTGAAGTGAAGTAAGAATACAAATAAACTAACTTTTTTTTAACCAAAAATTATTCTTTAATATATTGATTTTAAGTTAATAATTAGTAAAATTTTTCCAGGTCATCTAATTGTGCTACTTGAATCAGTAAGCGGCGTTGCGTATACTTTCTGGTATACTGGCTAGCGTCATCTTGTTTAATGCACAGATCATGGCCATAGCCTCTGCAACTTGCGCATCCTAATCTCACAGCGACAGGTGACCACCAAATAGCTGTTTTTTTCTGTACATCGCTGTTTCGGCTGTCGAACGTCGATTGTAGCTAGTCATACTTTTCCTCCGTGTATTGTCTCCGGTAAGGAGCTGGTTTGCTACCGCTTGATTTCGGTCTGCATAGTCTG
>JAAKDF010000032.1 GCA_011754105.1 Serratia symbiotica
TCGTGTTTTATAACTAGGGGCGCAATTTCACCCGGCGTTGGAGTTTTAAACGGGACATTGATAGATTTTGCCAGCTTACTGATACAGGTGTAGTCCAGGGCTTTGTCAACGGCATTTTCACACTGATGAAAGTGCCGTTGACAAAGCCCTGGAGGGCGCGACGTGTCAGGCCGATAAATCCATTTTAACATCAATACGCTGGTCATTGCCATATTGGAATAATGTTGTGGGCGACTACGAAGAGAAGGTTTTGCCTCTCAGTACCAGGCGTGAAGTGCTGTTTCATCCCCCCCCAGAAAGTAAGTGAACCCAGAGTGATAAGGGCGTTGTTGTAAGCCTTCCAGCTAGTGATTTTAAACTTTTGCTTGGCCACGCCATGTCGCTATTTTGACAAAATGAGAGTGATCTGATCCTCGTGCCGGATAAATGTTCGATTTATTCGACAACGCGAGTACGCGATTGCGGTACAGCATGCGCTAGATTGAAGAAGAGTTGTATAAGTAGAAACATGGAAAGTATAAGAATTAAGCGCATGTCAACATCACTAACTGTGATGTTAAACGGATAACGAAGGTTGACAGTATCCCCGAATTATTCCATATAAAATAGCGAAGAAATTATAAATAATGATCCATATTGTGAGAAAAAGTTGACGTCATATTTTTTATTTAAAATCAATTAATTAATTTTTTAAAAACACGCAAAGAATTTTTAGGTTAATTAAAACAGACTGAGGGAGAAATTATTGGTTAAATTTTTTAATTAAAAATGTTATTATGAATCCATATTTTAACCAGAAAAGTTGTTTGCTGGTAAGACGCGATCAGTAGCGAGTGATGTAGTTGTAAAAAAGAGCATCTCTTATGACTACTACAGCCGTTAAAACAGCCACATGATGCATGTGGTCGCCATGATATATATATTGAGGAAATAAATAATGACGACAATGACGACGATTAAAAAAATTCAGCGCCAGATCGCTGAAAACCCCATTTTGCTATACATGAAAGGCTCACCAAAATTGCCAAACTGCGGTTTCTCTGCGCAGGCTGTGCAGGCGCTGTCTGCCTGTGGCGAGCGCTTTGCTTACATTGATATTTTGCAGAACCAGGACATTCGTGTGCAACTGCCTAAGTACGCTAATTGGCCAACTTTCCCACAACTGTGGGTAAACGGTGAATTAATTGGTGGTTGCGATATCATCATCGAAATGTATCAGTTTGGCGAACTGCAACAGCTTATTAAAGAAACAGCAGAAAAATACAGCGGGGAGCAATCATCGCAGCTTTAATTGGCTGCGATGGTTTTGTACAGCTATGTATGAAGTCGGGTGGCGGTGCCAATGCAGACTAAGCCGCCCGATTATTGCTTAGCGGCTGAGATCGCCGAGGGTTAGTGGCCAGCCACCTAGACGTTTCCAGCGGTTAACTATTTCACAGAACAGTAAGGCGGTCTGCTCAGTATCGTACAGTGCTGAATGCGCCTGGCTACTGTCAAACGGCATACCAGCAGCGGTACAGGCTTTCGCCAGCACCGTCTGTCCTAGCACCAGACCGCTCAGCGCTGCAGTATCGAATGTGGCAAAGGGGTGGAACGGATTGCGCTTAAGGCGGGCGCGCTCTGCAGCAGCCATCAGGAAACTGTGATCAAAGTTGGCGTTGTGAGCCACAATGACTGCCAGGTTACAGCCGCGACGTTTAGTGCCAGCACGAACCGTTTTAAAAATGGCGTGCAGCGCATCATATTCACTGACCGCGCCACGCAGCGGGTTGTGCGGATCAATGCCATTGAATGCCAGTGCCTCCGGTTGCAAGTTAGCCCCTTCAAAAGGCTCGACATGAAAGTGCAGGGTTTCATCCTGATGCAACCACCCCCCCTCATCCATTTTCAACGTAACGGAGGCAATCTCTAGTAATGCATCGGTTTTTGCATTAAAACCGGCAGTTTCTACATCTATAACTACGGGATAAAACCCACGAAAGCGGCCACTCAGGGCGTTAAGGTCACTTTTTTCGGCCATCAGTTTCTTATCTTTATTGGATGCAGCGCGCATTATGGCAAATTTTTCCGCCAGTTGCAGGCGCTTATCACCTAGGCAAAAAAATGAAAGCTGCTATTGCGCTTTGGATAAGAGTTATTTACCAAGGCAGTCACTGGTATGTTTATTCTCGATCAGTTCAATTTTATAGCCATCTGGATATTCGATAAAAGCGATGACGGTAGTGCCACATTATTCCAATATAGCAATGACCAGCGTATTGATGCTAAAACTGATTTGTCGGCCTGACACGTCGCGCCCTCCAGGGCTTTGTCAACGGCACTTTCATCAGTGTAAAAATGCCGTTGACAAAGCCCTGTACTACACCTGTATCAGTAAGCTGGCGAAATCCGTCAATGTCCCGTTTAAAACTCCAACGCCGGGTGAAATTGCGCCCCTAGTTATAAAACACGG
>JAAKDF010000033.1 GCA_011754105.1 Serratia symbiotica
CGATAGCCGAAACAGCGATGTATAGAGTACAATAGCTATTTGTTGGTCACCTGTTGCTGCGAGATTATGATGCGCAAGTTGCAGAGGCTATAGCCATGATCTGTAAATTAAACAAGATGATGCTGGCCGGTATGCCATAAACTGTATGCGTTGCCTGAAAGATGCCCATTCAGGGGAATCTTTATTCCAAATCCAATTTATTCAACAACGCCCCCAATAGCCTGCCAGAAACTTTCCTGGCAATTAAAGAATAAAAAACATTTAATATAGACGATTTAGGAATATAGCGCTAACGAGTATACAAACCCCGCTTGCGAATAATGATGTGCAAAGAGAAATAGGACTGAAAGCCTGATTACTGTATTATTTACCGACATTATCCGCAAGCGGTAGGTATTTTGACATCAGAAAAAAAGCGTATCAGTACAGCTTTTTCGCTGTTTCTAGCCAATTGCCTTTGAACGGACGTTTCATGTTCTCTATTGCATCAATGATATTGTGGTGCACCATATTTTCATTTAAGATGCCGACGCAGCGACCACCGTAACCCTGCAACAGCAGTTCAATCGCGTATGCGCCCATGCGGGATGCCAGTATACGGTCATAAGCGACAGGGGTTCCGCCACGCTGAATGTGGCCTAGCACGGTCGCGCGGGTCTCACGCTGAGTTTCCTGCTCAATATGTCGTGCTAGTTCATTGATATTACAGATGTGCTCGGTGATTGCTACGATGGCATGTTTTTTGCCCTTGCTAATCCCGGCCTTGATTTCATTTACCAGATCTTCGCGATTGAACTCAATTTCTGGCAGCACGATGAACTCACAGCCCCCTGCAATCGCCGCCGCCAGCGTCAAGTCACCACAGTGGCGGCCCATTACTTCTACGATGGAAATACGCTGATGCGAAGAAGACGTATCACGCAGGCGGTCAATCGCTTCCACCACCGTTTCCAATGCGGTGAAATAACCAATGGTGTAGTCCGTACCGGCTACATCGTTATCAATAGTTCCAGGCAGGCCGATGCAAGGGAAGCCTTTTTCAGTCAAGCGTTTGGCCCCCATGTAAGAACCATCCCCGCCGATCACTACTAGCGCATCAATGACGCGTCTTTTCAGATTTTCAATCGCCTTGGCTCGAATACTTCCATCTTTGAATTGCGGAAAACGAGCAGAACCAAGGAAGGTACCACCACGGTTGATCATGTCAGACACGCTATAACGATCCAATTTCTCCATGCGATCTTCGTACAAGCCGAGGTAGCCATCGTAAATACCAAAAACTTCCAAACCTTCCGAAAGTGCTGCACGCACCACACCACGGATCGCCGCGTTCATACCTGGCGCATCACCGCCACTTGTCAGTACACCGATTTTTTCGATCATGACTACCTCTGAACTGTAGATGCAATTTTTTAAGAATTGTGTTTTCGTCTATCCCTTGGCATCTCTCTAACTAATAGAAAAATCGCTTTTAAGTGAGATACTATATCAAAAAAGTCCAACTGAATTGATTCAAGTCACGCCTACGTACCGTTAACGGTAACGGTAACGGTAACGGTAACGGTAACAAAAAGTTATGGCATGTTGAGCTAATCTTACATGGGGTGTAGTGCCTTTATCTGATTACTACGCCTGATGCCCCTGATGTCTTGTTGGCACCACAGAACTGGGTTCTAGGTAATGAAGCGCGTAGGGCTGGATTGACGGGGCGCAAATTGTGCACACTTTTTACTCCCAGCCAGGAAGAGGCCACGCCGATTCCAACAGCGATTGCATCGCCTTATAGCCTAATGTACAAGGCGCTATAGACACATATATCCAAAGCAAACAAAGTGCATCCGCCAGATTAAAACCGTATTAACTGGGTCTGCGTGCGGGCAAAATAGCCCCATTCATCATGACATCTTACTGATAATGCAGCATATCTGTACACACTTCCGGACTGCGTATGTTTCTAACTACCCAGCTCTAAAATGTGACCAGGATCAGAATTATCCCCGTCACCGCGATGCTAATACCGGGATCGTGCAACCTTTGCGGTAGCGTTGTTGAATAAATTAGATTTGGAATAAAGAGTCCCCTGAATGTGCATATTTTAAGCAACTCGTATAATTTCTAGCATACCGTCGAGAGTCATCTTGTTTAATTAACAGATCATGGCTATAGCCTCTGCAACTTTCGCATCATAATCTCGTAGCAACAGGTGACCACCAAATAGCTGTTGTACTCTATACATCGCTGTTTCGGCTCTCA
>JAAKDF010000034.1 GCA_011754105.1 Serratia symbiotica
GGTCACAAATTGTCGCTGTGAAACGATGACGCTGGCCGGTATGCCAGAAAGTGTACGCATTGCCTAAAAGATGCCCATTTAGTGGAATCTTTATTCTAAATCCAATTTATTCAACAACGCTACGCGGGTACTGAACGGTAAAGGATTTCTTTCTCTAGCACATACAGTATATTGAACACATTATGACAAAGAAAAAAGCACACAAACCCGGTTCTGCCCCCATTGCACAAAACAAGCGAGCTCGTTTCGAATATTTCATTGAAGAAGAGATCGAAGCTGGCCTATCGCTGAAAGGATGGGAAGTAAAATCCTTGCGTGCCGGTAAATCCAACCTCAGCGATAGTTACGTAATATTTCGTAATGGTGAAGCCTATTTATTTGGTGCCACCCTAACTCCACTCAGCGTCTCTTCATCGCATTTAGTATACGATCCGATACGTACCCGCAAACTACTTCTTAACAAGCGCGAGTTAGACTCTCTGATGGGCCGAGTAAATCGCGAAGGCTATACTGTTGTCGCACTTTCCATGTATTGGAAAAATGCCTGGTGCAAAATCAAAATTGGCATAGCCAAAGGCAAGAAAGAACACGATAAGCGTGATGACATCAAAGATCGTGAATGGCAGAAGGCGAAAGCCCGTATCATGAAAAATGCCAACCGTTAAGCCTCTAGCTTAACGGGGTAAGCTTCTGGTACACTGCGTAAAGTTACTTGGGGCTGATTCTGGATTCGACGGGATTTGCGAAGCCCTAGGAGCATGCCGAGGGGCGGTTGGCCTCGTAAAAAGCCGTAAAAAATAGTCGCAAACGACGAAAAATACGCACTAGCAGCTTAATAAACTGCTAAGAGCCCTTTCTCCCTAGCCTCCGCTCTTAGGACGGGGATCAAGAAAGGTCAAACCTAAAAGAGATCGCGTGAATGTCATGCCTGGGGCAGAAGCGTTAAATTCAATCAGGCTAGTTTGTGAGTGTAGCGTGTCCATCCGTAGCTCACAGGCGAATGTAATGATTGGACTAAGCATGTAGTGCCGACGGTGTAGTAATTTCGGACGGGGGTTCAAATCCCCCCAGCTCCACCACTTTATGATGCATTGAAGTTCAGTGAAGTCTACTAAGCCCACATAAAACCAGCCTTGCGGGCTTTTTTATGTCTATAGTAGTCTACCGAGACTTGCTAAAAGATACTCTTTAGGGCACCTATTTTTAGACTCAACACAAAAGGTCCAAAACTTGATGGGCCCAAAATGGCATAACTCGCAAAAAACTCACGGATACTGAAATTAAAAGCACCAAACCTTCAGATAAAAAGTAATAAACTTGTTTAATGGTGATAGCTTGATTCTACGAATCTAACCCCCCTTTAAGGGGTTAGAAAAACTAGTATTTCAGGTATGCAGTGCCAGTAACTCAAAAGCGAACAAAGATAAGCCTGGGGAAATACCCCCACCTCACATTAGTAAGAGCAAGATGATGGTTATTCCAATTAGTAGAACATATGCTTTTCGATGAAGGCTCCGATGACTTTTTTCTGCAGTTCGATCAAGCGTAAAAAGCATATCGTTTTGCGAGCCAGTCTCTTAATACGGACTCTTAACGTCAGGTTATCACGCTTAATGCGTTGAGTAAAAATTTGCCTGTCAGATGCTTAATGCTTATCCTTCTGAACTTCACGGCTATAGCTGCCCCACTTATTGAAGAGTGTAAGCAGCAGCGTCAGCAATTTATGACAAGTTTTATCAGTGCACGGTCCAAAAGTATAGGCAAGTACACCCCGCCTGTTTTGGTATTGTACGCATACCAGTTCGCAGATAAGTGCTACATCATCATGGGAGACTGACGAGGACGTTATTCAATTTGGCGCGAGTTTTTTAAAGTGCGGATACTGCTGTTGATACCAATTTTTAGTGTTATTGCAGTATCTCGAACCCCAGAACCTTTGAAGGGCATATCAACGATTTTATCTTTAACGCAAGGTATCCTAGCCTGATAAGTGTAGGTTCTCTGGAATACGGAGCGACAGCGATATTCACGACAGCGGAAACAGCTTTGGTCTTTAGAGTTCTGACCGACGTTGTTGAATAAATTGGATTTAGAATAAATATTCCATTGAATGGGCATCTTTTAGGCAATGCGTACACTTTCTGGCATACCGGCCAGTGTCATCGTTTCGCAGCGATAATTTGTGACA
>JAAKDF010000035.1 GCA_011754105.1 Serratia symbiotica
CGGCCAAATGTTAGATTTATTCAACAATGCCTAGTGCAGATCAAAACTAGATTCAGGTTTTCTCTACCGCTAAGCCTTTCTATTCTAGGGGATGGATTAATATTAGCAAAGGTCATTTCGAGACGCCGCATATCTGGTGTCGTAAGCAAATATTTACTTCACACCGTTAGGAGTGCAAAAAAAGGAGCTGGATTAAAGCCTGGTACTCTCAAAGGGATTTAGCACAGCGAGGGATAAAAATAATTTTAGTTAGCCAGGCACGGAACCTAGCCTCCACGAAATAAGCATCCTATCATCACGTCTATATACAGACCTTTACGGCAAAGAGGTTGCACAGGCTATTATGGGACGCATAACTGCAGCTATGACATAACTCTATCGTGATAATAGAGTTGCTGAATAGATCACCGTAAAGGTGGTATAGTATTACCATAATTTTACTACTATTTCATACCTAAACATATAAATAATTGATTTTAAATAATTAAAAAATAATTATAACTTCGTAACTGGAACCTTCACGATTATGAGTAAACTGATTCAGATGGAACGCGGCGTCAAATACCGCGATGCAGAAAAAATGGCACTGATCCCAGTTAAAATAGTGGTCACAGAACCGCAGGAGCTGTTGCGTAAACCCGACTGGATTAGGGTCAAACTACCGACCGACTCGACGAGCATTCAAAGCATTAAAGCTGCCATGCGTAAAAACGGCCTGCATTCGGTCTGTGAGGAAGCCTCCTGCCCAAACCTGTCTGAATGTTTTAACCACGGGACTGCCACTTTTATGATCCTTGGTGCCGTCTGTACCCGCCGTTGCCCATTTTGTGATGTGGCCCATGGCCGCCCGATGATCCCGGATGCAAACGAGCCGGGAAAACTGGCAAAAACCATCGCCGATATGGGCCTGCATTACGTCGTGATTACCTCGGTTGACCGTGATGATCTGCGCGACGGCGGTGCCCAACACTTTGCCGATTGCATCGCTGCCATCCGTGCCAAAAATCCTTCCATCAAGATCGAAACGCTGGTACCAGACTTCCGTGGCCGTATGGATCGCGCGTTGGATATCCTTACCAAAACGCCGCCGGACGTGTTTAACCATAACCTGGAGAACGTGCCACGTGTTTACCCTCAGATTCGCCCCGGTGCTAACTACGCGTGGTCATTGAAGCTACTGGACCGTTTTAAAGAAGCACATCCGCATATCCCCACTAAATCTGGCCTGATGGTCGGCCTAGGTGAAACCAATGCGGAAATCATTGAAGTGATGCGCGATCTGCGCCACCACGGTGTCACTATGCTGACGCTCGGCCAGTATCTGCAACCAAGTCGCCACCACTTACCAGTTCAGCGCTACGTCAGCCCGGCTGAGTTCGATGAGATGAAAGAAGAAGCCAAGGCCATGGGTTTTACCCACGCGGCTTGTGGACCGTTTGTTCGCTCATCCTACCATGCCGATCTACAGGCTAAAGGTGGCGTTGTTAAATAAATTGAACATTTAGCCA
>JAAKDF010000036.1 GCA_011754105.1 Serratia symbiotica
ACTGTATGTGGTGCCTGAAAGATGCCCATTTAGGGGACTCTTTATTCTAAATCCGATTTATTCAACAACGCCTAATATCCCATATAATGCTCTATAATGGTTGGAGCAGATTGCTTTTCAGGTTATTTTCCATTTTTTATCTTGAGATATTTCTTCTTTAAACTTAGGCGAATATCGGGATCCAGTAAAAAAGAAATTGAACTTATTTCTTTGATTCTTTTTATTACCTTTTGACGGCTGGACGTGTTGTCCATGTTTCGGCCATAGCGCTGGAATATATTGATCCAATGGCAGGCGACAAGATTGGCATATTGATAACCAAACACGCGTTCCATCTCTTCCGTCGCCTTGACTAGCAGTTCGACTTTCTCGCTATCAACCCGGCTAGAGAGGCCGTTGCCGGGTTTGAAATAGAGATAGGGGCTGCTGCGAGAAAAGACGATGTGCTGACAATGGCTCAATATTGTCGGGAAAAGATAGGCATCCTCATAACAGCGGAATGGCGGGAAAGGATGTGCCAGTAGCATTTCCCGTTTAACGAACTGACCGATGAAATGAGCCTGCATATCCCTATGGATTAAGAACTTTTTTATCGCCTGAGGCTGTGACAACGGCTGCGGTTGCAGGCCCGTCCATGAGATATCCAGATTGTTTTCGCCATGCTCTTCGTTGAGTCTAGTAAGCAGCAATTCCGGTTGTGAAGCTGCCAAAAACTGCACGATATCGCACAGAGCGTCTGCTAAAAGCCAATCATCGCCATCTACCATGGTGACATAGTCGCCTGAACATTGCTGGACGCCAAAGTGCCTGACCTTACCGATATTACAAAAATAGACCTGAAATAGACGTGTGTGGTGTGCATGACGCTCGGCAAATTGCTGCAATATTTCCGCTGTGCGATCGACAGAAGCGTCGCTAATCAGAATGATTTCATAACCTTCGTTTAGGTCAGCAAGCGAGCTGAGCAAAGTAGCCAGTGTCTTGTCCAGATAGGCTTCGCAATTATGCGCCGTCAGGACAATGCTGAGTATCTTCTGATCCACCATCATTAATATTCCAAGTCAAAAAAACTAGCTTATAATGCTTAAGATTGCTGTAGTAGGCGTTGTTAAATAAATCGGATTTAGAATAAAGAGTCCCCTAAATGGGCATCTTTCAGGCACCACATACAGTTTATGGCATACCGGCGAGCGTCATCTTGTTTAATGCATAGTTCATGGCCATAGCCTCTGCAACTTGCGCATCATA
>JAAKDF010000037.1 GCA_011754105.1 Serratia symbiotica
GGAAAAATATAACAAGCTACCACCGACGTTAGATAGCCGAAACAGCGATGTACAGAGTAAAACAGCTATTTGGTGGTCACCTGTCGCTGCGAGACGATGACGCTTCCCGGTATGCCAGAAACGTACGCGTTTCCTGAAAGATGCCCCATTGAGGTGAATCATTATTCCAAATGCAGTTTATTCAGAAAAGCCATAAAAGTGACCACTATCTCCCATATGTAGAGATGTAAATATCCTAATAGCTTGCCGCATGGCTTAGTTATATCCACATTGAATTGGATATAACTTTTTAGAATTATTTTATTATTAATATGCGCATTGATGATTTATTGGTCATTTAACGTGATTAAAATCTAATATTTTTATTTGCCAAAAATACGACTGTATTGGAATAAGGCACCCGCCTTGCCAATAGAGAGCAAACGCCACCAGGCAGAGACACATAGAGCGTTCCAATTTATTACCTTTATGAGAATTTAGCAGCGGTAGACGAAAACGCCAGCGGCAGGGCCACAGTAGCGGCACACCGGCGGGGGTTAGCATGTCGGCCAGGAGATGACTGAAATAGCCGACGATCATGGCATCCATTACGTCAGGAGGGATTGGCCAACTACGTGTAAACTCCAACCGGAATAGCACTATACCACCGGTGATCGCCAGCAGGCTGTGGGTGAAGCCTCGGTGGCCAAAGGTGCGAGCGATGGGAATGGCGATCCACCTCAGGCGCTGGCCCAATACCGATTTGGGATGGTCTATATCGGGCAGCAGCGAAGTCAGCAGTGCGGCCGGGATAATGTGCCACCAGTCGCCAGTGGTCAGTTCTAATGTCACTTCGGCCTTTTTGGCGAAGATCGCACAAGCGACAGAAAATATAAGATGTCCTTCAGCAGTCATGCTGTGGTTATTCCGGCTAATAAACTGTTAATATATCCAATATATATAAAAATGCCTTTCAGCGGAAGCAGTACCCTGTAACCAAATGCTTATTTTTCCGTTTTTACAGCATTTTATTACTCCCTAATGGGGGAATTTTCATGTGATGCACGGCTTTGTTGAATAAATCGGATTTAGAATAAAGATTTACCTTAATGGGAATCTTTTAGGCAACGCGTACAGTATCTGGCATACCGGCGAGAGTCATCTTGTTTAATGCACAGATCATAACCATAGCCAGTGCAACTTGCGCATCATAGTCTCGCAGCAACAGGTAACCACCAAATAGCTGTTTTACTCTGTACATC